>NZ_JAUBTG010000055.1:11238-22562 GCF_036702395.1 Microcoleus sp. D3_18_C2 | reverse complement strand
AATTTTAGTTGGAGGGTGGGCAATACGCAGCAGACAAATTTCTGGTAAAATAACTTTTCTCTGTGTGTAGCCTGTAGAGTGCGTCTTGAGATTTTAGATTTTAGATTTTAGATTTTAGATTTTTAATATCATATCAATTTTAGTTGTCTCGTTCATATTGTTAACCAGACAAATTTCTGGTAAAATAAGTTTTATATGTTGGCGTTTGTAGGGTGAGTCAGTCTTAAGGTTAGTACAAAAAAATCTGGTTTTTCAAACTGACGCACCTTAGTATTTTTGCCTACAAACCAATTTAATTTTCTGTCCTTTTAATCGGAATTTCGATTATAAATTCAGTGCCTTTCCCCACCACCGAGAAACACTTGATTTCACCTTTATGTTTTTCGACAATAATTGAATGGGAAATCGCTAAACCCATCCCCGTTCCTGAACCTACCCGTTTGGTAGTATAGAACGGGTCAAATATCCGTTGCTTGACTCGATCGGTGATACCGGGACCGTTATCAGCAATTTTAATCACAGCGAGAGTACCTTCTACCTCTGTACGAATGCGAATAATTCCCGGATTTTCGAGCGGTTGTTGTAAAACGTCAATAGCGTTAGCAATAATATTCATAAACACCTGATTCAATAGTCCGGCGTAGCACTCCACCCGTGGCAATTTTCCGTATTCTTTAACGATTTGAATTGCTGGGCGATCGTACTCCGTACCCGCTACGCTATTGGGATGAACTTTCAGACGGTGTTCTAAAATCATCAATGTGCTGTCGATTCCTTCGTGAATGTTAACCTTTTTCATGTCAGATTCATCGAGGCGAGAGAAATTTCGCAAACTCCGCACTATATCCCGGATGCGAGTGGCTCCCACCTGCATAGAAGACAGCATTTTGGGCAAGTCGTCTAGCACAAAATCCAGCTCTAAAACTTCTATTTCTTCCTGAATCGCTGGAGAAGGTTCCGGGTATTCATCTCGATACATTTCTACCAGTTTCATCAGGTTTCTGGCGTATTCTTCTGTGTAGGTAAGATTGCCGAAAATAAAGCTGACAGGGTTATTGATTTCGTGGGCGATTCCTGCTACCATCTGACCGAGACTTGACATTTTTTCTGCTTGAATGAGCTGGGTTTGAGCAAGCTTAAGTTCGCACAGAGTTACTTCTAGTTTGGCTGCTTGTTCTTGCGCTATCCGGGCTGAATCGAGGCTTTGAGTGTAAAGTTTAGATTGACTGATCGCGATCGCTAGTTGATCGCCAATTGCCTCCATTAACTCCACTTCCTCTTTTGTCCACTGGCGAACCTCCCTGCAAGAAATGCAGCCAACAACACCAGTTAGACCCCCCGCACTTTTAATCGGCAAATCCAAGACAGACTTGCAACCAACCTCCAAAAAGAATTTTTGTTCTACGGGATCGCTGACAGTTGCAACATCATCTATTTGATAAACTTCCAAATTAGCGATTTTTCGCGGCAGCATACCCGTTATGTCAGCAGGAAAATAACCCAAAAGCGAGACCAAGTCATCATTTTTAGCTTCGTGGACGACATCCCAAGCTGGTGGCGAAGCGTCGGGCAAATACCAGATAAACACACAGCGATCGACTTGCAGCAAGTCGCGAATCTGCTGCACAGTTGTTGCTAAAATAGTATCTAAATCTAGAGATTCGCGGATATTGCTAGCTAGCTGGTTCAGCAGCGCTTCCTGCTCCGCTAATTTGCGGAATCTCGCTTCCGACTTTTGCAACTGTCTTTGAGATTCTTTTTGTTTTGTAACGTCCAAACCCAAGCCGATTAAGCCGATCGTGTTTCCAAAATCATCTTTGACCTTAGTTTTAATTGTCTCCAAATAATGTTCTTTACCATCAGCAAGCTGCATCACTTCTTCAGCATAACAGGGAATATCTTGGCTCCACGCTTGCGCGTCAGATGCCATGCAGTTAGCAGATGCTTCTAATCCCATAACTTCGGAATAGTGAGATGCTGCTAAAAATCTTGATTCAGGTATAGCCACATCTTCGCAGAAAGTTTTGTTAATTAATAACATCCGTCCGCTAGCATTTGTCAGCCATACCCAGATCGGAGCGTTGTCAATAATTGCCCTCAAAGTTTGCTGTTGTCTGGCGAGAGCTTCTTCTGTTTGTTTGCGCTTAATTCCCAGGGCGATCGTATCGGCACTTGACGCCAAAGCAATCAGCGTTGATTCGTTCAACTCCTGGCGAGCAAACATCGCGATTACTCCCAGCAACTGATTGTCAACAATTAGGGGATATCCAGCAAAAGCCACCATTCCTTCACGCGCCGCCCATTTTTTGTCCTGGATTCGGGGATCTTCTTTCACAGAATTAGTGATGTGAGGTTGTCGCTCCAGGGCGATTAAACCAATCTTGAACTCCCCGACAGCAATGCGGCTGTGAGCGCCGTCAATATGAGTATATATCCCCGCGCTTGCTTGCAGTTGCAATACATTTCCGTCTTCATTCAACGTCCAAATCCGAGCAAAGGCAACATCCAAATGGCGCACAACTGCATCGGCGCAATATTGCAAAGTTCTACGCAAACCCTGGTTTTGAGTTAGAACAATTCCCACATCTGCTGTGAATAAAGAAAGTTTCAATTGTTCTGCTAAAGCTTGTTCTGCTATTTTTCGCTCTGTAATGTCCGTAGCAGAACCGAGACGCTGCTTAATTTTTCCCTCCTCTGTTCTGCTAAATACAATTTCCCGGCTGACTAGCCAGCGCCAACAGCCATTTTTGTCGCGCACCCGGTATTCGTACTCACCAACTTCGCCGTCGGGAGCAGTTTCCAATTGCTGCAAATATTCTGGAAATTTAGCTAAATCATCAGAGTGGATAATGGTAGGCAACAGACTGCTGCCCATTTTTTGAACTTCTTCGACGGTATAGCCCAGCGCGACATTGATTTCGCGGTTGTTGTACACATTTCGCTGCTCGATCTCGTCGTAGACATAGAGAATATTCGGAGTAGCATTGGCAATTTGTTCGAGAAAACGCTGGCTTTCTTGCAGCGCTGCTTCTGCTTGTTCTTGAGCGGTAATGTCGCGCCCGACACCATAGATCAATTCTTCCTCGCAGAAACCCGTAGCAGTCCAGGCTATCCACTTGTAAGAACCGTTGCGACAGCGCCAGCGATTTTCAAACCCAACGGTATTATTCCCCGTAGCAACACTTTCAGCTTCTTTTAAAGCAGTTTCGCGATCGTCTGGATGCACGAATTCAATGAAGAGTTTGCCAATCATTTCTCCTGGGGAATAGCCGAGGATTTTTTCTGCTGCTGGGTTGATGAGTGTTATATAACCGTCAAAACTAATGACGCACAGCATATCTAGCGAGAGGCTAAAAAAGCGATCGCCCCCGTTGGGTTCGCTGGATGGGCGATCGTTTTGGGCTGCGACAGCAGAAGCTTTTGATCCCGCCCATACCGCCAAAAAGACAATATTTGCTATTGCCAAAAATCCCAGGGCGAGTTGGCGATGGTAGAAATTATCGCCACTGCCAGCTACGAGCCACCCGTTTAACACCAGCAGTACAATTATCAAAATTGAGAATAAACTCCCAGGGGCGATCGTCGCTACGCTGATTTTTTTTTCAGAATGCTTTCTAGATTCTGCTTTTTGTATTGTGGTGACTGCAGCCATAATTTTTGTCCACAACAATTGCAGGAATTTCACCAATTTAGTGCTTTTGGATTCTCCTACTTGAACTGAATGTTTCATTCTTTTACTCTATAGTTACTTTGAGTTGTGCTGATTTAAAAATTACAATAAAGATGTTTAAATATTATAAATATTTCCTACTTTGCGAGCTCTAATATTGAATAATTGGGTAAATGTACCCAAAACGAGGAGATAATTAAGTATATTTACGGAAGTAGCCACCAATCTCTTTTTAGCTGGGGTACGCATTTGCTAATTTTTGCGACTCAGAGAGAGAGTTTACTTATAATACTACGCGATATATTGTTGTTAGTCATTGGACATTTGGCCTAATTTACCTAGTCCTAGACGCAAACCCTAATTATCTAGGCTGCGCCTGAATCTGCTTACCGCCTTATCGTAGCCTGTTATACCGCACTTTTGGCCTGTAGAAATAACTTGGTTTGATGTAGAAAAATACTGCGTTTAGCGCCCTGGCTGTGGGTTAAACAGCCCGGAATATTAGTCAACTTCAAACAGGTTGAATGTGAGCATAAATTATGAATTTAAAATAAATATAAACTTCTGATTTGTGAAAAAAAAAATCTTCCTAGCAGTTTTTCCTTGCACGAGATGTTCGCGCGCAATGGCTAATTAGTAATTGGTAACGGGCAATTGGTAATTGATACGAGTTTAAAACACTAGATATCAATTTTGTTCTGATTCATCCGCAGGCGATGGGGGCCAAGCAGCTTGGCGACCTAGTTGCTGTTGCCGAATTCGCTCCAAATTCCCCGCTGGAATAGAAGCTATGAGTTGTCGCGTGTAAGCTTGCTGCGGTTGGCGGTAAATGCGCTCAGCAGTGCCAATTTCTTCGATTTTACCTTTGTTCATCACGATCGCGCGATCGCTCATAAACTTGACCACGCTCAAATCGTGAGAAATAAAAATATAAGTCAGTCCAAACTCTGTTTGCAACTCCTTCAGCAAATTTAAAACTTGCGCCTGCACCGACACATCTAATGCCGAAACCGACTCATCGCAAATAATAAACTTAGGATTCAAAGCCAAAGCTCTAGCAATACAAATTCGCTGTCTCTGTCCACCCGAAAACTCGTGAGGGTAGCGCCGCATAAAATCGGGATTTAAACCCACTCTATCCAACAAATAAGCCGCGCGATCGCGCTGTTCTTTCTGGTTCTTACCAAAGCGGTGAATCACCATCGGTTCCATCACCGCATCCCCAACACTTAGACGCGGATCGAGAGAACTAAAAGGATCTTGAAAAATAATTTGCAGATCGCGCCGCAGCCACCGCAATTTGCGATCGTACTCTTTTTTCATCCGGTAATTAGCCATCCACTGCGATGCCGAACTACTTCTGGCAGGAGGCGTAATTTCTTGACCTTCAAAAAACACTTTACCGCTGGCGATCGGAATTAATTGCAGCAAAGCCCTCGCCAAAGTAGATTTGCCGCAGCCAGACTCGCCCACCAAACCCAAAGTCTCGCCGGGGTAAACCTCAAAAGAAATATCGTTTACCGCCATAAACAAGCGTTTAGTTTCGCCAAACATTCCCTGCACCGGAAAACCGACTCGCAAGTTATCAACAGCTAGCAAAGGGCCGGAAATATGCGGCAGCCTAGGCGGTTTTCCGGTTGCAAAAGCGGGATTTCCCCCACTGTTGTCGCCGTCTAAATCGGCATTTTTCTCGACAATTACTAATTCGCCGCTAGCATTTGTGGTGACATCCATAAAATCGGAAACTGTCGGCAAACGGCGCCTTTGCCGATCGAGAGTTGGGCGGCAAGCTAATAAACCTTTTGTGTAAGGATGTTGGGGATTGGTGAAAATTTGTTCGATCGCACCGCACTCAACAATCTTGCCTCGGTACATCACCGCCACCGTATCGCCAATTTCAGCAATGACGCCCAAATCGTGGGTAATAAAAATCATTGCCATGCCTCTAGAGTCCCGCAACTCCCGCAGCAAAGCTAAGATTGTTGCCTGCACGGTTACGTCCAAAGCCGTGGTAGGTTCATCAGCAATTAATAAAGTTGGATTGCAAGAAATGGCCATTGCAATCATCACGCGCTGGATTTGACCGCCTGATAGTTCGTGGGGATAGCGATCGAGCATAGCTTGTTTTTGGCCGTTGACGAGCTGCATCAAATCGCGATCGTCCTCCCGAACCGCTTCTTGCCGCAAAGCCAAACACCGCTGCCTGAGCTCATCGTCGCCCGGTAGCAGCTTCACTTCTTGCAGCAAAGAAGCAGCTTGGCGTCGCGCTTCTGTCTGCGACACCTGTTGGTGCAAACAAATGGCTTCTGTGAGTTGGAATCCGATCGTATAAACCGGATTTAGCGAACTCATCGGCTCTTGAAAAATCGTCGCAATCTGACTGCCCCGGTATGTTTGTTTTTCCCTGTCCGGCATTTCCAGTAGATTAAGGGGCCCATTGCTAGCGCCGTCTTTTGTCGGAGAAAACCAAATTTCGCCCTCGATTTTCGTTGACGAACTCGACAGCAAACCCATAACAGCCAGGGATGTTACCGATTTTCCCGAGCCCGACTCTCCCACGATGCCCAGAGTTTGCCCTCGCTTGACCTCAAACGAAATGCCGTCAACCGCTTTGACGGTTGCAGACGCATCGCCTGCGTCCGCAGATTGAAATTGAACCCGCAGGTTGCGAACTTCTAGGACGGTTTCACTCATGGAAGTCTATGGCAAAAATTAAAGGGAGACTAAGTGGATTGTAGCAGGGCCTGGTAAATTACCCAGCACGCTCCCTGAGTACAGGCACAGTGTGGGCTTTCAATCGCCCTGAAATAATCTTGCACATTGCAAAACAATCTCGAACATAAGGGCTTATTTACGAAAGCCCCAATAGCAGCAATATTCTTACTGCCGTTTAAGTCGGCATCACCTTTCCAGCCACAATGGTCACAAGCGAACTTTTTACCAATTCTATAAGATTCGCCCCGTCCAGGGTGAATATGATTGCACTTGTGGCACATTTTGCTAGTATATCTAGCTAGGCTCCCCAAACAAAATCTTTACGCTATGCTTTATAGCTTTGTAGATTAGGAATTGGCGCAACTGAAAGAATGCCCAGTTATTGAATCGTCTCCGCACTTGTTTCGAGCGTGGCTGCTGATTTGTGCGCTCCCTAATTCCCGTCAAATCTTCCAAAGCGACAACTTGATTTTTGTTCTTAGCCTTGGTTACGATACGGTGACTGATAGTGTGATTTACCAAAGTCTGAAAGCGCTTTTCCTTGCCCGACAACCGTTTCAACAATTCTCGACATCTACGCCGAGTGCAACGCGAGCCTTTCCTGGCTTTTCGCTGGATATTTGCTCTCAACTTGGCATAATGATTCCTAACTTTGGTAATTTATTTACCGCTAAATGTATCTCCCTCAGAAGTAACTGCAATATCACTCCTACCCAAATCACAGCAGTAAGTTTAAGGCTCTGGGAGCGAGAAAATTTTGTTTTTATAAATTATCGAACAATAGGGAACCAGAGGTTTTTAATATCGAGGAAAGATAATTTAATAAATCTTTGTATGCTGCAAGGACGACTCTCAAATAAAATGGGATAAGGCATCAAAGAAGCCAGCAACTCAATACTAACTTGTTTGTGGCATTGCCAAAGATATACCAAGATTTTAAGCGTCACGTATACGTCCGTTTTTAGTTGGTGTTGCAGGTGGATGTGGTAAAATTGAGGAAACATATTTAACAGATGGGGCTTGTTGACAAAAATTACCTCATCTTTTTTACCGCAACTTGCCGAAATCCGCAACAGGTAGGGATTTTGACGAGGTTGTCACCCCGTCAGCTCGCGAACGCCTGAAGGGTTGCATCAATTTTGATGGACTGCTCAGGCGCTACTTGGAGCTTGCAAGGGGCGGGTAAACCTGCCAATATCTGCCAATAATTGACAATCTCAAAAACCCGCGCCGGCCGGGATATTATGGTCAATCGATCGGACATGATATCAGTTAAACCCGCAACTACCCAACCAAAGTCCGCCTATCCCGACGAAACAAAATCCAGAACCTGCGGAGGCAGGTTTTGTCCCTGTAGCTGCGACTTAAGTCGCCCAGACTTTTCAAACATCTTCTAACCAACGCCCGCCAATTCGGTTAATAATATGTTTAGTAAAGTTTAAACGACCAACAACGATGATTCGCTCAGTTTTCACATTTTTTACAGTATTAATTGTAACCGGATTAGTATGGTTGGGAAATATCGCCCCCGTTGCCGCACAAGTACAACCAACAGATATCGCCGATCCCCAACAGGAATTGGGAGAACTCGTTCAAAAAGCTTTTGAAGCTACAAATGAAGGCAAATTTCCCGCCGCTGAAACTTTTTGGACTCAAATCATTGAAAAATTTCCCTCACAAGCGGCAGCTTGGAGCAACCGAGGCAATTCTAGAGTCAGCCAAAACAAACTACAAGCCGCTATTACCGACTACGAAAGAGCGATCGAACTAGCACCCGACGCCCCCGATCCCTACCTAAACCGCGGCACCGCCTTAGAGGGTTTAGGACGCTGGGAAGAGGCGATCGCCGACTACAATCATGTACTAGAATTAGACTCCCAAGATCCAGCCGCCTATAACAACCGAGGCAACGCCGAAGCAGGTTTAGGACAATGGGAACAAGCAATTGCCGACTACAGCAAAGCCTTTGAACTAGCCCCCGAATACGCCTTTGCCCGCGCCAACCACGCCCTGGCACTTTATCAAAACGGGCAAACCAAAGAAGCAATTCGCAACATGAAAAACATCGTCCGCAGATACCCCCAATTTGCCGACATGAGAGCCGCCCTCAGCGCCTGTCTTTGGGAAGCTGGAAATCGCGGCGAAGCTGAGAGCAATTGGGTAGCAGCCATCGGCCTCGACTCCCGCTACAAAGACCTCGATTGGGTTGCCAATACCCGCCGCTGGCCACCACTTGCAGTCAGTGCATTAGACAAATTCTTGCACTTGAAATAATCTCAAAACGCCAATGAAAAATTGTGAGCATCCCATAATTGTGGCGTATAATTCCTAAAAGGGATGCTCCAAAAAATTGCCAAATTTCATCCTAAGCTAGCAGTAAATAAACTCTTGAAGAACCATTTAACTGGTTCCCAAGCTCTGCCTGGGAACCGATGTAAGCGAGGCTCTGCCTCGGCCCAGACTAGGGAGGCTCTTCCTCCGGGTCTGCGTTACCAGGCTCTTCCTGGTAACGAGTATAATCATTTAGGATTGCTAAGCTGTTCGGCATTTAAAGGGCTTGCGTAAGGTGCGTCAGCATCTAAGGTTTTCCGTTTCAGCGTAAGGGTTCTAGCTGACGCACCCTACTAGCCTCGTTACTGGTTTAAATGCTCCACAGCTTAGAGCAGTAAATAAACTATTGAAGAACCATTAAAACTCTTCTTCCTGGTTTCTTATTTCCTCAATATTCATCCCTAAAATCCGTTCCCTCCGTTGAATTCTCTTCTCAAAAATCGTATTCTACTTCTCCAGCAACAATCCTATCTGTCACCAATATTCTGTACAGTTCCAGTTCTTCAACAGTAACTTTTCCGTCAGCACAAATCGCTCTTCTGATGTCTTCCATTTCTTGCTTAGATATCTTGCCGTTAGCAACAGCTCGCTCGATTTGGGCTTGGAGCTTTTCTAGTTGCCGAGTTTCTTCCAGCGTAGGTTGTTTATCAGTCGATCGCGAAACTAACATAGTGGCACTCTCCTAGAGCTTAACCTCTACTCTGTACTAAGCCGCCGCCGCAGATATTGTCAACTCAAAGATGCAAAAATTGACAAACAAATGTAACAAAACTACATTTACTTGTCAATAGGATAAGGTGCAAAATTATTTAACAAAATTACCTTTGTTTGTCAATAATATCCGGTTCGCTGCACCCTACAGACATTGTTTATCAAAAAAATAAGGTGCGGAATGCGTAGCCTACAGACTGACTGGCCTACTGAACTAATTCCCAAATCCGCGCAGCCGTCAACTCCTCGACATTCCTGAAAACCGCTGCTGCACCCGCATTTTCCAGCCCAGCAGCATAAGCCTCGCAGCGCACAGCATCATCCAAAACATGAGGTGGCAAAATTCCAGCCCCCAGCCAAACCCGATTTGGTTGCACTTCCCGCGCCTTCACAACCGTGTAAATATCCGCAACAGTATCTCCCGCGTAAATCACGGGCAAATTTTTTGCTAAACCATGCAGAGTTTCCAACTGTTCAATTGCCGCGAAAAGTCCAGCCGGATCGGGTTTTCCCGGTGCATCTTCCATCGCCACCAACACCGGGGAATTTAAACTCAGTTTCCCTGACAAAACATAAGCAGCTTCATCCCGCATCGCCCCGCTAAAAAAGCCCCAAACAATGCCCCCAACCGTTAAACTTTCCAGGTAAGCCGGACTTAACAGCAGCGGTTCGTCGCAAATGTAACCAGTCCAATTTTTCTCATCGGGCCCGCGATAGCGACTTTGGAAAAAAGCCACTAATTCGTCATAGTTGAGAGCGAGTTGGTTTCTCGATCGCCCAATTCCCTCAAAATAACGGCAAACTAACTCGAAAGACGCCTGCCAGTCATTATTCCACACTCCCTCAGACTTCAGAGAGTCGATATCGAGAGAATTCGGGCGAAAAGCACCCGCCGTGAAATGTTCCACCGCATCCGCGATCGCCCGCCGATAGGAACCCGACACATCCCGCACCACACCATCAATGTCAAAAACTACAATAACTCTGTTCACAATTTAACCATCCTTGTACCTAGGGCGGGTGAGAACCCAAATTTTATCGGTTTCCAGCCCCTGAGTGGCGCTAAAAGCAGTCGCGCCACAAAACTTTTTATGGCCGATGACCAATTATCGAACAGAGTGTGCTACGCTTAGCGATTGTAGAAATTTTTAACAAGTTCGATCGGAACCCTGGAGGTTTGCTTGTCCAAGTTCATCTTAAAAGTTCTCTGGCTAGAAGAGAATGTTGCCCTCGCCGTTGACCAAGTTGTCGGCAAAGGAACTAGCCCGCTGACATCCTACTTTTTCTGGCCACGCAAAGATGCGTGGGAAGACCTCAAAAACGAACTCGAAGCCAAACACTGGATTGCTGATAACGATCGCGTCGAAATCCTCAACCAAGCCACAGAAGTAATCAACTACTGGCAAGAGGAAGGCAGACGGCGCCCGATGACTGAAGCTCAGTCAAAGTTCCCCCTAGTGACTTTTACCGGCAGCAACTAAGCCCCGCTTTTAGTTGCTACCCATATACATTGCCTGTTATGGCTAACGAGGGGAAGGAGAGAGGGGAGAAGGCGAGAGGATTTGACGCTTTTTCCACCTCGCCGTGAAACATAAAATTTGAATTCGCTACAGCTTATATTGATATTAAATCCGATTTTCATACCTACTCTGGTTGTGGGCTTGGTCGATTCGAGATTTATTGAAAATAAAGCTCTAAAATCGGCGTTGTTTTGATAATTAATACTTAAGCGAAAAGTGGTTTGACGCGCTGCTTATAGATTTTTATGAACGGGCAAGATGCCCGTTCCACAAGAAAATTCCCTCTTTGTGGAACAGGCATCTTGCCTGTTATTGAAAAGGGTGCAAAATGTGAGTTATAACTGAAATGTACCATTGTCAATAAGCTTTATGAACGG
>NZ_JAUBTG010000055.1:0-11138 GCF_036702395.1 Microcoleus sp. D3_18_C2 | reverse complement strand
GCAAGATGCCCGTTCCACAAGAAGAAAATCTACTCTTTGTGGAACAGGCATCTTGCCTGTTATTGAAAAGGGTGCAAGATGTGAGTTATAACTGAAATGTACCATTGTCAATAAGCTTTATGAACGGGCAAGATGCCCGTTCCACAAGAAGAAAATCTACTCTTTGTGGAACAGGCATCTTGCCTGTTATTGAAAAGGGTGCAAAATGTGAGTTATAACAAATAACTAATAACTAACAGCTAACAACTAACAGCTAACAACTAACAGCTAATCACCTCTTCGCGGAATTTATGGGCGCCGAAAGTACAATCAACCAGACCGAACAGCTACCGCTGGTAGTAAATCCCGACATTCTCCAGCAAGCTATCCTATACAAAATTAATACTCGCATAAACGCTCGCGGAGAATTAATTTTCCCCTGCGTACCGGGAATGCTAAGCCACTATCTCAAGTCGATAGAAAAGCTATTTAGCACTCTCGACAGACCCCTGCCCGAAGACCGCAGAGACGAACTCAGCAAGCTTTTAGCCACCAAGTTAGAACAAGGCTACCGCACCTCCACAGCATCGATGCTGATCCTGCAATACGAATCAGTGCAGCCGCCGCAAACCGGTTTAGCCTGCAAAGTGATTGTTACTACCTCAAGTGTTGGAGAACAGTACAAAAGCTGGGTAGACACCAGAGAACCTCCGCTTTTCGGTTCTCATCCAGATGCAAAATTGATGGCAACGGCTGCTAAATTGGGCACGCCCGATCGAGTGCGGATTTTGGACGTGGGGGCTGGTACCGGCCGCAATACCTTGCCCCTGGCGAGATTGGGCTATTCTGTAGATGCGATCGAACTAGCCCCAGCTTTTGCAGAACAATTGAAAGCAGCAGTAACAGCCGAAAACCTTCCCGTGACAGTGACTGAAGGCGATGTGCTCGACCCCTTAATGCGGATGAAACCGGCCCGCTACCAGTTGGCAGTTGCCGCCGAAGTCATCTCACATTTTCGAGACAGCGATCAAGTACGGCTTTTCCTCGCTAAAATGTGCGATTCCCTGTCTCCTGGAGGTCTGTTGCTGTTCAGCACGTTTTTAACCGTCGGTGACTACCAGCCTGATGCCCTCGTGCGACAAGTTGCCCAACTCTCCTGGTCTACTTTATTTACGCCCCAAGAACTCGCCACTGCAATGGAAGGGTTGCCCTTAGTCCAAATATCCGACGAATTGGTGTTTGAATATGAACGCCACCACCTGCCGGAAGCAGCCTGGCCCCCGACGCCCTGGTTTCCCAGTTGGGCCACGGGTCGAGATGTCTTCCCGATGGCAAACGCACGCCCGCCAATGGAATTGCGCTGGATTTTGTGCCGCCGAAGTTAAAAAAAATCGGTCATTTATAGACGGACACAGCAATCAAAAGCTTTGCTCGGCGGTCAATTTTTTCTCATATATTTTTATTTCAACAGCTTAAACCCTGCTCGCTGTTAATATTGTGCTGCCAGTACAGAAAAATTCACAAAAATATATATTAAAATGTAAAGAGAGCGAAGTTCGATCGCCCCTGGGTAAGAAACCCAGTGTCTGATTAGATCCCGCGCTTGCCAACCTTTTATTTTTGGCGAAAAATTGGGTTGCTAATGGCAATCCGGCTGGAATAAAAGTCGATCCCCATCTCAATGGGTGCAACTAAAGTTAAGATGAATTCAACCAACCTATTCCTCCCGATAGATGACTTTTTAGGGAATAGGATTAGCCAAAAGATTAGCTCGCTAGTCAGAGATGCTGCACAGAAACAAATATGCTTTTAACACATCCACTACAAGCGTTTGGAGCAATCTTCGGCCACAAACCTTCCACAAATAGATCGTCGATCGACCACAAAACCAGTAAAAATTATTGGGAGGGGAATATTGAGTCCGCTGTAAACGAACAAATTGACTGGTACATCCAAGTGGAAATGCTAATGAGTAACGCTAAATCTTCCTGCACCAATGAAGAGATTACTGCTTGGCTGCGGGGATTGCTGACAATTGCTTGGGCAGACGGCAACTTTGACGAAGACGAGCAAAAAATGATTGCAAATCTAACTCAGGATGAACTACACCCGGTATCTTTTGAGGAGGGTTTTGAACCTATTGCCCCAGAGGAATTAGCCGCTGTGTTAGGGAAAGACACCGCCAAAGGCGAGGATTTTTTGAGGACAGCAGTCATGGTAGCTTTGGCAGACGGTACCTACTCGCTCAGCGAAGACGAGGTAATCTCTAAGTTTTGCACAGCTTTGGGGCACAATGTAGAGGCGCTGGAAGCTCTGCGACACACCATCGAAGACAGCAAGTGCGATGATCCGCAGGGGCCCAGCAGCCAAATAGTCTTTGATGCCAATGTCGCCCCCGTCGCCGGAACACCCCTTTCATCTCGGCTACCTAAACCTCACCACAAAGATGTCCTGCAACCCGTCAAAGACTGGCTTGACGGCTGGGAAATTCACGACCCCAAAGTGGCACACTTTGTCTGTAAAATTATTCCGCCCCAGTGTCCGTTTGAGCGAGATGTCGTGTTATTTGGTCGCAAAATCGTCCACATTCCGGCGATGTGCCAGATTAACCCGCTTTACGAACAGTTAGTCGGGATGCGCTTTCGAGCTCTCTGCTATTTGGCAGATGAATGTAAGGAAGATGTATCGTCCTATTGTTAGTAGTCATTAGTCATTAGCCATTAGCCATTCTGGTAAAATCTTGGATTAATGACTGTAACTATTAACCAATGACTACTAATTAGTCCTGAACGCAAAAACCTGGTTTTTCTACGAAAAAACATCATTACACCCATCCGCCCCAGTAGAAAAACCGGGTTTATGCAGTTTTTGTGCGTGAGTCCTGCTAATATCAAATCTGCTTTGATAATACTAATTCAACCCCAGTTTTGGTACAATCCTCAAGCTTATACAAATTATTAAAAATCGCCAATTTAGGAGCCGGACACGGCATTGCCGTTTCCCTACAAATGCTCACGTACAATCTCTGGTTCTGAACTACTTTTAAAAATTGGTAAAATTATAATTTTCCGGCAACTGTAAATCGCGACTAAACTTGGCTGTCGTCCGCCGACGCGGACTATAGGAAAAGGGGAATATTGTACTTGCATCTGGTATAATAACTAATGACTAATCACAACTAACAATTGACAATTGACCAATGACAAGTGATATCATGTCCGGTCGATTACCCCTAATAAGGTAGGGGCGGGTTCACGAAAAATATTTGCCAATAATTGACAATCTCAAAAACCCGCCCTCTTAATCGCTCGATTGGACATGATATGACAACTGACAACTGACAACTGACAACTGACTAAATTATGCAATTTATCGATCGAGCAGATATTCAAGTCGCAGCCGGCAAAGGTGGCGACGGTATGGTAGCTTTTCGCAGAGAAAAGTATGTACCGGCGGGCGGGCCCAGTGGCGGGACAGGCGGCAAAGGCGGTTCCGTGTATATGGTGGCGGTGGAAAGCCTGCAAACGCTGCTAGATTTTCAGTACAACCGGATTTTTAAAGCCGATGACGGGAAGCGGGGCGCGCCGAAAAATATGACTGGTGCAGGTGGGGACGATCGCACGATCGAAGTTCCCTGCGGTACAGTAGTTTACGACGCGGAAACTCAGGCAATCTTAGCAGATTTAGTAACGCCCGGACAGACTTTTTGCGTAGCCAAAGGTGGCAAAGGCGGTTTGGGAAACAAGTGTTTTCTGACCAATTCTAACCGTGCTCCAGATTATGCGATGCCGGGAAAAGAAGGAGAACACAAATTTTTGCGTTTGGAATTGAAGCTATTAGCTGAAGTGGGAATTCTGGGGATGCCCAATGCTGGCAAATCCACCTTAATTTCAGCTTTATCTGCGGCCCGCCCCAAGATAGCAGATTATCCGTTTACAACTTTAGTCCCGAATTTGGGCGTAGTCAGAAAACCCAGCGGCGACGGTACTGTTTTTGCTGATATTCCGGGATTAATTGAGGGGGCTCACGAAGGTGCTGGTTTGGGTTACGAGTTTTTGCGGCACATCGAACGGACTCGGTTGTTGCTGCATTTGATCGATATTACCGATGAAGATCCGATCGCCAATTATGTCACAATTCAGGAAGAATTGAAGGCTTACAGGCGTGGTTTAGCCGATCGACCGCAGATTTTGGCTTTTAATAAGGTAGATGCGATCGACCTCGAAAGCGAAGAAATCGGTAATTTAATCAGCCGACTTAAAGAAATTAGCGGCGCTCCTGTTTTGTTGATTTCCGCCGTTAGTAGACTTGGATTGGATGAATTGATGCAGCAAGTTTGGCAAAAACTCGACGAGATGAACGAGAAAGAGGCGGCAGAACAGTTAGCAGTCGCGAGTGTTTAATCGCTTTCCGGTTCCTGGAATTTCCGTGAATCGGTAGGTGTTTTTTTGAGGGGTCAATCGATTTTAGATTTTAGATTTTAGATTTTAGATTGAAGCATTGACCCCACGGATAAATTCGGGGGCTGGTTGATCGGATACAGGTTTTTTATTTCTGGACGGATGAATCACGTGGCGGTTATCCTGGATGCGGGAATTGTCAAATCTTTCGGCTGTATGCCTGGTGCGGCAAGGGTTTGAGCCTAAATGGTATCATAAAATATCTTGGACATCTATCTACGAAGTCAGTTTTTACTAAGTAAATCTTTAATTTCTTCAATAGTAAATGGAGGATATTTCCTATGAATCATTGCATGACAGTTAGGACATAGTGGACGTAAATCTTGAATAGGATTAACTTCATATTCTTGATTAATTTCAGCTAAAGGTATTATATGGTGAACATGAATAAAACCTTTACCTATTTCTCCAAAAACTTTTTCAAAGTTAAACTTGCAAACATAACAATTTAGCCCATAATATTCAATACATTTTTTGCGAGCTGGATTATTTCGTTCATAAGCATTAACTTGTATTTGACGAATAGAACCTTCTTTAAAAGTTTGAGTTTCCTCTACTTCTCCGACTTCATCAGGAAATATTAGCGTATCATCTGAGACACTAAAAGAATCGAAAAGCTGTTCAAAATCAAGCTTGGGTGTGGTTAAAATTTTGCAAACTAAAACATAGAGTTCTTCTTCAGAATATTCTTGAAATCCTTCATAAATTTCTTTCTCACAACGCCATAACTCTCTCTGCCACCAGCCTTTACGCCTATTTTCATGATAAGGATCAAAGGCATCTCTCAAATTTTTGATTGTATTAGCGGAAATTCCAAGTAGAGAGCCTATTTTTTCATGGGTATCAGTCATATTACCAAATCCCAATTTCTGATAAGCATCTCTATCAAATCTTGAAAGATAATAAGCTACTATATAAGCATACGGGGAATTACAATCACCCCATGAGTCTATAAGACTATTCCAGTTAGACGGTTTTTTCACAATTAAAATTATTCATTTGTTTTGTAATACCACTTATCTAAATTATTGCTACAATCTGCATCGTTGGGTTGATTTTATAATCACCTACTGTTTATGTGGTTTGTGGGCTGGGTGCTGGATATTCCCCAATACTGATAAGTTGCTCGCGTTCGAGGATGCGTTCTAGGAGGTTAAATTGCAGAATTTTAGCGGTTACGCGCCCTTCTGGTGTCCGTGGGACGATTGCTCCTCCTTCTAGCCGAAAATGGTCTGACCATTCCTGGAGACGGGGATTAAAAAAGGGAGTTAGCTGTCCAGTCTCAGGGTCGATAGAACCTAGGTCAGTTCCTTTGAAACGGTTGCAGCAAGGACAGGATAACGCTAGGTTTTCCACGACGGTGACCCCATCATGTTTTTCAGCAATGATGTGTTCCATTTCAAAGGCAAAGAGTGAAGCCGTTTGGGGAAATCGACAATACTCGCATTGGTCTCCGGCGCGTTGGGTGACGACGCGACGCACAGTGGCTGGTACATAACTCATGCTTCTGTCTGTAAGCGTTTGTAGGCGTGAGCTTTGGCTAAACGCACCCAATGTTCTAACAGCAAATAGCGATCGAGTTCGACTTCCTCTCTGGCCGAAATAGTGCCGGATTTATTGCGATCGAGCAGTTCGCTCATGCGGGCTTGCAACGCAGGTGTGGGGCGGATTGCGAGGATTTCTTCTGGGCTGGGTTGACTGGCTAGCAGTTCCACTATTTGGCGATCGTCTTGGTAGGGAATGGTTTCTGCGGGGGCGAGTTCCCGAAGTGCGCGATCCAGGGCTTCCGGGAGACGATCGCCCAATTGTTGCAGTTTTTCGCCGAGGATATCGGGAACTTCTAGGATAATTTGCATTAGTGCTGATGTGAGGAGGGGAATTCCCTTGATTGTAACAAAGGGAAAAAATGCCGTTAGCTTAAATCCCGATCGAGGATTGAAACTGCATAGCCCGATATTTCCACAGTTATTCACAATGGAGATAACTCGCGAATTTGCCCGTTGTAATCGACTCTCACCCTTCCATCTTGAGAAACCGTAACAACCGTTTCTACAGTAAAGACAGACGAACCAGGCTTGGAACCCTTAAAAGTAAAAGTCCAAGTTCCATCGCCATTGTCTACAAACGGCGATTCCCTAGAAATACCGTGCATAGAAGCTTCAGCTCGATAGTTGCCTAAACCCCCATTAGCCCTTTCTGCTGCTTGACGGGCTAAGTTTTTCGCCCGATTGAGTTCGATATTATTGTTGATCGCTCTCACGCCGTCCGTCTCAGATTCAGGAGCAGGATTAGCATTACTCAAGGTAGGGAAGACTCCCACAGCTAAAATTGAGAGCGCTACTAGACAAGCAAGTCGAATGTTTAGTTTCATAATACCAACTGGTTTATAGTTTGATAAAGTCTACAACAATAGCCGGAAAAAACCCGGTTGAATTTTCAATTTTTAATTTTAACTTTTGAATCGGCTGGCGTTTCCCCACCGTACAAATAGCGGTAACTCATCCGAGAAATCTCCCGAATCAATGTTTGAGCTGGCTTCTCTGTTTCCGGCGAATGCTTCACCATCACCGCCACCAAATAACGCTTACCGTTCGGCAAATCCACCATACCGGCATCCGCAAGAATTGTATCAATGTTGCCGGTTTTGTGAGCAATAATTGAACCTTCGCCTAAACCTTTCGGCAGCAAAGAATCATTTCTAGTTTGTCGCATGATTTGCAAAATACGATCGCGCGATTTCACCGATACCAAATTACCCCGATCGATCTGGGCGATGATATTAATCAAATCCTTCGGACTGGTAGTATTAGTACCCTCCAAATCTGGCAAATTATTACGCAGAACCGTGGTACTCAAACCCCAATTTGCAAAATGCTGATTCAAAACCTCAGCACCTCCCAACAACTCAATCATCATATTTGTCGCCGTATTGTCACTGACAACAATCATCTTTTGGGCAACTTCCAAAGCCGAATACTTCTTACCCGGAGACTCGTCTTGCATATCCCCAGAACCGCCGACAATGTGTTCGGACTTCAGCGTCAGCACCTGATCTAACTGCACTTTGCCCTCATCTACTGCTTGGAAAAAAGCTACTAAAATTGGTACTTTAATTGTGCTAGCTGAAGCAAAAGCAGTATCGCCATTAAAATTTAGGTAGCTTCCAGTATCTAAATCGACTAGAAATATTCCGGCTGTTAAACTAGGATTTTCTGTTGCTAAAACTTGAACTTTGGTTTTCAAAGCCGCTAATTCTTGATTCAGTTGCAGCACTTCTGGGGCTGCTGGTGCCGCAGATGCGCTATCGGCTGGGTTGTTCTGCCCTGTGGTGGTTTGTTCTTCTGTCGCTACAGTCGATGCTCGACTCACAGCATTTACCACCGACAGCAGCGTACCGCAAATTACCGCTATCCCAACTCCCAGAATCAGCAAGCGAGTAGCATACACCAACGGCGGCACGCTCCGAGGTGCAGAGCGTTTGCCCGGTTTCTGGCTCGCTTGCGGACGCGGTTTAGGCACGGGGGGTTTTTTGACATCTGGGGGGATTACCGTGTCTGGAATGCGAACTGGGGGCGAAGTGGGACGACTTCCACGGGTGGTAGGGGGAGTGGCTGTTGGGATCTGGGTGTTGGGATTGCTGGCGATCGAACTCACATTTTCCCGCTCCAGAGTCGGATCTGGAAACTGGAACATATCGACAGCAGCGAGGCCTTTTTTGCGTGGTTGGCGAGTCTTCGACTGCGGAGTTTTGCTGGTTCTGGGTTTTCTGGGGTTAATTGCCGATCGAGGATCGGATAAAAAGTCTTGTGTAGTAAATTCTTCCGAAGATGTGGGAGAATTGGCTCCAATTCTGCTGCCCCGGCCCTGTTGCGGTGGCAAAGTTGCAGGTTCGGGCGATCGAATTTCTGGATTGCCGTTTTGCGGTTGGGGAGGGCGGCGGCGGCCCGAGTTGCCAGACTGACTTGCTTTGCCGGACTTAGGCTGCTTTGAGCCGGAGTTGGGAGAGGATATCGACGAGGATATCACCGATAATATCGATCCTTTGGGAAACCGCTCTGCCACGTCTTACTCCTTCATCACTAATGTAAAGTTCAAGTTTAAGATTTTTCCGCTTGTCAGCCAATCAATTTTAGATTTTAGATTTTAGATTTTAGATTTACCCCAGACGCTGCATGGTATCAGCAACCGGGTTTATTGCCCGCAAATTATCGCAAAGCTTAGGTTTTTAGTCAAGAAACCCTGTTTTGAAGGTGACAAGTGGGTACAGGAAAGTTCTCCTAGCTATCTGTTGGATTTTCCGGCAACGCCCCATCCAGAGTATCAGAATTTGCCTCTCGTGGGTAACTTTTGATTGCCCATTCTGTTTGGCGGAGGACGCCCCGCAGCATGGCGACTTCATCCACTGTCGGATAAGCCCTGTTGTACAAACGCCGAAATTTTTCCATCCGGCTTGCTGCTGTGTGCTGCTGCAAATATCCTATTTTGAGTAAAAGCGTTTCTAGTTGCTGGTAATATCCCTCTAAATTTTCCAAGGGAGCACTGGCGAGGGGAATTGAGAGATTTTCTGTCTGGCGGGTGGCAAGTTGTTCTTGGTAACAAGTTGATAAATTATCTGTGGCATGGGGTATTGAAGAGGCAGAGCCTCTGGATATGCGTTCCCCGGCTGAGCCGGGGAACGAGGCATCTTCTTCTTCCTTCCCTGTTCCTTCTTCCCTCTTCCCTCTTCCTTCTTCCTTCTTCCTTCTTCCTTCTTCCCGGTATAGTTCGTAACAGCAGATAGCGACGGCTTGGGCGAGATTTAGAGATGTGTAGGCATCGCTGCTGGGAATGCGGATCAGGCGTTGAGCGCGGTTTAATTCGGCATTGGTCAAGCCGCAGTCTTCTCGGCCGAAAATGAGGGCGCTGGGGGCTTCTAGGAGCCAAGGCAAGGCCTCTGCGGGTTCTTCTAGTTGTGTTGGCAACGATCGACTATCATCCCCTGTAGTTGCGATCGCTCTGACACACCCAACCAAAGCAGCGGGCAAACTCTCGACTACTTTCGCCGTTTCCAATATGTCGGCGGCGCGAACTGCCATCAGTCGGGCTTCTTCCCCTAAATGATCGCATTGGGGATTTACCAAAACTAATTGGTGCAAACCCATATTTTTCATGACGCGGGCAACAGAACCGACATTCAATGGGCCTGCCGGTTCGACTAAAACTATTCGGATGTTGGCGTCGGCCGTTTCGAGCATTTTTATTTGGGGAGGTGTTTGGTAGAAATTAGGTTGTTTCCTTAGCAACAGGCAAGATGCCTGTTCCACAATCAAATTTAACTCTTGTGGAACAGGCATCTTGCCTGTTCATAAAAATGGTACAAGATGGGAATTAGTTAATCTATTGTCAAAATTAGCATGGCTAAGCAACGATCGAAATCTGATTTACCGACAAAAATGTGCCCGGTATGCGATCGACCTTTTACTTGGCGCAAAAAATGGGCCGACTGCTGGGATGAGGTCAAATACTGCTCCGAACGTTGTCGTCGCCGCCGTTTGGCGGCTCAAGATTAAGAATTTAGGGTAAGTTGCTCGATCAAAGCTAAGATTGCAAAGGAAAAATTTTAGGTTATTAGGTTATAAATTATGGCATCGCAACAAGTGCAACCAAAGCTAGTTATTCACGGCGGTGCCGGCAGTTCTCTACACAGTAAAGGCGGAATTGAGGCGGTGCGGAAATCGCTTTACGATGTTTTGGAGGAAGTTTATCCGCTGCTGAAAGACGGTGCAAGTGCCGTAGATGCAGTGGTGCGGGGGTGCCAATTGTTGGAAGATGACCCGCGATTCAATGCCGGTACTGGTTCTGTGGTGCAGTCGGACGGTCAAATTCGGATGAGTGCTTCGCTGATGGACGGTTTGATGCAGCGTTTCAGCGGGGCGATAAATGTTTCTCGCGTTCAAAATCCGATCGAACTTGCTAAATTTTTGCAGACTTCGGACGATCGGGTTCTCTCTGATTTTGGTTCGGCAGAATTGCTGCGAGAACTTCACTTGCCGATTTACGATCCGATGACGGATTTGCGTTTGCACGAGTGGATGCAGGAACGCCAAGGCAATTTTAGCAAAGCAATGGCTGACGTGGTTGCCGAACCGGCCGGTGTGGGTACGATCGGAGTCGTAGCTTTGGATGTGCATGGACGCTTGGCTGCTGGGACTTCGACTGGTGGCAAGGGTTTTGAGCGGATTGGGCGGGTTAGTGACTCGGCGATGCCGGCGGGAAATTACGCGGCAGGGAGTGCGGCGGTAAGCTGTACGGGGATTGGCGAGCACATTATGGACGAGTGTTTGGCCGCGCGAATTGTAATTCGGGTAACGGATGGTTTGAGTTTGAAAGCTGCTTTTGAGCGTTCTTTTGCTGAAGCTGACGAACGTCAACGGGATTTTGGCGCAATTGGAATTGATGCTAGCGGGGCGATCGCTTTCGGCAAAACTAGCGAGGTGATTTTGGGTGCTTTTCACAATGGTATGCAAATGGGCGATACTTTGGAAATGAGCAAGGGAACGCTGATTTTCATTGCTTAAAAATGGTTCTTAATCGGTGATTCCGATCCTCGACTTCTCCAAGAAGTCGGGGAGTTCGATCTGCGTTAGGAATGAGAATTAAATAACTTCCACTCTTGAAAGTGGGATGGGCGTCCCGCCCGTCCTTTTTGGACGGGCGGGA
>NZ_JAUBTG010000054.1:0-43424 GCF_036702395.1 Microcoleus sp. D3_18_C2 | reverse complement strand
GATTTTAGATTTTAGAATTGAAGCATTGACTTGCGCGAGATAAATACGTTCGGCAAGTTTCTCGGATACAGGTTTTTAATTTCTCCACGGATGAATCACGTGGCGGGTATCCTGGATGTTTTCGGTCATTACCAATTTTTTACTCTAAAATATAAAATCTAAAATGGTATGGGCTATTTTGGGTTTTGAGGGAGCGGGTATGGGCTGTTTTTTGATGTAATTGAACTATTTTGGAATTTTAAATCTGTCAGCGCAATTCTGGCGGTTGTATCCTAAAAAGTAATTTGTGGAGATGATAGAAGTATGGCAAAGATTCTGGCGATCGTCGCGGATACTGTGACTTTTCAAGTTGTGAAAGAGTTACTCAGCCAAGAGGGACATCAGGTGAGAGTCGTTTCCGACGACAAGGAGGGTTTAGACTTGGCGAAGGAATTGTCCCCCGATGCGATAATTTGCGACGGGACTTCGCGTCAAATCAACTTCTTGGAGGTGTGCCGGCTGGTGAAAGCCGAGCGAGAATTGGCGGCAGCCTATTTTATTCTGCTGACAACACCGGAGCAATTTGATGAAGTTCAAGCATTGGATGCGGCCTTTGACGATTTTCTGTTTAAACCGATAGTTAAGCAGGAATTATTGGCGCGGGTGCGCGCGTCTAAGCGATCGCACGAGTTGAGGGCGCGGTTGGAGTTAACCCAGCAAGAATTGGATCTGTCGCGCGATCGAATGCTGCAAAATGAAAAAATGTCTAGTTTGGGCGAATTGGTGTCTGGGATAGCCCACGAAATTAACAACCCCATTACTTTTATTTACAGCAATCTAACTCACGTCCAAAGCTACGCAGCCGATTTAATTGAACTGCTGCGATTGTATCAAAAAGAGCTAGTCAATCCCGGAGCGGAAATTATGCAAAAACAACAAGATATGGATGTGGAATTCGTTCTGGACGATTTATTGAAAATTGTGAGTTCCATGCGTACCGGGAGCGATCGCATCCGCCAAATAATTTTGTCGCTACAGGATTTTTCCCGCAGCGATCGATCGGGCTGGCAGTTATTTGATGTTTCCGACGGTTTAGAAAATACTCTGTTGTTGTTGCAGCACCGCTTGCCGGCTCGCGAGGGAAGGCGAGACATCAAGGTGATCAAACAATTCGGCAATTTGCCACAGATTGAGTGTTATGCAGGTCTGCTAAATCAAGCTTTTCTGAATATCATCAATCACGCGATCGATGCTTTGGAAGAGTCGGCTCAAGAGTTGGAGGAGTTGGAATCAATCAAATTTAAGCCCGTGATTTTGATAACCACTCAGGTAGTCGATGGTCAGCGAATTTCGATTGAGATTGCTGATAACGACATCGCACATAGCAAAGATATCACAGCCCAAATTTCCGATCCATTTTTGGCAGCAAAACCTGCGGAATCACCCATATCATCGGGACTTGCTCTCAGCTATCGGATAATTGTAGAGCAGCACAAAGGAGAGTTCAAGTGTTTTTCCGAACCGGGTAAAGGCACTAAAATTCAGATAGAGATTCCGCTGCGTCACAGTTAATTAGGAATGAGAATTAAATAACTTACAATGCGTGATGGTTCTTGTGGGATGGGCCTGAAAGCCCGTCCAGAAAGGGCGAGCTAAGAGTGCCCAACCCCTAGTCCCCACAAACTTGTGTAAATTATTTAATTCGCGATCCTTAATAGTATTTACCGTTGGTGGGGGCGGATTTTTGAGATTGTTGGTTTTAGCCTGAGATTATGGTGAATCCGCCCCTACAATGACTGCTTTTTTTTAAAGGTAAAATTTTGTAGAGGGAATGGCAGAAGTTATCGAGAAGAGACTTGAGTTGATCTTCCAGAGATTTGAAGGAGAGAGGAAGAGAATAGAAATATGAATAATTCCACGGAGAGGGGCAACGACGGGGGGTTGCCCCTACAAAACACGGTTATGTAGATGTTGTGTGTCTAGGAGTGAAATAACTAAAGGGAGACTTGCGCGCCTTGAGTATCGAGGGCGATCGCCCTTACATCAGCCTTTACCCCAAATTCCATCCAAGCAGCCGCCATCCCTTTCTCAACCGCATCAGCATTAGTAACATCCGTTAAAGCTAAAAGCGTTGGCCCCGCACCGCTAATTACCATTTCATAGGCCCCTGCATTCAGGGCAGCTTGCTGCACCGCTTCATATCCCTTAATCAGAGATTGCCGGTAAGGTTGGTGAATTTTGTCTTGGAGGGCGCAGCGCAGCCAGTTTTCATTGCCAGTTTCCAAAGCCCGCACTAGCAAACCGAGGTGTGCAGCATTAAAAATCGCGTCAGCCCGACTGTAATCTGCTGGCAAAACTTTGCGGGCTTCGGCTGTAGACAGTTCAAAATCTGGGATGGCTACCACCGGCACAACATTCGGATGCCAGGGAATATCGCAAATTTCCCAGGAACCCCCCCCCTGCCCCCCCTTGCTAAGGGGGGGTGATTGTGTGAGCCCCCCCTTAGCAAGGGGGGGTGATGGTAGAATTTCCGCATCTAAGGGTGATTGTTCTGTTAGCCCCGCTTCACGGAGAGAGAATTCTTCTCTTAGCCCCCCCTTACTAAGGGGAAGTTGTTCTCTTAGCCCCCCCTTACTAAGGGGGGGTTGGGGGGGTGCATTGCTAGCAGCTTCGGTAAGTGCGGGTGATTGTTCTGTTAGCCCCGCTTCACGGAGAGGGAATTCTTCTGTTAGCCCCCCCTTACTAAGGGGGGGTTGGGGGGGTGCATTGCTAGCAGCGAGGCGACATCCTCCCAGTAAAGCGGGGACAACGTTGTCGGGATGTCCTTCAAGTTCGATCGCCAATTGCATCACTTCCACCTGACTCAAAGGCGCACCGGCTAACTCATTTGCACCGACTAACCCACCGATAATAGCTGTGGCGGAACTTCCTAAACCTCTAGCCAGCGGCACTTGCATATCTATATGTATGGCTACGGGCGGCGGCGATTGGTTCAGGCGATCGTATAACTTTATAAATGCTTGATAAGCGAGATTGCTGTCATCTGTCTTGACTTTGGCGGCTTCAGAGCCTGTAACAGTAATTTTTAGTTTCTCGGTTGCTGAGGGTTCGAGTCGGGAGAATTGGAAGCGGTTGTAGAGGCTTAAAGCGGCGCCGATGCAGTCGAATCCTGGGCCTAAGTTGGCGGTTGTGGCGGGTACGGTGACGGTGACGGTGGAAGTTTCGAGCATTTTTTGAATAGTTAATTTGGAATGTTTAACCGCCGATGAATGCGGATGAACGCAGAGCGAAGGATATTATACTATGTTTTCAAAAGCACTCTATTTTTGCAGCATTTCAAGATGCTTGATGGCATCTTGATAATCGTTGGTATTGCCATCTTTTTGATATAGTTCGGCTGCTTTCTGATAATCAGCGATCGCCCCGTCTTTGTCTTCTAAGAACTCGCGGACTCTGGCGCGGTTGTAGTAGGCATCGCCGTAGTTGGGGTTGATTTCAATTGCGCGATCGAAATCTGCTTTAGCTGCTGGGTAATCTTTGAGATTGCGGCCGTGGATGATGCCGCGTTTGTTGTGGGCTTTGGCGTAGTTTGGGTTGAGGCGGATGGCTTCGGTGTAATCGGCGATCGCCCCTTGAATGTCTCCCGCCTCTGATTTGGCTAAAGCACTATTGAATAAATCTTCAGCAGGATTTTGAACAATCGTTTTTTGAGCTATTAATATTGCTGAGGATTTAGCAGAGACAGCAAGGGATATATTACCAAAGATAGTAAAGATTACTAGAGTAGCAATTAAATTGTAAAATGATGATTTCATAATTTAGGCAAAAATTTGAGCGACAGAACAACTAAAACCGGGCAACAAAGGCGAAGTTAGTTCATCATTGCTCAACAGCGTAGCAATGAGCCTTAAACTTGCTTGTTCCCTGCGATAAACTTCTATTTGCTGCAATTGCCAATTCACAACCCAGTATTCCTGCACTCCTCGCACTGAATAGAGTCTAAGTTTCAAATCTCGATCGCGTCTCTGATTGTCTGCACCGGGGGATAACACTTCAACAATTAACTCGGGTGCGGCGGTTAAATGGCCGGCTTCGTCTAGCAAGATAGCCAAGCGTTCATTACTCGCCCAAACTACATCAGGAATGACGTTATCAGCGTCCGTGAAAATAAGACCCGGATTGATGGCGGCTCGTCCCAAACCAGTAGACATCGACCAAGTATCAAGGCAAGAAAAAAATCTGCCACAAGTCTGTTGATGCCCCCAATGCGGTGCTCTAGTCATAAATAGCTCCCCATCAATAATTTCATAGCGATCGCCGTTATCGGGCAATAGTTCTAAATCGGCGGTAGTCCAGCGTACTTTATCAGATATTGTCTGGTTCATACAAGCACTCTTGATAGGTGATAGAAACATTCTAAACCATCGAGCTTCTTGTCGCTCCACAGCTTGAAACAATCCGGCTACACTGACTTTCGCTTTTTGCAGGCGAGACTCAGAATATTGAAACCCGCCTGGGCGCGGGTTTCGTTTTTGTAGGGGCGATTTCGCATCGCCAAATTGTCCGATCGCCCAATTTAAAATTATTGAAAATTTAAAATCGCGCGATTACTTCAAAATAGTTTTAGAAGCAATCCGAGTTTTCTTGCGATCGGCTTCACTCAATTGTTCGCCAGACTGCAAGCGAGTAGCAGAGGTTTGGAGCACAGTTGCGGCACTTTTATCGCCCATTTGCAGAGCAGTTTTAGCTGCAGTTTGCAGCATTGTCGCCGCACCGGCTCGATCGCCCTGTTGCAATCGGGTTTCGGCCAGTTGAGTTTGGCGGTATTTAGCCAAAGCTAAAATGTGCTGCTGCACCATTGGGTTAAGTGCCGGCTGATAAACTTTCACGACATTAGCGGAAAGTGCAACAGGATCGGAAAGCAAACCTTGGCCGACACTCGGATCGTCGTAGCGAATTTGCAATTGCCCGATCGCCTGTGTACCTTCGGGCAACTGTCCAATATAAATATTAGCCAAAACTACTCGCTCTATATCCTTCATTAAATCTCCCAGGCGTACCATAAAACGATCGCCCTCTTGCTGTACCGGTAATTCGATCGTATCCGGGGCAACTTGGGCGATCGGTTTGAGTTCGGCTAACCGTACTTTTGGCATCAGTGAAAATAGCAAATAAGCATTAGTCAAACCTACACCTTGGATGCGAGTAAATAGTTTGCTAAACTCGTCAACCGCATCTTCGGGACGCTGAATGTGAGCCAGAGCACCGCCACCAGCATCAGCAATCTTTTCCAAAATATCCTGGTTCCAGTTATCGCCAAATCCTAGAGAATTTAAAGTCATGTTGTAGTCGGCAGCCAATTTAGCCAACTTCAAACAGCGGCTGTCGTCGCCGTGTTCGTTTTCGCCGTCAGTCAGCAGAAACGCCTGAGATATAGCTTCTTTTTTGCCTTTGCCCAACTCTTCAATACCTAACTTAATGCCCTCATCAATTGCTGTGCCACCGGCCGATCGCAATTGCTCAATTTGCCGTTTAATACTGCTGGGGTCTCCCACAATTTGATTGGGGACGAGGACTTTGGCTTTATGATCGAAAGCCACCGCGCAAAAGCGATCCCCGGGCTTCAACCTGTCCAGCAACCGTCCGGCGGCTTGTTTGACTGTTTCCAAGGGGCGTCCGCCCATCGAACCGCTGTGGTCGAGAATCAGGCACAGGTTTAAGGGTACGCTGGAGTCGATCGAGCTTGCCGTCGCAGACACCGAAATCGCTAGCTGGCGCTGCGTTGAGGGCGCAGCAGCGTCAAGGTTAGGGTCGTTTAAAACCGGGAGCAAACTAACTTTCATGCGGGATACCTAAAGATTGCGTTAGTATTTCTTTAAGAATAGCTCCATCAGTTCAGGCAACATTTCGGTTATGTCAGGAACCTCAGCCTAAGTGCATGAGGCTTGTAAGAGATTCTTGCGAGCCGTCCTGACCAGCCTAAGACTTTCGAGGTCTACGTTTTTTGAGTCATGACACCCTGGGATGCGAAGCTAGTCCCCTGCCCTGTCATTTGCAGTTAAACAGTTTTAAGGTCACTGAAACAGTGCTGCAAGTTTAACAAGCTCTAAAAACATTGGCGAAGCTAACTTTACCCGTAAGGGAGTTTTGGAGAAGACCACATCTCCACGGAGGGGCAACCATACCCCTCCACCCCAATCCAATGTAAAGCCGTCCTAGAAGGACGGGGTTTCAGACTCATTTTTCTGATGAACACACCCATTAAAGCAGTGCAATCGCCATACTACGGGGAAGGGAACTCTCGGACGCCACCTCCCGATTTGCCATCCCTGTTGCTGAAGGAGCGGATCGTTTATCTGGGGATGCCTCTGGTGCCTGCGGTAACAGAACTGATTATTGCTGAACTGTTGTTCTTGCAGTACGAAGACCCCGAGAAGCCGATCAAAATCTACATCAACTCGACCGGCACTTCTGGTTACAGTGGCGAACCCGTCGGCTTTGAAACAGAAGCCTTCGCTATCTGCGATACGATCAGGTACATTAAGCCGCCCGTACACACTATTTGCCTCGGTTCGGCAATGGGGATGTCTGCGATGCTGTTAGCGGCTGGTACAAAAGGCTTTCGAGCGAGTTTGCCCCACGCTTCCATTGTGTTGCACCAACCCAAGGCTTACACGCGGGGTCAAGCAAGCGACATTCAAATTCGCGCTAAGGAAGTGCTGGCAAATAAAGCGACGATGCTTGATATTTTTGCAAGCTGTACTGGCCAACCGATCGAAAAGATTACTAAAGATATGGATCGGTTGCTGTACCTGACGCCCCAGGAAGCTAAAGAATACGGTTTGATCGATCGCGTTCTTGAAAGTTCTGAAGAATTGCCGAAACCGCTGCCGGCTGGAGTCCTCTAATTCGGTTAGGGGGTATTAGTTATTAGTTATTAGTTATTGGTTAGGGTTTATTGGTCATTATAACCACAAACTAAAAAACCGGAAATAACAACTAACAAATAACTAATAAACCATAACCAATTGCCCGATCACCAATTACCAACTAAACGGAGTTCCGAATTATGCCTATCGGTGTGCCAAAAGTTCCCTACAAGATGCCGGGGGGTTATGATACTCAGTGGATTAATATCTACGATCGCCTCTACCGGGAACGGATTATTTTCTTGGGCAGGGACGTTGACGATGAAATTGCCAATCAAATCATCGCTGTGATGCTCTATCTTGATTCGGAAGATTCAGGTAAGGATATTATTTTATACATCAATTCCCCAGGCGGGATGGTGTCGGCAGGCATGGCTATTTTTGATACCATGCAGCACATTAAATCAGACGTGGTGACGATTTGTGTGGGCTTGGCTGCTTCGATGGGTTCTTTCCTGTTAGCTGCCGGTGCGAAGGGGAAACGGTTAGCTTTGCCTCACTCGCGCATCATGATTCACCAGCCTTCTGGGGGCACGCGGGGACAAGCAACGGATATTCAGATTGAGGCCAAAGAGATTCTGCGACTGCGCCACCAACTCAACGGTATCTATGCTAAGAATACTGGCAAGCCGATCGAGAAAATCGAGAAGGACATGGATCGCGACTATTTCATGTCCGCTGAGGAAGCCAAGGAATACGGCTTGATTGACAGAGTGATCGAAGATCGTCCGTAAGTTATTTTTGCGCTACCGTAGTGCGGGCAAGCCTCGCACTACAACCCAGTTTTTCGGTAAATTTTGGCAGAATCTTTACATTGAAGGATTCTGCCATATTTAATGGTACTATCAACGCTCATTCATGCTAGATGGATATTGCAGATTATTACCGACAGTTAGGGCTGAGGTTAGGTGCGAGTTTATCGCAAGTTAAGACCTCTTATCGGCAGTTAGCGAGACAGTATCACCCCGATGTGAATCCGGGAAACGAACAGGCTAAAAATAAGTTTATTGCTATTACTGAGGCTTATAAGTTCCTGGTGAATGTTGCCCCCCACCATGTTGCGGAGTCGAAAGTTGCCAATTCCACTGTGCCGCCTAGTTCGACACCGCCGGATCGGGGGGTGAAAGCTCAACCGCAGGCAGTTAAGGTGACTCGAAAAGAGGCTGCGGTTCAATCTCATGCGGATCTGTCGGCGGTGGAACAAAAGTTAAAGCAAGATGCTTATGTTGAGTTGCAGCAGTTGCTGAAATATCACAGGTTCCCGCGGGCGATCGCCTTGATTGAGGGTTTGGCCCAGCGGGTTCCCGAAGATTTGGAGGTGCGTCAGTGGCAGGCGATCGCCTATCAGCGCTGGGGACGGCATTTGATCGGAGAAAAGCAGGTTGATAAGGCGAGAATTTATTTGAAAAAGGCTGTGAAAACTGACCCTCACAATCGGGCTTTGTGGGCGGAAGTTGAGCGGGATTTTCGCAGGTTGGAAGAGATTTATTGAAGCGATGTTGCGTCCCCCTTTTGCAGGGGGTCTGCGTCGTGAATTTTTAATTTTTCTAAAATAACTTGGGTATTTTCAGGTCTGTTTTCTGGTAGCGGTTCCATCAATTCGTCGATCGACTCTAGGAGTAACGGGTCAATATCTACAGCCTGGTTCCTCCAATTAATTTTACCAGTTTTTTCATTAACGGGAAAGTCGATCGGCTCTATGCCTGTTAATAAATGTACAAAAGTACGCCCTAGGGCAAAAAAGTCCGATCGCACGCCTGCTTTACCTAGAATTTGTTCCGGTGCAGCGTATCCAGCAGAACCTATGGGTGCGGTCTCTATCTCTGCTTCTGTGGCGGCGCCGAAGTCAATTAATCTCAATTTTCCATTGGCTTCAACCATCAGGTTGGATGGTTTAATATCCCGATGCACTACATGATATCTGTGGATTTCCTGCAAAATGTGAAGCATTTGTTGCAGCCAATCAAGGGCGAGCTTTTGAGAAACGTAGTGTTTTTTAGTTAATAATTCTGCCAAGTTTTCTCCGCTAATTTTTTCCATCACCAAACAAGACAATTTCTGGAAGTTCTGGGGGATTTTAATTGGGAAATAACCGTCTGGTTCGACTTGGGGAACAGATCCCTTTCCGGCCAGCCAAATCAAAACTCGCGCTTCTTGCTTGAACAAGCGAACTAAATCGGGGTTGTGGGCGTGTTTCAAGACTTTTAAAATTTTGACAGTGCCCCATTCGTTTTCCCCGGTTCCCAAATCTTCAACTTCAAAGATGTCTGTGGGGCGTGCGGGATTGGGCGATCGCACTGGTTTAAGGATGCGATAGCGATCGGCAATTAACAAATCCGTGCCACAAGCTTGACAATTTTGAGCAGCAGCAGGATTTTCGCGTTGTTCGCATTGAGGATTGATGCAGTAAATCATACCATTTTAGATTTTAGATTTTAGATTTTAGATTGGAAATGACGGACGCTGTATCGGTTTAGAGCTTGGTTTTGCATTTTTTTTTTGGGGAAGTCGTATCACTTTGATTGATAAATTACCATAAAACCCAGCAGTTCTGATCGTCTACAGTTATGTCAGCGCGGGCGCTACAATTTGTCCAATCTTTGGTTGCGGTTACGTCGAAGAGTTTGGTCAAAAATTCAGTCATTTTGCGGATAATCTCTTCGGCTTTGACTTCAACTTTTTTGGACTCTGGCGGCAGTTGTTCGCCTTCTTCGTCTTTGGGGCGGTATGTACGGGAGATTCCAGAAAGCACAGCGGGCTTCTGGAGTGCTTTTTGAGCTTCTGCGAGTTCTTGGACGGATCGGCTTTTGATGCCTTTTTCGATCGCAATAATCTGATTTAAGCGTGCCATTGTTCGATTTTATTGACGCTGAACTCATATCAAGCCGGGTTGATACTGATCATCAAATTGTTTATGCTGTGGCTTTTAGGGCTTTGATAACTCTCCCTCATCAGTACAAACCTCACGATCGTTCTTGAACCAAACTTGCTCATCATGTAGTATTCCATAATTCAATATAAATTACAAGCTTTTTTATCGGCGCGGTGCCAACAGAGCCCGTCGCTACCGTACTCAGCAATTTATATCTCAAAAACTCGGCAAACTCTCTAGCATCCTACCAAAGTGTAGCAAATATCACTCTTTATGAGCGCTGCGACTACCTCTTGAGATAGATGCGGAAATACCTCCCAGGGCGCGTTGTCATTTCGGGAAACATTTCTTAACATATAGATAACAAAGGGAATCCGAGGAGACACTAAAAATCCTTAAGCCCTTGGGGTGCCCGGTTAATCAAACTTTTCGCAAACAAGGGCTAAATTAATGAACAAGCAGCAAAACTCCGAAGTTTCAGCATTTTTGCCCATGCTCCAAAAAGGCATTTGGCTGTTTGGGATTCTCTCTTGGATATTCGGGCTGACAGATAGAAGTATTGCACTATTATCTGACGGATATTTGTCGGCGATCGATATTGTCCAGCTATTTACAGCATCATTTTTCTTCATTAGCTGGCTGTTTTTAAGCCCGTTTTTGGGCCTTAACTCCCAGAGTCAGCCGAAGGAAGAAGCATCTCCCTAGTTTTTAAGTTGTAATGTTAGTTTCTCGATCGCTCTTTCTTTCTTCGGGAGCAAAGCGGGCCGGCCAAATGCGATCGCAAAAAAACAAAGTTCCCGCCGTCACGCACAGCGGAATTGCCAACAAATTCAACAGCGGAATGCTCACCAAACCCAAACAAACCAAACCAAAACTCCCGCTGGCCGGCAAACTCGCCCAAATTATCTCCAACTTCTCCTGAAAAGGTCGCCTCCGCCTCTCCAAAGGTGCATCTAAAAAGTCCAAACAGACAATAGTCGCGCCCAAAGCTACGCCACCAAAACTGCTAAGAATAGAGCCGACACCAGGAATAAAATTTAGCAGCAGCAGGGGTATACCGACGCTCAACAAAATTTGTAGTTTTCGCAGTTCAAAGGCGATCGCCCTTTGAATATCGCCAAAACTACTCGCCAAATTCATTGGTGCTTCTGCGGGCAATTGACCGTTCCGCAGCAGTTCCAATTGTTCGGAAAGTTTGCCGTACCAGGGCGAACCTAAAATCACGCCAAACTGCACTAACAAAAATCCAATTATCAGCAAAAGTCCTGACACTAGGAGTACGCGCAGCAGCCAGCCGAAAGCAACTGTTAACACGCCGAGAAAGCTCAGCCAAGCGGGAAAACTCGCAATTAGAGCATTAAATCGGACGGACAAATCGGCAACTAAAACATCTATCCCAGCCAAACTAGGAAATAGCAAGCTTAAATAAAGACCAATACCAATTATAAAATTTAGCACCACGGGAACTAATACATAAGTCCACAGCTTGGGAGTTTGCAAAATCAGCGTGAAAGCTCGCAAAGGATAGGTGAAACCTGCCAGGAGTCCAATTGGTGCGGTAATGGCGGCGCGGGCGGGGTTTGAATTTAACTGTTTTGACATATTTTCTGCTTTTGAGGACTCGACTCTATTTTCTATCATCCATTTTCCATTATTATGACTGATGAGGATTTATCGCAGGTTGCCCAAAAGTGAAGCTTTTTATTTACCATACCCCGGAACTTACGCCAGCCGACAAAATGCCGGCTTGCGCGATCGCAGTTGATGTGCTGCGGGCGACTACGACAATGGCAACGGCCCTGAATAATGGGGCGGAAGCTGTCCAAGTTTTCAGCGACTTAGATAAGCTAATGGCAAGCAGCGAAAAATGGCCTGCTGATAAGCGGATTCGCGCTGGAGAGCGCGGCGGCGGGAAAGTTGACGGATTTGACATGGGGAATTCTCCTCTCGACTGCACGCCAGAAAAGGTGAGTGGGAAGCGAATTTTTATCAGCACAACTAATGGTACTCGCGCTCTGGAACGAGTGCAAGCTGCTGCAACTGTGTTAACGGCGGCTTTGATTAACCGCAAATCTGTGGTGCAGTTTTTGTTAAGTAAACGGCCGGAAACTATTTGGATTGTGGGTTCTGGTTGGGAAGGAAGTTATTCGTTGGAAGATACGGTTTGTGCTGGTGCGATCGCCCAAAGTCTCCTAGCAGAAAGCGGTATTCCTGCGAGCGATTTTGCTGGTAACGATGAAGTATTTGGGGCTATTGCTCTTTATCTCCACTGGCAAGATCGGTTGCACGAATTGTTGGAAAGAGCCAGTCACGGTCAGCGCCTCCTCGGTTTAGGTGTTATTGAAGATTTAAAATATTGCGCGCAAACGGATACTTTAGATGTGCTGCCGATGCAGCGAGAACCGGGAGTTTTGGTTAAGTCGGATTTTAAAATTCCTCAAGCTAATTTCTGGGATCAATCTTCGGAACAAACGGCGAATTAAATTTTTCTGCCAGTGGTGTAAGCTGTCGCGCATTTAAATTGTATATTCAGGGCGGGCGGGACGCTAGGGCCCCTACTCCCCACAAGACTTTGATTTTTTTTGACATACAATTTAAAGGCCGCAACAGCTTATTAGTAAGGTGCGCGGCCCTGCACACCTACTCGAACAACCACAATAAAATTGGTTTGCAGCATCGGAATGCAAGTCCTCATAAAAATCAGAGGACTTGCATTCCTCACTACAGACAACGGAAGTTAGTAGTTATATCATGTCCGGTCGATTACCCGGATTCCTGTAGGGGCGGGTTCACCAATAATATTTGCCAAAAACGGACAATCTCACAAACCCGCCCTGGCTTATGTATTATGGGCGATCCATCGGACATGATATTAGCGAACAAGATTTTTTTAAAGAAAGTAGAATTAAAGATATTTGGTAGGGACAAAACAATGTTTTGTCCCTAGTCTATTGCGGGCAATGGAGAATTGCTGAATTCACCGCCGAAGCGCTGAATTAAACACTCGGCAATTCTGGCTGCTGCACCGGGTTCTCCCATGCGGCGCCAGCCATTTTCAGCGATTAGCTGCAACCTGTCGGGGTCGCGGAGCAAAGACTGCACGGCACCGGCAACTTCGGCGGGATGTTTGACTAAAATTAATGACGGCCCTAACAGGCGACTTTGAGCTTCTGCAAAGGCGAAAGTAAATTGCGGGCCGTTTCCGGGAATGGCGATCGCCGGTTTTCCTAAACCTACAAATTGTTCTGTAGCGGTTCCGGCCATTGCTATTGCTAAATCGGCTTCGTACAAACAATCGTTAAAACTTTGCTGAGTCAAAATCATCGTGGCATTTCTCTGCACAAATGTCAGGGGCAATAGCAAATTAGGAGATTCTTTCCGAATTTCTCGAGCGCTGGAAACAGGAGGTCGCAAAATACTTGCTTCTGGCCGCTGCGTTCTAGTTTCCCCGTCTTGTCGCCAGCCGAAAAATTCTAAACTAGGTCGCAAAGCTTCTAAGTTTAACTCTGGAGAAATGGCTCCGAAAAATAACAATTTGCGATCGGCAAACAGCGATAAAATTCCGGCTACAGCCTCTACTATTAGCAGCCAATTAGCATAGGCTTCCGGCGCTCTAGAACCGGGAAGTAAGGTGATGATGAGCGATCGCTCGATTTCCCGAAACTCTGCGTCAGGGCCGTAAAAACCGGCGGGGTTTTCCGGTTCGAGTCCGTCCATCATCGGGTTTCCGAGATCGTAAGCGGGAATGCCCAGCTTTTGTAAGGTCTGGGCGGTGAGCGCGTCCCTGGCAAAAACGGCTCGACAGCGCGATCGAGTCATCAACCAGCGCTCCCAAGGCAAATAAACCGATCGCGACCAATTCCACCCACCGCTTACCCTGGATTTGCGAGCCAGAGGCCCGTCCTCGTCCCGCAAATAATACTCGGACTTGGCAGTACCGACAAAGGCATAGGGCGCGCCGCTGAGCCAAGCAAACAGCAGCGGTACAATATCCCCGCAGGCTAAAATAACGCCGTCTTGATTCCCAGACTGTTGTTGGGCCCGCACCCAAGCGCGGATGGCTTTAAACTGAGCGATGGTCAACTGCAGCAGGCCACCTTTGACATCGCGCAAAAATTCCCTTCTGTCCATGTAAATAAAGCCGCCCGAAGGCATTCGCTGCACCGGGCCGATGATGCGGGCGTTTTCTAGTTGAGCGAAAGCTTGCCCTTCACCCACTAGCGGAAACACGGCTAATTCTGGCGGATGCGGGTGCTGTTGCAGTTCCTGCAAGATGCGAAGGGCGATCGCGTCTTCTCCGTGGCCGTTACTGAGGCAAAGTAATTTCAATCCCAACTCTCTCAAAAACTGTCTCTGAATATATAGAAGCAAGATTAGCCCCAGGATGCAAGGTGGTAGAGCCGGATGTTGAAGTGAGTGGAGCGCCGATCGCACGAGTCCGGGACTTTTGGGTAAAATAGCAGATGAAACTCTATTTTATAGGTAAAATTGGATGGTAGAAACCCTGCCAAAATCTTTGACACTCCAAGAGTTTCTGAAGTTGCCAGAAACTCAACCAGCCAGCGAGTACATTGACGGTGAAATCATTCAAAAACCGATGCCTCAAGGCCAACATAGTGTCATTCAAGGCGAGTTGACAAGCGCTGCTAATGCTACTCTCAAACCTCAAAAGGTGGCGCGAGCATTTCCAGAACTACGGTGCATTTTTGGCGGTCGAGCGATCGTTCCCGACGTGACAAGCGAATTTCTTCATGTGGTACCCGCCACGTGATTTATCTCGCGCAAGTCAATCCAAAATCTCAAACTTGTGCGCTCGCGAAGTCGAAGTATCTAAAATCCTTGCGTCCCCCGAATTAATCTCGCGCAAGTCAATCCAAAATCTAAAATCTAAAATCTAAAATCGAATGACTGTATTCACTTGGGAACGCATTCCCCGTAAAGAAAATGGTGGTGTGGCAAATGTGTTTGCGATCGCCCCGGATTGGACAATTGAAATCCTCTCCCCCGACCAAAGCCAAACTAAAGTTACTAAAAATATTTTATATTGTCTCAAACATGGAACTCAAATCGGTTGGTTAATCGATCCAGAGGAGCGATCGGTTTTTGTATATCGGCCGACTCAATCAACGGAGGTGTTTGACGAACCGGAACAGTTATTGCCCGTGCCATCTTTTGCCATGGAATTGCAACTGACAGTAGGAGAATTATTTGGTTGGCTATTAGAGTGAGATCGTGTCCGATCGAGCGATCGCACATGATATAACTACTGACCACTGACCACTGACTACTGACCGAAAGCATCCAGGATACCCGCCACGTGATTCATCCGTCCAGAAATAAAAAACCTGTATCCGATAAAGGAGCCGCCGAATTTATCTCGCGCAAGTCAATACTTCAATTCTTTAATCTAAAATCTAAAATCTAAAATCTAAAATCGATTGACTACTGCCTACTGACCATCGATATATTGCTTTAAAATATTCCGAATTTGTTTGAGCTGAAATCCCTTAGCAAGTTGGCGCAGCTTCGAGACAAACGGCATTAAATTAGGTTCTAAACTCTCCAGCTTAGCACTCTCATCAAAAATTTCTTCAATGTCGCCCATAGCTGCGAGTTTCAAAAGTTTTACTACCGACTCAGAAGCCGCAGGTAACAGAGAAGAATAAGCAGGAAAATCAGAGGCTGGTGACAAACTGGGAGGTTTGCGCTTTTTGTTTTCCGAAGATTCCCCATAAATCCATTCTAGTCCCAAACGCAGGCGCAACTGTTCCAAAAAGTGATTTGCTTCGATCGGTTTGGGAAGAAAAGCATCGTACCCTGCGAGGATGCTATCTTGCTGCGTAGCCTCGAAAACGCTAGCTGACATAGCGATTAACACAACATCTTTTACTTCCGGCAACTGCCGCAGTCTTCTTGCCGTTTCTAAGCCATCCATTACAGGCATCCGCAAGTCCATTAAAATGACATCCGGTTGAAATTCAACTGTTTTGTAGAGGCATTCTTGGCCGTTTTGGGCTTCTGCCACATCAAATCCTAAACGTCGCAGCAGCCTGGACAACAAATCGCGATTCTGTTGATTGTCATCCACTATTAACACCTTCCGCTTGTTGCCGATAAAACCGACCAGCCAGCGTTTTTCCTGCAAAGGAGACACCTCCAAGTACCGTTTAGCTGCTGGCAATTCTAAATCTACCCAAAAAGTGCTGCCTTTTCCCAAAGTGCTGTGGACGCGAATTTCGGCACCCATTAGTTTCGCTAATTTCTGGCTAATCGAGAGTCCGAGACCTGTACCTTCAACAAATGTATTGCCTCCTACTTGGTGGAATGGCAAAAATATTTCTTCTAACTTGCTTTGCTCTATTCCCGTGCCGGTATCCTCGACTTGAAAGCGGATTTTTAAAGCGTGTTTGGCTGCGATCGGATTGTGGGAAAAGCGCATATAATTTTGTTTTAGTTCCGAGCTCAAAGTCGAGAACTCATAATTGTCTCCTTGCCCTCGACTCCAGGCCTCTGTGCCGACATAGCCGACTTTAAAAGTCACACCGCCGCTGTTAGTAAACTTAACCGCATTGCTGAGTAAATTTATGAGAATTTGGCGCAATCTTTTTGGATCTACACGAACGCAGCTAGGGAGGGGAGAGACTTGTTCGTAATGGAATAAAATTTCTTTTTGCGAAGCTCGCATCTGAAAGAGATCTGCAATGTTTTTCGTGAAATTTAGAAAATTCAACTCTTCCGGGTAGAGTTCCATTTTTCTAGCTTCAATTTTGGAAAGATCTAAAACATCGTCGATTAACATCAGCAGGTGTTGACCGCACTGTTGAATATTGCTGAGACTTTCTTGCTGATCTGAGCTTAAGTCTTTGTCGGTTTTGAGGATTTGAGCGTAACCTAAAACGCCGTTTAAAGGCGTGCGTAGTTCGTGGCTCATATTGGCCAGAAATTCGCTTTTGGCGCGGTTGGCGCTTTCAGCAGCTAATGCAGCTTGTTGGAGGGCAGATTCTGCAAGTTTGCGATCGACAATTTCCGTTTGTGCTTGTTGAAATAGCGTCGATTGCTGAATCGCGATCGCCAATTGCACGCACAATTGCCGGAGAGATTCTATTTCTGAGGAATCCCAGGGACGGGGGCCCCTGCAATCCTGGGCTATCAGCAGTCCCCAGAGCTGATTTTCTGCCGTCGGTTGGGTCTGGGAAATGCTTTCTCGTGCTTTTAAAATTGGTACTATTAAGTTAGCTTTTACTTCAATTTTTTCGAGAAATTTCATGTGGCATTCCGTCAAATTTTCCCGGTAAATATCTTCCATTGATCTAATACCGCCTTGCTGATAAACTTCAACAAATTTCTCTTTAAAACAGCCATCAATATTGTTAAAATTTAGCAGCGAAATTCTATCTTTTGCCACGGATTCCACAACAACAAAGCCGCTCCAGTCGGGATTAAAGCGGTAAATAACTGTGCGGTCTGTTTGCAAAAATTGCCGCACTTGTTTGACAGCAGTTGTCAGGACTTCTTCTAAATTTAGGGAGGAGCGAATGCGATCGAGCATGGCAACTACTAGCCGTTCTCGCCTTAATTGCTGCTGCAGGATCATCTCCGCTTGTTTGCGTTCGGTGATGTCGGTAATTACTCCCACTAACCCGATTAAATGACCAGTTTCATCTTTAATGCCGTCGGCGCGAAATAAAGTTGTTACCAGTTCGTTGTTTTTAGTGTTGATTTTGAGTTCGCCTTGCCAAGATTTGCCTTTACGGAGCGTTTTAAACATTTCTAGCAGCACTTTAGTTTGAGGATAAATTGCTGTTAATCCGCCTGCTGTGTTTAGTTCTTCTGCTGTGTAGCCGTACTGTTGAACAAAGGCTTGATTGTGGTAGAGCGATCGCCCTGTCAAGTCAGCAATGCCGATCGCATCGCTGGTGCTTTCCACCGCTTGAGTAACTCGCAGCAAATCTAATTCTGCTTGTTTGCGATCGCTAATATCAGTAATAGTGCCGATATAGCCTTTAATTTCCTGCTTGTCTCCGATTTCTGCAATTGCCTGACCGATCACCCAAATTACCCGACCGTCTGGACGCTGAAATCGGTATTCTGATTTAAAAGGAATTGTATCAATAATTGAGCTATGCCATTCATTTTTTACCCGATCCACATCATCGGGATGTATGGCATTCATCCAGCCAATTTCTGCTGCTAATTCTGCGTTTAATCCCGTAATTTCGCTCCACCGTTGATTCACATAAAGACAATTTCCAAATGTGTCAGTGTGAAATATGCAAACTGGCGATGCTTCTGCTAAAGTTTGGTAGCGGCGCTGGCTCGATCGCAGGGCTGATTCTACCTGTTTTCTATTAGTTATATCGCGGACTATAGAAATAATTTCGCCACCGACAAGCATTGTCAGCGACAATTCTTGAGGAAACTTAGTACCGTCACGGCGCTGACCAGTCGCTTCTATATTGCAGTACCCTTTTTGCAGAAGCATCGGCATTATTTGTAATTCAAAAAATATATTTTCTGCTTTGCTGTAGAGCATTTTCCATTTCTTGCCATACATTTCGCTAGGGCTAGCCAAGCCGTACATTTTGAGATAAGCTTCGTTGGAATAAATACATTCTTTATTATTATTAAAAATAGCGATGCCGTCATAAGCAGCGGCCATTGCTACTGCTTGTCGCTGGAGTTGGGACTCTGCTTGTTTACGAGAGGTAATGTCGTGACCGACTGAGTAGATTAAACCTTCTTCGCTAAATGGCGATGCCGTCCACAGGAAGTATTTGTAAGAACCGTCTTTGCAGATGTAGCGGTTTTCAAAGGATATACTGGACGTACCCGCTATTAGTTTTGCTCCTTCGGCAGCAGTGACTTTTCGATCGTCTGGATGAACAAAATCGATCATTGGCTTGGCAAACAATTCACTAATACTGTACCCTAAAGCTGTTGACCAAGCTGGGTTTAAACGTTTAAAACGACCATCAAAACCTACAATACAAAGCAAGTCTAAGGAGATAGTGAAAAAACGATCGCGCTCTGTTTGTGCCTGCTTTAATTCAGTGATATCCATCACTAAACCGTCCCAGAGAATATCGCCTTCGCTGCCAGATTTGCTTTCATTAGTGAGCCTTTCTGGTCTCGCAGCTCCTTGCAGCCACTTAACTTTTCCAGATGGCAAAGTCTGTCGCCACTGCTGCTGCCAAGGTTCCAGCGTAGTGGCTGAAATTGCCATTGATGCTTTTAAATCTAAGAGGTCGTCTGGGTGAATTCCATTGGAAATCAGTTCCGCATTTTGCTCTATTGCTTCTGCCTCTAATTCGTAGAGTTGGCTACTGCCTGAAGAAATGTAAGGGAAAGACATTTTTCCAGTTGCTGACATTCGTAATTGATAAATTATTCCCGGCAGGTTAGCTACCAATTTTTGAAAGCGAGCTTCGCTTTGTTCCAGGGCTTTTTGTTGCTGTCTGTATTCGGTAAAATCTCTAATTGTACCCACTATTACTTTACTGCCGTCTGCTATTTGGAAGACGCTTTTTTTGGTAGAAATTATGTGTTCTTTTCCGGCAGAGTCTGTGAAGCTTTCTTCGGTTTCCAAGCAGATACCCGTTGTCAATACTTCTTCATCTTTTGTCCAAAAAACAGCAGCTTCTGATGGGGGGAAAAAGTCATAATCTGATTTGCCGAGCAGTTCTTGCCGCGATTTGCCGACCAACTGACAAAAAGCATCATTTAATATCATCCAGCGGTGTTGCTCGTCTTTGACAAAAATTGGGTCTGGCGTAGCATTTATGGTGTGGTTTAAAAATTCTTCTGATGCTCTCAGTTTGGCTTCGTAGCGGTAGCGATCGCTCACGTCCAACACTACTTCTATTATCCGGTCGATAGACCTGTCCAGGCGGCGGATGCAGCGCAGGGAAACTCGCGTGTGAACTATTTCGCCATTTTTTCTGAGCAACCTTTTGTCTAAGATGTAACCGTCGCTCCTACCTGCTAACATCTGAGAAAAATTTTCACAATTAGCCTCCAAATCTTCTGGATGAGTCAACTCTAGCCAATTATTTTGCACGAGTTCGTAGCGCTCATAGCCCAGCAAATTGCACAGGGCATCGTTAACTTCTATCCAGTGGCAATTTAGAGGAATTTCGCTGTCAATAATTGGAGCGATGATGGCAATGCCGATCAGGGAATTTTCCACCACCGAGCGATATTTTTCTTCACTTTTTCGCAAAGCATCTTGACTGTTTTGGCGTTCTATGGCGTAGCGGAGCGATCGAATTAACAGTTCGCTGTCGATTTTTCTTTTTACCAAATAATCCTGTACGCCGACAGAAATCAACCGCAGGGCAAGTTCTTCGTCGTTTTGGGCGGTCAGAACTACGATCGGCACATTTACCCCGTACTCTTGTACCCGAGCAACCGTCTCGATTCCCCGACTATCTGGCAATGAAAGGTCTAATAAAATTATGTCAAAAGTTTCTTGATTCAATCGCTGCTGCGCTTCGCTGAGGCGCTCTACTTTCGTCAGCACTATACGCTGCGCGCCGCCTATTTCTGACAGCAAATCTTCAATCAGCTCAGCTTCATGAGGGTTGTCTTCTACTAACAGAACTTTAAAGCAGATAGGAGGCAAAGCTAAGTTAAAAACTGCTTTCATAATATTTGTTAATCAAGAAAATATTAAAATAACTGGAATTTTACCTTTTATTTTCCGGGCAGTCATTCAATTCCACGTACACATACATCGATCGTCAGATTCGGGGAGGGTAAGCAATCTTTACAAATAATATGTTTAATAAGTAAAATTATATCACGCACCAACTAGACTGTCAACGGAAAAGAAGTTTTATTCTAAATTGCCATTTATACCAATTAAAACAATGAATGCAACTGTAGCCCATATCCCCACCCCGATACTCACACTCCTTACCAACAATTATTTAATGTTTTTATCTCCCCCTATTATTTTTTTTGATTTCTACATTATATATTCGATGTAACACATTTTAAGAATAGAGAAAGTGATTAATTTTGCCAAGATTATAGCTTATACATTGGCGAAACTATACCTCAATTAAGCGAGAGTAAAGTAAAAAATTGAACCTTGCTCCGGTTCCGATTCCACCCAGATAGATCCGCCGTGAAGTTCCACAATTTTTTGACAAATTGCTAAACCAATACCAGTCCCAGAATATTCTCTTTGAGTGTGCAAGCGCTGAAAAATTTGAAAGATACGTGTTTGATGCTGTGGAGCAATCCCAATTCCATTATCTGAGACAGAAATTAACCAGTTTTCCTCCTGTTTGCAAGCGGTAATATGAACCACAGGCGTTGCATCGTGGCGATATTTAATCGCATTGCTGACTAAATTTTGAAATAGTTGTACGAGTTGAGAAATATCCCCCATTACCGCGGGTAATTCACTGTAGGTGACAACGGCTTTAGTCTCGCGGATCGCCCCTTGCAGGTTCGCGAGTGCTTGCTCGACTGCATGATTGCAATCTGTCAGTTGAAAAGGTTTCCGACTCCTGCCAACGCGGGAATATTCGAGTAAATCGTCAATTAAAGTTTGCATTCTGGTGCAGCCCTGAACGATATTGCCGATAAACTTACTACCTTGGCTGTCGAGTTGGTCTTTGTAGCGTTTTTCTAAAAGTTGAGCGTAACTAGCAATGGTTGCTAAAGGCGCTTGCAAGTCATGAGAAGCCACATAAGCAAATTGTTCTAGTTCTGCATTTGAACGCGCCAATTCTTGGTTAGATTTTAATAGAGCAGATTCGGCGCGCTGGCGGTGGGATATCTCTTGCTGGAGTACCAAATTTTGCTCTTGCAGAGCTTTTTCAACGGCGCGACGGGTGCTGATTTCTTGTTGCAAAATTTGGTTTTTCTCCTGAAGAGTTTTTTCCACTGCTAATCGGCTCGTAATTTCTTCTTGCAGCAGCATATTTTGTTCTTTTAGCTGCTTTTGTAAATTCCGCAGGCTGAGGTGACTTTCGATGCGGGCCAGCACTTCTTCAAACTGAAATGGCTTGCTGATATAGTCAACAGCTCCCACAGCAAATGCGTTTACTTTGTCAAATACTTCATCTTTAGCGCTGATAAAAATTACCGGAATTTCGCGAGTTTTAGGTTCTAATTTCAAATGCTGACAAACTTCGTAACCGTTCATTTCCGGCATCATTATGTCGAGCAAAATCAAATCTGGTGGATTAGAATTGCACGCTCTCAAAGCCATTTTTCCGTTAATCACGCAGCGGGGGGTGTATCCTCTCTGAGTCAACATCGTAGACAACAGACGCAGGTTTTCTGCTGTATCGTCTACTACTAAAATGTTTCCTAGTGGCGTCTCTGGTTGCTGATTGTTCATTGATTATTTCCCTGTTCCTGTTTTCTTCACAAAAATGTGGGCAGCTATTTTATTTAGGATTTACGGAAAACACCCGGTTTCTAGTAGGAATATCGAGAAAGAAAATGAGGAACCCGCTCCTAAACCGGGTGTTTAGCCGTTTGTGCACAAGCAAGTCCTGTTATTGTTCGTTTAGCAATCCTCAAATCCCCAGCAGCAGAGTCAGAGCATTATTGTCCCAAGTCAATCCTTTATCTAAAACCTTAAATCCCGCGACTTCGCACATAGCTTCTAAAGCATTAGCTGTAGGTAGCCACCAGCACGCCGCAAAATTGTCCATGTCAAAAACTGCTTTTTCAGTTATCCCTATAAGTGCGTTGTTGTTGATGTATGGCCGCCAATAAGCTGTTAAAATAGCTCGTTCAGCGTCGTCCAAAGCTGGAATAAACATTACTCCAGAAGGCGGAATTTCATAGCGTCCTAACTCATTCTCTATAACTTCTTGGGTAATAGCTGAAGTGAAAATTAAATGCTCGCGAGTTATCTGACGCAAGGCAACTAAAATCTGCAACGGATGGGGGTGATGGTACAAAACTCCTGCACAGTGAACTACATCGTAAGGTTCGCCAATGTCTGCAAGTTGAATCTGAGTGATATCTTGATTGATACAGTGATAATTAGCAATATTTAAACTTGTCATGCGATCGTGAAAATCTTGCCACCAGTGGAGGGATGCCGGCATGGCATCAATCATTGTCAGAGAAACTGCACCGTATTTGCTAGCTACAGATACTTTTTCGCTGACAGTTCCCCACAAGCCGCCGACTTCTGCAAAAGTCTTGCCTTTGACTACTCTGGCAATGTAGCGATCGCGAATATCCTTAGCCTCTAACTCTAATAATAGAGTAGATTCCCCTGTTTGACGCTGTTTTTCTAAAATCTCCTCTAATTTTTGGGATATTTCTGGATCTTTGGGTCTAATTTCTAATGCCATCAAGTACAACATTATGGCTTCGTTAAGCCGATCGCTCTCAGCAAACTTTTGGGCTATTTCGCAGTAAAATTCAGGAGCGTGCAGCGGCTGCATTTCGTGGTGATAGTAGCTAGTTGCTACATCTGAATCTACCGGAGTTCTTTTAGTTAGAGCCTCACCTAATTTTATGTAAATTTTCGGGAGGGACGGCTCGATTTGAAGCGCACAAAGGTAGGCGGAAACAGCATCGTTCCATGCGTGATTTCCACTCAAAGCATCGCCTAAATTGTAATAAGACCAAGAAATAGTGGGATTAAGTTCAATAGCACGTTGGTAAGCGGTAGCTGCGGCTTTCCACTGTTGGGTTTTTAACAGCGCTGCTCCTAAATTGTGGTAAGTCCAAGAGAATTCTGGATTGAGTGCGATCGCCCGCCGATAAGCGAGTGTTGCGGCTTCAAACTTTTGAAGTTGAACTAAAGTCAAAGCTAAGTTATAATGAGACCAAAATAAATCCGCATTTAGTGCGATCGCCTGTTCGTATGCAGCCTCAGCTTCCGACAATTTTTCTAGTTTAACAAGAGCATCTCCTAACTGGTGAAAAGCTGCAAAAAAATTCGGATCTAATTCAGTAGCGCGCTGGTAAGCTGCGGCGGATTCCGACCATTCTTCTAATCGATCGCAAGCTACACCGATGCTGTAGTAAGACCAAGAATAATCCGGGTTAATTTCCACCGCCGTGCGGTAGGCGATCGCAGCTTCTTGCCATTTTTCTAAATTGAGCAGCACGCTGCCTAAGTTGTAGTATGACAAAAAAGAATTGGGATTTAAATCAATACTTTTTCGGTAGGCTGCCTCCGCTTCGCGCCAGAGTTCCTTAGCTTGCAAAACATTGCCTAATTTGTAATGAAAATCAGAAATCTCCGGCTGGAGTTGAATAGCTTTGCGGTAGTTAACAATAGCTTCGTCCCACTGCTTTAGCTCGCTAGCAGCTTCTGCTAATTGGCAGTAAGCTTCGCAAAAGCTGGGGTTTAAATAAATCGTGCGGTGGTAACAAGTCAGCGCTTTTTCTGGCTTGTTTTGCGCCAACAAAGTATTACCTAAATCGAGATATTCTTCTGCTATCTCTATCGGTTCCACCATGAGTGCTTGATACCAACAATCTGCTGCTTCTTCAGCTTGACCGACTTGGGTAAATATCCGGCTCAAATTACGGTAAAATCCTGCAAAGTTTGGTTGCAGGGAGATGGCTTTTTGGTAACAGGCGATCGCCTCTTGCCACTGTTCCCAAGTAGCACAGAGAGTGCCTAGGTTAGCAAAAGCTTCGGCAAAATCGGGTTGCAGGGCGATCGCAACTTTATACCAATACCTTGCGTCTTCTAGTTTACCCTGAGCTTGCAGCGCCTTTCCCAAGGTCTTGCAAGTCTCTGCTGAATTGGGTTCAGATGCCAAAATTTGTTGGCAAAGTGCGATCGCCCGATCGAAGTTCCCTGTAGCCAAATAAATTTCTGCCTGCTGCTGGAAATTCACTTGCACTGTTTCTGAATTCATTTTTTATTTTCCTTTTGAGTTGTCATTCCATGTAAAATTATATGCTACACTTTGCCAAAATTCAAGTTTTTGTAATTAGATCAACCGAACACAGAATAATGATGAAAATCCGCCAAATTAATCTAAACTATATAATCATAGGTTAACAGCGAGCTAAATAATGTCAACAGCTACTCAAACACCGCAAGTAAGCGTAATTATACCTGTATATAATGGATCTCGCTACATCGTACAAGCCGTGGAAAGCGCCCTAGGTCAAACTTTTACTAATTTGGAGATTATAGTTGTAGATGACGGTTCGACAGATAGCACGCAGCAAGTATTGCAGCCTTATTGTGACAGAATTCGCTACATATACCAGGAAAATCAAGGAGTAGCAGCAGCCAGAAATATTGCTTGCCAACTAGCGCAAGGCGAGTTTTTAGCCTTTCTCGATGCCGATGACTATTTCCTACCATCCAAGCTAGAGAAACAACTAGCTTGCTTTGACGCTAACCCCACCTTAGATATGGTGCAAACAGGTTGGGTAATCGTCGATGAAACCGGGCGAGAGATTTCTGCTGTCAAGCCTTGGCAACAAGCGTCTAAATTAAATTTAGAAAGCTTTATTCTATATAAATGCGTGCGACCCAGTGCGATGATGCTGCGCCGAAACTGGTGGGAAAAATTGGCCGGTTTCGATTCTCAGTTGCCACTAGCAGAAGATTTAGACTTTGCCTTGCGTTTAGCTTTAAAAGGGTGCAAAGCAGTTTGGTTAGAAGAAAAACTTACCTGTTATCGCCAGCACAATTCTAATCTCATGTCAATCGGTTTTCGCGTAATGAAGAATATAGAAATTGTGATGAAAAAATTCTTCGCTCGACCCGATTTGCCCCAGTCAATCCGGCAGTTAAAAAACCCAGAACGCTATCAATGCTTAAAGTGGCTGGCATGGCGGATGTATCGCGACGGCCATCTAACAGAGATGGCCCAGTGTTTAGAAGAGTCATTGCAATATACGCCTTTTTCGCCCACACAAACAGTGTTGAATTGGCTGGAAAGTTTTCAGATGGCTTCTGAAGAATATGGTGAAAATTTTGACGCTTATTCGCTGAGTAAGTTAGCCCAATGGCAAGAGATAATTCAGATGGTGATGACTAATCCACCCCAATCTCAACAGAGTTCTATTCCCACACCTTCAAAAGCGCAAGCCCACATTCTACTCTACAACACGGACGATCCGGGCGTGGGAGGATTAGCGCAGTACAATCATGCCATTCTCTGTGAGTTAGCCTTGTTAGGCTATCGAGTCACCTGCGTGCAAACCAAACATTCTAGCCCCTTGCTTGAGCGAGAACGAGAGTTAGGTATAGAACACTTGTGGCTGGATTTTAGCGGGCATAAAGATTTACAGCGGGTGTTAAGAAATACTCAGGATGCACGAGAGCTTTTTGCTAGCAATCAACCGGATATGATTATTTTTAGCGATGGTTGGCCATTTTCCAATTTTGCAGCTAAACAGGTAGTGATGCAAATGGGAATACCATACATGATGGTGATTGGGTTAGTTATGCCAGAACACGCCACTTTTGCCTGCGGAGATGTAGTGCCTTATGTAGAAGGAGTGCTCTACCACTGCCTGCAAGCTAGAGCCTTGATTGTTGGCGCTTACGAACATTTGAATTTATTGTGCCAACATTTCAAGTTGCCAAAAGAGCGAGGACAAGTGATTTACTTGGGGCGTTCTTCTGAATATTTTGCACATCCTAATGCTGCAGCTCGTCAACGCCTGCGGCAAGAAATAGGAATTCCTGAAGAGGCGATTGTCTGTTTCACATCTGCTCGATTGGCATCGATTAAAGGGCATCAATATCAGATTGAAGCAATCAAGCAGTTGCAGCAGTCTCCTGTGTGGTCTAAACTGTATTTTGTGTGGGCAGGAACGGGTGAGGGAAGCGCTGATAATGTAGAAATAGAATTGAGGGAAACTATTAAAGAGTTAGGCGTGAGCGATCGCGTGAAGGCGATCGGACAGCGCTGGGATATACTCGATTGGCTGGATGCTAGCGACATATTCATTTTGACTTCTGTGGCAGATGCAGCGCCTTCTCTTGCAGTTATGGAAGCGATGGCTAAGGGATTGCCGGTAGTTGCAACGGCTGTGGGCGGCATTCCTGAAGGGCTTGGTGATACTGGGAAATTGTTGCCCGATCCGAATACCGATCCAGAGGGAACCGCGAGGGAATTGGCGGAAACTGTAGAAGCTTGGGCGATGAATCCAGAATTGCGACATCAAATCGGTCAAGCTTGCAAGCAGCGGGCCGAGAAAGTGTTTAAAGAGGAACGGATGTTGGCAGAGTCGATGGAGGCGATCGAAAAAGCTTTACTTTGCGATCGTCAAACAGATCCATTTGTTACTCAAAAAAAGGTGCAGAGGTCAATGGCGAAGATAGAAAACCGGGTGCACTACAGCTCTTTAGTGTGGAATGCTTGGCAGGCTTACTGTCAAGAAGATCTAAGCGGAATGCAGAAGTGGCTTCAAGAATCTTTGAAGTACACACCTTTTTTGAGTACAGAAACGCTGTTAAACTGGGTAGAATATTTTGGCAATTTTTCGTCAGCTAAAGGGCATAGTTTAGATACATATTCTCTAATTAATTCAGTAGAATGGCAACAATTAGTCGAGGAAGTACAGGGTATTGAATCTGTATTTTATGCACGTTAAAATACCAAATTTACATTTCAAATTCGGATTGCTCTCAACAGTAGAATTGCATCTGCCTTCTGCCTGACATCCGTTACATCCGTTACATCCGTTACAGAATCCGTTGCCGAACCCTTCCTTATCACCGATAAAATTCATGTCAATAGCAAATCCGACACCGCGAGTAAGTGTAATTATTCCAGCATATAATGGATATCGCTACATCGCGCAAGCGGTAGAAAGCGTCATCAGCCAAACCTATAAAAACTGGGAAATTATCGTCGTAGACGACGGCTCAACCGACGACACCCGCCAAGCATTGCAGCCTTATGTTGAAAAAATTCGCTATGTTTATCAGGAAAACCAAGGAGTAGCTGCCGCTCGCAACCGAGGAATTCAGGAATCCCGATGTGAATTAATTGCTTTTTTAGATCAAGATGACTTTTTCTTGTCCGATAAGTTAGCTGGACAAGTTGCGTTATTTGACGCTCAGCCATCACTAGGAATTGTTAATAGTGGCTGGCGAATGGTTAAAGAGCAAGGCGAAAGTATTTTCGATGTCACACCCTGGGAATACTTGCCTCAGCTAGACTTAAAAACCTGGATTGTTTATATGCCCCTACTTCCCAGCGCCATGATGTTTTCGCGGCAGTGGCTGGAACGAGTCGGTGGCTTTGATTCTCAGTATGATTCAGTAGATGATGCCGACTTAATTGTGCGTTTAGCACTATCTGGTTGCGAAGCTGCTTGGTTGCCTCAAGTGACAGTATGCTACCGCCAGCACGGGCAAAATGTGTCCATCCAGAGAGCGATAAAACAGGCAAACCTTTGTATTAAATTAAAGCAAAATTTCTTCAGTAGAGCAGACTTACCAGAGGATATCCGCCAATTAGAAAAGCTTGCTTTTTATGAGGCTCTGACATGGATGGCGTGGCAACTGTACTACAGTGGCCATCCGGCAGAAATGACTGACTATTTGCAAAAATCTTTGGATTATACCCCGTACTCCCTGACAGCAACTATAGCAGATTGGGTAAAGCGCATCACTAAAATTTCTAACACCTACGGCTGCAATATCGATGCAAATTATCTCATAAACTTACCAGAATGGAAACAGTTAATGGCTAATATCATTCCTTCAAAAAAATCGCGCGTCAGTGTCATCATCCCGGCTTACAACTGCGATCGCTACATTGTCAGAGCCGTAGAGAGTGTTCTTGACCAGACTTATCAAAACTGGGAAATTATCGTCGTAGACGACGGCTCAACTGACAACACTCGCCAAGTTTTAGCACCTTACCTCGATTTAATTCAATACATCTATCAAGATAACCAAGGAGCAGCAATTGCTCGGAATCGTGCTTGCAAATTAGCAAAAGGGGAATTTTTAGCTTTTCTAGATGCTGACGACTTCTTCTTACCAGAAAAACTAGAAAAACAAGTAGCTTGCTTTGACGCTGACCCTACATTAGATATGGTGCAGACAGGTTGGGTTATCGTTGACAAAAACGAGGAAGGCATCTATGGAGTAAAGCCTTGGGAAGAAGAACCAAAATTAGATTTAGAAGCCTTTGTTTTCTACAAATCAGTGCGTCCTAGCGCCATGATGCTGCGGCGAGAGTGGTGGGAACGCTTGGGCGGTTTCGAGCATCGCTTGCCGCCAACCGAAGATTTAGATTTTGTGCTACGTTTAGGTTTAAAAGGCTGCAAGTCAGTTTGGTTAAAAGAGATATTAACCTGCTATCGTCAGCACGACAGCAATATCATGTCTAACGGCTGCAAATTAATGAAAAATACGGAAATTTTGATGGAGCAATTTTTCGCGCGGCCAGATTTGCCTCAGCACATCCGCGACTTGAAACGGGCGGAACGTTACAAGTGTTTCGTATGGATAGCATGGCGGATGTACCGCGACGGATATTTGCCAGAAATGGTCGAATGTCTGGAAAAATCTCTGTATTACACTCATTTGACAGGCACTGAAACTGTTTTTAATTGGCTGGAAACTTTTAAGGGGGTTTCGGAACAGTACGGCTACAACTTTGATGCCTATGCCTTAACCAATTTACAGGAATGGCAAGACATAGTGGCGATCGCAGCTAACAATCCTTACCAGTTTCAATCGGCTCCCCGTTCGACTTCTCGGCAGCCAAGACAGCACGTACTCCTGTACACAGAAGACTCAGGAGTCGGCGGATTGGCTCAGTTCAACCACTCGCTGATGTGTAAATTAGCGGCGGATGGCTACCGAGTAACCAGCGTTCAAAGTCAAGCTTCTAATCCTTTAATTACCGAACAAAAACAGCTAGGTATCGAACATATTTGGCTAGAGTTCGACACGATGAAAGAGTTTTTGCGAATAGCTTACAATTTGGATGATGCTCAAAAGATTTACGCCCAAGCTAGACCGGATTTAATTATATTTAGTGACGGCTGGCCGATGGCTAACTTTGCAGCTAAACAAGTTGCGATCGAGCAAAATATACCGTACATCATCAGTCTGGGTTATATCAATCGCAATTATGAAACCTTCGATCGCGGCGATCAAATTCCCTATTTCGATGCAGTTGCCTATCAGTACATTGTAGCCAAAGCAGCAGTAGCAGTTTCCCACGAGAATTTAAACTTGTTCCAAAGTCTATTTAAAGCGCGTCTAGAACGGGGAAAAGTAATCTATTATGGCAGACCAAATAGTTATTTTGAGTCACCGAATCTTTCCACTCGCCAACGCCTGCGTCAAGAACAAGGAATCCCTGAAAATGCTGTCGTTTGTTTTACAGCGGCAAGATTGACTCCAATTAAAGGATATCAGTATCAATTGCAGGCGATCGCCCAATTGAAAAATCGTCCAATTTGGCCCCAAATTTACTTTGTTTGGGCCGGGCCGGGGTCTACTACTCACGACAATATGGAACCTGAATTAAGAGCAACTGTGAGCAAATTGGGAGTAGAAGAACAGGTTAAATTTTTAGGACAGCGCTGGGATATTGCCGATTGGCTCGACGCCAGCGACATCTTTATTTTATCTTCCCAAGCAGAAGGAATGCCGCTAGCAATTATGGAAGCAATGGCAAAAGGATTGCCCGTAATTGCCACAGCAGTCAGCGGGATTCCTGAAGAATTGGGAGATACGGGAAAGTTGCTGCCCGATCCTACAATCGACCCAGAAGGAACAGTAAAAGAGTTGGTAGAAACGGTGGAAATATGGGCAGAAAATCCCGAATCGCGTAGACTTGCAGGACAAGCGTGCAAAGCGCGAGCCGAAGAACTATTCCAAGAAGAACGGATGCTTCGGGAATATGGAGAAATAATTGAACAGGCATTGGTAAGTGACGATGAGAGCGACAGTTTCTCTATTAGTCCGAAACTCAAAAAGCAGCTACAGCAAGTGGATAGCCTGCTGAAATACTATTATTTAGTGTGGAAAGCTTGGGAGGCTTACGATCGGGGAGATATGTCCGAGATGGTGAATAATTTGCAATCTGCTTGGGCCTGCACACCTTATTTTACCACGGAAACTATCTTTGATTGGGTGAAAAACTTTGGTATTTTCGCAGCCGAAAAAGGCGTTACGTTCGATACCCACGAGCTGATCAACTCCCGGTCGTGGCAACAAGTGATAGAATCAATACAGGGTTTTGAAGTGTTTTCATCGGTTCGTTAAAACAGAGCTCTTGTAGCATTCTTAGGAACGGGATATCCGGCCCATTCCACAAAACATCAACCAAAGAAAAGATATGCAATTTACATTCAAGTTCCCACGGATTAATAAACTGCTGCCAATTTGTTTAGCTATTGTCACTGTTCTGTTAATAGCCTATTTGGGACAGCAACCAACTGTTGCCCAACTGCGATCGAACGTTACAGTAGATTTTGGACAGCCAGCCACCGGTACAATTTCCATGAGTGGCATCCTGCACGGAATTGATACTAGCCAGCCGCCGGATAGTTCTATTAAACCCTTGCAGCCCAAACTTTGGCGGGCGGGGAGACTCGATATTTACGATCGCATAATCGCCAGCGGAGCCGAGTTTCAGTTAGTAGTCAGCGACTTGTGGGGCTACGGTAGCAATCCCAATGGCTGGCCCTATCAAAACTACCCCGCGTGGGAAGCATTCGTGCGGCAATTAGCCCAGCAAAATAAAGGCAAAAAAATTATTTGGGATGTATGGAATGAGCCAGATTGGAAAGATCCATTTTGGAACGGAAGCAGAGAACAATTCTTTGAAACTTACAAAAGAGCTTACAAAATTTTGCGGGAAGAATTGGGGCCGTCAGCAATGATTGGCGGGCCCAGCCTCGGCCGCTACAGCAAAGAATATCTCGCCGCTTTTTTGGATTACTGCAAGGCTAACAAACTTGAAGTAAATTTCCTCTCGTGGCACGAACTTAACGACACGATGATCTTATTTGTTGACGATCACGTAATTGAGGCTAAACGCAATTTTCAGCAAAGTCCCTCTTACAAGGAACTGAAATTGCAAAAAATTTACGTCAACGAAATTGTCGGCAACTTAGCGCAGTACCAGCCGGGGGAAATCTTAGGTTATTTGTATAACTTAGAGTATGCAAAAGCTGACGGTGCTTGCAGAGCTTGTTGGGATACTAAAGGGCCAAATAAAGTTAGCAATTGCTTCAACAATACGCTGAGTGGGATGGTCACGCCTAATACTTTTGAACCGAGAGCTGCTTGGTGGACTTACAAAGCTTATGCTGACGGAGTTAATTCGCGGGTGCGGAGTTGGTCAAATAACAATCGCCTTGTCGCTTTAGCCAGCAAGTCCAATCCTGAAGGTAAAGCACAGATACTTTTAGGTTATTTCGACCCCAATTTTTCCTCAGCAACAACGGTAACATTAACCATCGGCAATTTGGAGCAGCTAGGTATTCAAAGGGGTCAGAAAATCACTCTAAAATTAGAAAAGATTCCCAACAATCAAGAAGGAGCCGTGCCACAGCTTGTCACAGTTAAAGAAGAAAGTTTTTCGGTTGGTAGCGGCAGCTTGGCTTATGTTATCCCTAATTTCAACGTCCACGAAGGCTACTTATTGACGGTTAGCAAGTGAGCTAGCAATCCTATTAGATTGTGAACAAATTGTAGGGACACGGCACTGCCTTTCGTCGTGTCAACTTAACGTTAAACCGATAGTCCGACAGGGGTTGAAACCCCTGCCTCAAAGCTGAAGTCCTCTAAAAGAGGACTAATGAATTATTCAGTCCTCTTTTAGAGGACTTTGACTATTAGACAGGGAATTCATTCCCTGGCGGACTGGCGGGTAGGCGCGAGGACTAGCGGACGAAAAGCTTAATTTGACACGCATTGGGCACTGCCGTGTCCTTACAAATATATAGACAAATTGTGGGACAGGGCACTGCCGCGTCCTTACAAATATATAAAGTTTAGCTGGGATTATTCAAAGATTTTTGCACAGATTCCAACCATTCTCTGACTGTTTGATTTTCGGATTGGGGGTCGTAGTAACACCCTAATTCATCGAGGATAAATGCTTCTAAATCCGCTGGGGCGATCGGCATTTCGAGCAGTTTGCTGAGCTCTTGCGATGCAGCTTCAACACTTGCGGGCGGTTCGCTGCTGCGGTAGTTGTTCACTACATCGCTGGGAGTGTCAGCTTCTAACTGCCAGTCTTGGTGAAAGTAGGAACTGAAAAATTGGGTTAAATGAGGAAATTGATCGATCATTGGGGATAGGCTGTGAGAATAAAGTATCCGGGAGGTAATTTGGCGCTGCGCTGGAGGACGATTCTCAGGCGAGATGTTGAAGTTGCTTTGGATGCGCGGCGACGCAGAGTAATACCAATGATTCTGTTGGCATTGTAGTCGATCGTATAACGATTACCTCGACTTTTCACCCAGGAGTCGATCGCACTTTGATTTCTGTTCATTGCTTCTGCAATAGCCGCTTCGGCGACGGAACGATCGATAAAAGAAGATGCAGCAGAAATTCTCGTTTCGCTTGCGAGTCGCTGTGCTAGTTGTGCTTCTGTTTTACCAACGTGTCTCTCTAAAGTGTGTCCTCCTGCTGATTCGTGAAATTCTAATCCCCCGCCCGGTATGTTGGGTACAAAAGCTACGGTGGTTTCTGGTATGGTTGAGATTTTCGGTGCAACAACCGTGGCGTAAACACCAGGTATAGCCCATTGGAATAATATAATTATGGAGGCGATCGCACAGAGGATACCTAAAAAATTTTTTAGGCGATCGAGTTGATTTTTCATTGCTGCTTAATCTCTTTCTTATATTTAGTATAGGTGTTTGCTGTTTTTTTGTCTATTTCCTAATCTACCATTCCTAAGTTAGAAATTGCGCGCTGTATTCAAATATACTGTCCGCAGTACCCACCCTACTGTTAGTTAGAAATTGCGCGCAGCATTTAAATACATGGTGTGCACGGAACACCCTAGGATTATTACTAAATACACGGTGTCCACGGATCACCCTACGATTATTTATAATAATTCGTGATTTCTGGGGTTGACAAAGCTTCACTCACTATGAGAAAAAGTTAATAATTCTTTGAATAAATCCCTGATTATTGATGATAAATTAATTGATCATCTTTTAAAAATAAAAAAAATGCAAGTAGTTATCCTAGCAGGTGGTCTCGGTACTCGTCTCAGAGAAGAAACAGAATTTCGTCCCAAACCCTTAGTGGAGGTGGGGGGACATCCAATTATTTGGCACATCATGAAGATATATGCACACTTCGGTTTCCAAAACTTTATTGTGTGCTTGGGCTATCGCGGCAACATGATTAAAGAATATTTCCTTAATTATGAAGCCATGAACAATGACTTTACTATCTGTCTGGGACGGCAAAATACGATCACTTATCACGAGGAACATCTCGAACAAGATTTTCAGGTGACACTGGCTGAAACTGGCGCGGAAAGCATGACAGGAGGGCGGGTCAAACGGATAGAAAAATATATAGATCGCGAGAATTTCATGGTGACATACGGCGATGGAGTAGCTGATGTCAATATTGAGGCTTTAGTCGATTTCCACAAGTCTCATGGTAAGCTGGCAACTGTCACCACATTCCGTCCGATTTCTCGCTTTGGAATTTTGGATGTAGACAGCGATAGCCGCGTAGTACAGTTTTCTGAAAAACCTCAAATAGATGGCTGGATCAGTGTTGGATATATGATATTTAACCGCCGGGTATTTGAGTATTTGGGGGGAGATGATTGTATTTTAGAACAGGAGCCGATGCAGCGTTTAGCAGCAGACGGACAGTTGATGGCTTACCGTCATGATGGCTTCTTCTTTGCGATGGATACTTATCGAGAATACAAGTATTTAAACGAACTTTGGGATGAAGGAAAGGCTCCTTGGAAAATGTGGAAATAAATTAGTTTTGGGTATTCTCAGTAAGCCTTTTATGAACGGGCTATCCTGCCCGTTCCACAACAAATTTACTTTTTGTGGAACAGGCCGGAGAGCCTGTTCTAGAGACTGGTGCAAAATGTGAGTAAATAAGTTAGTTTGAGGGCAGATTTTTAGGCTGGTTCACAATGATTTAGAGAAAAACAGCTATAAAATAATTATATAAAATGGATTCCCCATATATTCTCAACAGCACAGAAAGTTACCTGCAAAAGTGCGTTTCACCCCACGCGGAAATTATCGACAGCGACTCGGAAGCGCTAGAAACAGCATTTGCGGGATTGGAAGATCGATCGCTCTTAGCATTGCGAGTTCCCCAAAAATGGGGCGGTGCCGAAATTGCACCCGAGATTTTTTACAAATATCAGGAATTGACGGCTCGATATTCCGGCGCTTTGTCTTTCCTGCAAACTCAGCACCACAGCGCAACTGGGATGATTGCCAACAGCGACAATGAAATGCTAAAAAGCAGATACTTGCCCGCGATCGCCCAAAAAGAGTTACGCTTGGGTATTGGGTTTTCGCATTTAAGGCGATCGGGCAATCCGGCAGTCACCGCAACTCCCACAAAAGCGGGCTATTTACTGTCAGGAAAAGTTCCTTGGGTAACAGGTTTTTGCTTGTTTCAAAAGTTTATTGTAGCGGCGGTACTTCCTGACGAACGCGCTGTTTTCGGTTTAGTGCCTTTTGCCAATATTGAAGGCGAATATGGTAAAATAGCTTGTAGCGAAATCATGCAGTTAATCGCCATGAACTCGACTAATACTGTGACAGCAAATCTCGATAATTGGTTGCTGCATGAATCGGAAATAATTTCAATTAAACCTGTCGGCTGGATTGCGGAAAACGACACCAAAAATATACTGAATTTTGTTCCGGCTACTTTTGGCTGTATTCGAGCGGGATTGGATGTAATTGCAGCAGCCGGGGCTGCTAAGAATTCACCTTTTATAACGGCGGCTTGCCAAAAACTAGAGCAAAAGCTCGATCGGCTAAAACAGAATTTCCCACAATCTCAACATAGCTCGAAAGCAGAACAATTAGCGCTGCGAGCTCAAGCCATTGATTTAGCCGTGCGTTGCGGACACGCTGCGGTAGCAGTTTCTAGCGGTGCTGCTAACGGTGCGGTACACCCGGCGGGGAGAGTTTATCGAGAAGCTTTGGTGTATACTGTTTCCGGGCAAACAAAGGATGTGATGGAAGCAACCCTCGATCGACTAATCGAATTTTAGATTTTAGATTTTAGATTTTAGATTGAGAGTGCAGACGGTCAATCGATTTTAGATTTTAGATTTTAGATTTTAGATTTTAGATTTTAGAATTGAATAAACTGTGTTTAATAAATAATAGATATATTTTACCTGATGACAGACCAATTAAACTCCAATAATCTCAAAACGATCGCCTATAGCACAATTGTAGACTTAACCCATTCAATTCACCCAAATATTCCCATTTGGCCAGGAGATCCAGCGACAGAAATTGCCACAGTATCTCAAATAGAAACAGACGGGTATTTCCTGCGAAAATTTTCGATGGGCGAACACAGCGGCACTCACATTAACGCACCCAACAGCTTTTATGCAGGAGGCGCCAGCATTGATAATTATTCCCCGCAGTCGCTCGTTGTGCCGGCAATTGCGATCGACATCCGAGAGCAAAGTCTTGCCAATCCCGACTACACTTTAACAATTGATGATATATTGACTTGGGAACGGCAGCACAAACTTATAGAACCGGGAAATCTAGTTTTATTGTATACTGGCTGGCAAGAAAAATGGGATGACGAGAAAGCATTTTTCAACCGAGACGATCGCGGAATTTGCCACTTTCCGGGATTTGGCAAAGCAGCAACTCAATTTTTGCTAGAAGAACGCTCTATCGCGGGAATTGGCACCGACACCCACGGAGTCGATACCGGGCGAGATGAAAGTTTTGCGGTTAACAAATTGGTATTGGAAAAGCAACGAATAGTGCTGGAAAATCTAGCAAATCTCGACTTGTTACCTGCGGCTGAAATCACTTTAGTTATCGGAATATTGCGTCTTTTGGGAGGTTCCGGTTCGCCTGTATCGGTGTTAGCTTTTGTTGCTTAATGCGGTAAAACTTACATCTTGTACTATGCTCAAGAACGGGCAAGATGCCCGTTCCACAAGAAAATTCACTCTTTGTGGAACAGGCCGAAAAGCCTGTTCCTAAACAAGTAATTGAAAATGGTGCAATATCTCAGGTAAAATTAGATTGAGAGAAGTCGAGTAAAAACAATTAAATTAATGACAGAACTGCCCAAGGATCTCAACGAGGCGATCGCCCAATCCCGCATTGCCACCGCCGCTGCCCTCTCGGACGGCAAAACTCTACTGCAAGTCGAATTAGTATTTCCAGAAATCGCCCTGCAAGCACAGTCTATCACCCTACAATTTCTCCCAGAATTTGAGGAAATATACCCCGGAGTAAAAGTCTTTTTTCCCGACACCGGTGCGGCAGCCCTCGCGCGCCGCGACTGGGGAGAAACACCGTTTAAAGTCACTGATTTGGGTAGCAGTCGCACCCCTGTTGAAGATAAAATATCACCGGAAGATCAACTTTTCATTTTGATCAATCCAGCAGCCGTAGAAGTTGCCCAAGTCGAAAAAATTTATATAGCTGCGGCCGGTCGCCCCGTAATTCTACTCAACCCGCGTCTGGAAGATGTTGCCACCATAGGTATAGGCTATGCGGGCCGCCAATTGCGCGATCGATTCCTCAGCAAAATTGAATCCTGCTACTATATCAGACCCCTCGACACTGCTGCTTTATTCCGCTGCTACCCCCAATCGTGGCAAGTCTGGCTGGAAACAAACGACGAATACCAACTAATTTCTGAAACCGCCCAAAAACCTGTCGGAGACGATTTAGAGCGGATTTTAGCCGGTTCTCTCCCAAGCGCCGATCCTGATTCCACCGCACCTGCCAAACCCTTAAAAAAGAAAGGTTTTTTGGCAGAACTCCAGACATTCCTCAAAGCTTTGACTCAGTGACAATCGTTAAGGCTCGATCGTATTTTACGGTGTGTCAGCTAGGATTATTTTCGACTTAATCCGTCGGCTAATCGCTGATGCACCCTAAAGCGTGAAATAACTCAAAGCTTTGCCTCAGTAACAGCAGTTGCAGAAGCAGAATTAGCAGCTTGCCTGTGTTTATATCAGTAGCTACGCAAACAGGTACTGGTGAGCTTTACAGAATCTTTATAAAAAGCACTATAATGGGTGACACCCCTCCACCGTAAAAGAGGGGAGGCAAATAACAGCAAAATCAGATGCTATAAGCTAGAGATGGGGCTTTTGAGTCAGGGAAGCGGATAAACACAATGGAGCATCGGCGCATTGTTATCGGGGACGTACACGGGCATTACGACGGGTTAATGACCCTGCTAGAGGCACTTGCCCCCGGCTTGGACGATCGCGTCTATTTTTTAGGAGACTTAATCGATCGTGGCCCCAAAAGCGCTCAGGTATTAGATTTTGTGCAGCAAAGCCCCTACCACACTCTGTTGGGCAACCACGAACAACTGATGCTGGAGGCTTTGTCGGGAACGCCGATGGATATGCGAGCGTGGCAATCTTGGCTATACAGTGGTGGCGATGCGACAGTAGCGAGCTACAGAGATACAGGGATGATGCCGTATAAACACTTAGAGTGGCTGCGATCGCTCCCCACGCACCTGGACTTAGGGGACATCTGGCTGGTTCACGCCGGCGTTGACCCCCATCTGTCGCTCGATGAACAGTCGATCGAACAACTGTGTTGGATTCGCAGGGAATTTCACACCATGTCGAAACCCTATTTTCCCAATAAATTAATTATCACCGGTCACACGATCACCTTTACCTTTCATGGGGTCAGACCGGGCGAATTAGTCAGGGGCGAAGGGTGGTTGGATATTGACACGGGTGCTTATCATCCCAAAAGCGGCTGGCTGACAGGATTTGACCTCAGCTACCGCAGAGTTTATCAAGTAAATGTATTTAACAATCAAGTCCGAATTTTGCCCTTTGACGAAGTTGTCCGGCAATTGAAGCCGCAGCCGATTCCACCCCCCCAAGCTGCGATCGATTATGTTGTTCCACAGGAGTGTTAAATCAATTTGTAGTTTTAGGGTGCGTCAGTTTAAGTTCGATCAATTAAATCGAAATTAACCTGCTTCTGACGTACCCTAGTAATATCATGTCCGGTGGAGGAACCGCGATTTTTGTAGGGGCCCGTGAGCCAACAATACGTGCCAATAATTGACAATCTCAAAAACCCGCCCCGACCGGGCTATTATGGTTAATCCATGGGACATGATATAACTGGATTTATTTTTTAACGAACCGCGAAGGCGCGAAGAGCGCGAAGTAAGAAAAGAGAAGAAAAGAGAAGAGAAAACAATAGAGCCCCTGACAGATTGAGAATTTCTACGAACCTAAAAGCCTGCGGATTTCTAGCCTGTAATCCTCATTATTCAAACCTTCACCGCTAGCAAGATCCGGATCTATCGCCTGTGAAATAGCAGCAATACGATCGCCAGTTGCCGGGTGAGTGCTCAAAATGCTAGGAGGAGAAGGCTTGTTGAGCAACTTTTTCATAAAATCAACCATCCCAGATTGAGCGTAGCCTGCTCGCCCCATAGTTTGCAATCCCAACTGATCGGCTTCATACTCAGCTTGGCGACTGTGGGGACGGCGCAAAGCCAATTCCACCCCAATCTGAACCGCCTGAGATCGATCGAGCCCAGTGGCGGAAGCTACGCCTGAAGCGATGGCCATTTGACGCATTTGTTGAATCGCGTGGCGAGCATTAATGTGAGCGATTTCGTGGGCGATCACACTTGCCAATTCTGCCTCATTGTCCGCCGCTGTCATCAAGCCTTTATTCACATAAACAAAACCGCCCATAGTTGCAAAAGCATTAATCGCGTCGTCGTCAATCACTTGAAAAGTATAAGGAATATTGGGGCGAGTGCTTTCTTGAGCGAGTCGTTGACCGATACGGTTAATATATTCTGTAGTGTCCCGATCGCGGTCAATCTTAAACTGGCTCCTGGTTAACTGCTGATTAATTTGTCGGCCAATAGTCACCTCTTGGCGATCGGACATATTCGACAATTGAATAACTTGAATGCCTCGAAAAATAAGTTCGGGCAAAGAAAATGCTTGAGTCGGTTCCGGGGAAACCACCCAGATACCCGCAGCCACCATCAGGGACAGAAACAGATAAATCCCCCGGCCACAAGTACGCCGGCAAGTCAACCAAAAACTTTTTAACATGATTGATACGTGGGAGAAGTTAGATAAAATTTGAGGAAAAACTCGAAAAGTCACTCAATAGGCAGACGTAATTTGAGGCTGCTTAGTTGCTATTCTAGCTTTTTGTCAATTTTTAACCGCGCCACCAGCTTCTGGGCGATCGACCCACGGCCAACCAACCGCCGTCAACGGCCTTCCGGGTTAAGTGGCCCAGTCATGCGGATTTGGGGCGATCGTTGTGGTAATATCTTTTAGCTTCAGGACTTACGCATCAATAAAGTATGTCATTGCCAGCGGTAGCCAAGCAATCACAGCATCTGTTTTTCATCGATTTCTGTGTAAGTCCTGAGCTTGTAAACATACTCCTGTCGCTATCAGTATAATAGGCGATTTATGAAAATTTTAGATTCTCAAGGCCGACTGTTCGGCAAACTCAGCATTCTAGACGTAGCTGCCGCTCTGATCGTACTGCTAGTTGCAGTCGGAATCTTTTTCTTTCCCGGCACTTCTGGCGGTTCCGTCGCCCAAGTCGGCACCAGTATCAAACCTGTAGAGATTGATGCAATTGCGATCGGTCTCAAAGGAACAAACGTTCCAGAGTTGTTCAAAACAGGTGATAAAATCAATGTGGTGATCCGCAATCAACCGTCCGGTCAGATTACCATCAAATCGGTCAAAACTCTCACCAGAACCCTAGCAGTTCCTCAGCCCAACGGCACTCTGAAAGCTCTCCCCGATCCCAGAGAAGAAGAAGCCTTCAGCAGAAATATGATGTTTACCTTAGAGGGAAAAGGTCAACTTACTGAAAATGGCCCGGTTTTAGGTAATACGAAAGTCAAAATTGGCACTACGCTAGAGCTTGAAGGCAACAAGTACATTTTCAACGCCAGCGTTATCGACGTGCGAGTAAAAGAATAATTAGTAGTCAGTAGTCATTAGTCATTAGTCATTGGTGTCAAATTCAGACTAAAATTCATGAGAAATCTCGCTTCTAGCAGAGTATAGATCCCCCCTAGCCCCCCTTAAGAAAGGGGGGGGCAAGATTATTGTCAAAGTCCCCCTTATTAAGGGGGATTTAGGGGGATCTAGACTTGGATATAAACGAGAGATACAGCCGTCTTTAGGATTAAGTTGACATCTATGGGTTGTGGGGAATTAATCTTCCTTCTTCCCTCGATCCAGGAACCTCTATCCGTGACATCCGTTACATCCGTTACAAAATCCGTTGCCGAACTTCTTTACCCTTCCGAAAGCAATTTTAAGTATTGCCTAATTAAGCCAATCGTGACAGCGGGAATTTCTAACTGCGGAGTCAAACCTACGTTTTCCAGAGGTTGAAAAACTTTGATTGCTTCGGGGTTGAGGTTTGCCAACCGCTGGCCGATATCGGGCCCGGTAAACTGCGATTTTTCTCCCCAAATAATCGCTGTCGGCGTTGTTAGCTGAGTGATGTACAGCGACAAGTCAAAGCACAAATCTCCCCGCACAAAAGACAGGGCTGCATATTCTGCATTTGGTTCCAAAGCAGATTGGAGGTAAGCATCAACAATTTCTTCGTAAACGCGACGCGAATCTGCAAATTGGCGCTGTTCTAGGAAGTTACGGATGCCGCCGTCTGTGGCGATTCCGGTACTGTAGAGCAAGCGATCTAAAATCGGCGTGTTGACTAGCTTAGCGAAGAAACTGCTGCCGTAGTCTTGTCCGAAGTCCGACAAACCGCTGGGTATGGTCAAAATTAGGGATTTGAAGAGATCCGGCCGTGCGATCGCAGCTCGAATCGCGATCGCCCCTGTTAGCGAAGAAGCAATCACCTCTGTCGGACTGCCGCAAGTTTTTTCGAGAAATTCGATCAAAGTTGTGATATAATCTTCCACCTGATAATTTCTTGCCGGATGTTCCGATCGCCCCCAACCGATTAAATCCGGTGCTAAAATTCGATATTCTGCGGCAAAAGCCGGATAAACTTTTGACCATTCGTAGGCACTCGACCCGCCGCCAAAACCGTGAAAAAATACTAAGTTCGGCTTATTTTCCGAAGTTGAGGTCGGCAACCCCATCCAAGGCATTTTTTCAGCAGTGTAGTAAACCATTCTGCCGAGAGAAGTAACTATTGATCGCTGACCGAAGCCGAGGGGTACAAGCATAAACTAACCTTAATCGCTGTTATATTTTAGATTCTTTTCCGTCGCCCCGTCTTTGTTTAAAAAACTTGCAAAGCTGGTGGCGTTTTTGTAAAGATTGAGTAATGATTTAAATCTATTTTAGTACAGGTGAAGCGTGAAACTACAGACAGCAAGTAAGTTTTGCGATTTGGGCAATTCGGCTGTGTAGTTATCCTTACTGTTGCAAACTACCGCCGATCGGAGATAATAGCAAAATGATGGGTGAGACCCCTCAACAAAATAGAGTCTGTTCGCTAACCCCGAAAGCAGGCGCTCGGAAAGGAGGACTATTAGAACTCGCTTTCAGGCAGGCGGCAGGTTGGCCGACGCTCGCCAATCACAAATCATTAATCACGATATTTTGCGGAGCAGTGGCTTTTGAGGTCGAAAGTCTTTGTTGGAGGGCGGGCAATGGGGTTTCGATTCCTAATTGCAGGTTTGGCAATCACGGGCCTCGCCGTTATCAATTCCAAAACACAAGAAATAACTAATCTCAGGGAGGTCTACTAAAATGCAACTGCTCAGAAAAAGGGATCGCGAGGGTTTTATGGTTGATGCGAAAAGTCTTCAATCTGACGGGTTGGCAGAGTTTGACACAGCCTGTCGAAGCATGGATTTAAACGGCAAAAAGTCTGTTGTCGCCACTCCAGAACGCTCAGGCGCAGGGTCAGAGGTGCGATCGCGCGCCACGGTACCTGCGATCGTCCGGGTAGCTTTAGAAGACTTGAAATGCTTTGAAGTAGTAGAACACCAGTTTGCACATTGGGGGGTGACTTTTAGCAATGCCGTCGCCATCCAACCTTCAAACCCAGCATTTTTCACAGGTTCTGGGGCAACAGTGTTAATGGGGGCCCCCAAAAGCGGACTGATAGAAGTAACTTTTAAGTATCCAGTTCGCTGGGTGTCAGGACTTGTCACCAGTTCGCGACGAACTGTTTTATCTGCTTGTGACATTGACGGCAACCCAATAGTTCAGGATGAAATGCCGGCGCCCAATCTGGTGGGGTCTAATTCTCCGATCGACCCTAGGACTCCCCTGCGCGTAAAAGCTCCGAATATTCATAAAATTACTTTTTACGCTTTTGACGGTCAGCTAATAGTCGATGACTTGATGTTTGGATTGTGAACTACCAGACGCTGACCACTTAAGGGGTACAGCGCTGGCTTCCTGATTCAACGGGGCGGGGCGTCCAACAAAACCGAAGTTTTACCAGATCGACTTACATCCCCTCCACAGGCAGAAGCGCTAGTTCCTAACGCCAAAATCCGC
>NZ_JAUBTG010000053.1:0-44984 GCF_036702395.1 Microcoleus sp. D3_18_C2 | reverse complement strand
CTTGCCTGTGCTTGTTTGTGGAACAGGCATCTTGCCTGTGCTTGTTTGTGGAACAGGCATCTTGCCTGTGCTTGTTTGTGGAACAGGCATCTTGCCTGTTGAATTTGTGGAACAGGCATCTTGCCTGTGCTTGTTTGTGGAACAGGCATCTTGCCTGTGCTTGTTTGTGGAACAGGCATCTTGCCTGTGCTTGTTTCTGGAACAGGCATCTTGCCTGTTTTAGCATCAACTCTCGATCGCCAAGAAAAGGTAAACTATAAACAGCAAACATAACATTCAAACAATTATGATTTTTCCAGGTTCGGCAGTTCGAGTTAAAGATAAGGGTGAGATTTACTACGCATTTCAAGGACAAGTCCAGCGAGTTACCGACGGGAAAGTCGCGGTACTGTTTGAAGGCGGGAATTGGGACAAGCTGATTACGTTCCGCCTGTCGCAGTTGGAACTTGTCGATGCTACGGCTGGTCGCGCGAAATAGTCAGCGGTCATTAGTCATTGTTAATGGGTAATTTGTAATTGCTAAAGTACCCAATACCAGGCTACTAACTCATGACCCTTGAAAACTAGCACAAAACCAATGACGAATGACTAATGACTGATGACGAATGACTAATGACTAATCACTAAAACTATGCGTTTACCTTTACCCCAATTTGCTACAAAAGAGCGCCATCCCGATCGCATTGCTGAGGTTATCGAGACGGCAACTTCGGAGTTTTTGGCTCAATGTTTGGAACCGTTCGACTTAAGCTTTCCCGTGATGCCGCCTTTTGGGAGTTGGGTGAAGGCCGAGGATGAAGAGTCAAAAAATCAAATTTACGGCGTGGTTTATTACGCTACGACTAGCCCGATCGACTCGGTGCACAGAGCTCGCGCTTTGGGTTTGTCCCTCGAAGAGTTGCGGGAAGAACAACCGCAGATTTTTGCGATGCTAAAAACCGAGTTTCGAGTGGCGATTGTGGGGTTTGAGGCTGCGCCGGAAAGGTTGAACGGTCACGGCCCATCGAGGGGTAAAATTTATCAGTATTTGCCGCCGCGCCCGCCGCAAATTCACCAGGCGGTTTATCGCTGCGAACCGGATGAGGTGATTGATTTTACGGTGCAGTTGGATTTTTTGAGGACGCTGCTGGGTGTGACTAATGCGCCGGTGGAGGCGCTGACGGCGGCGGCGATTCGGGAGATTTATCAGTTGCGGATGCGCGATCGATCTTGGTTGGTGGAAGCGGGGAGGAGTTTGAGTGTTTTGTTGAAGGATGATTATGACAGGTTGAGGGTGATTTTGAGTCAGATTCATCCGTAGGGAAAAGGTTAAGAATCAGAATAATAAACAGTGACATAGCCGTCGTTCCAGTGGTCTTTATCTAAGGGATAACAGCTTATATGAAAGCCTTCTGGAGCATCTATAAAACCGGGTTGGGAGAGCATTCTTGCCTTAGCAGATTCGGCTAATGTTTTAGTCGAATAAATACCGATAATTTTTAAGTCTTCGCGGTCATCTCCCAATTCATGGACGTGCTCAAGAATAAAGACATTAATTATTTTATGAAAATCCTTTCACAATCGCTCTTTAGGTTGATTATAGTACAATACGGTTCAGTTAGTGCTAAAAAAACCGATCGTGCGTAGGTTGGGCCCGTGGAACGAACCCTCCGTTTCACTCCACCCAACATTTCCGCTACAATTTTCCTTAACCCAAGCGTATTGGATTATAGTACATAGCATTCATTCCAACCAGGCATCTAAATCTAATGTAAAGTGATGGGTATTTTGCAGTAAAAAAGAGCGACCTTGTTTAACTAAATTGCCTTGACAAATAACCGGAATTCTGGCTTGATAAGCTTTGACTGCCAGTTCGTAGACTGGTTCTGCTAGTTCTAACTGAATGCGCCGCAGCTTGCCAACAATAACGCCCGTCAAAGTTAATTTTCCTGCTGATAATCCTTCTTGCAAGTTGGTAACTATGCCTTGAATGGTAATGTTAGGAGCTGATGTCAAGAGATTGCTGAGGATTTCGATCTGGGAACGATTTTCAGCAATTTCTAGGGTTTGTAAAACTTCAGCCATCCGGCGGGGAAAGTCTAAAAATTCTGGTTTTAATGGTAGCAGAATCTCTAACTCTTCTGAGGTTTCGCTGTGGCGATTCCAGAGAGAAGCTTTATCGTCAATTTGTCGCACTTCTTGCCAGCAATGCGTTTCGAGGTAAGTACGCACAATTTCTGGCTGTAGATTTTTGAGAATTTCGGGATCTCGAACGGTGACTATCATAGAGTTTCGCCTGCTTCTATTAGCTGCATGAGGGTGGTAAGAGCATTTACATTAAAGATATTCTGTCTGGGTATGGAAATTGTAACAGTGGTTTGATTCTGGGTTGGGGGTTGACCTCGCAGAGAAACCCAATAACCGCAATATTTCAGGCAAAGTTCCTGTTGAGATTGGATTAGCCAATTGTCTAAATTGTCGGGTACGACTACAAGGATTAACAGTCGGGGAGTATGAATATTTTCTACTTTCAATTCATTGTAGTTCTTGACTTCGAGCGGATATCTAATTGCTTCCTGTCCAATCACATCCCTAGATGTGCATTTTACCTGGAGTTCAAGTCGGGGATATCGAATAATTCCACTTCCCATACCGCCAGCAAGAATGATATCGATGCCGTCAAAATCTAATGGTCTAGCTGCTATCTGGAAGGAGTAGCCAGCCGAGGCAGCAACTGCATAAATATACGCATAACTGAACTGTTCTTTTTGCTGGTTAATGTCCACAATCGCTATTTGTTTAGTCTATCTCAAGCATAACTGGCACGGGATGATCTCGCTCCTACCTTAGTGTAGCGCCCTAGATGACAATCAGCAACGTTTACAGGAGCATGACTCTCTGACAAAATCGGGAACATGGCAAGAGCAGGTAAAGCCCTCAAAAAAATATTAGAGGCATACGATATCAGTCAATATCAATTGGCGGCAAAGATGGAAATCGATCGCTCAAACGTTAGCCGTTGGGTGAGTGAAGAACGAGATCCATCCGCTGAGGCGGTATTTGCGATTAAGCAAGCGTTGCAGACATTCAATCGGGAGGCGGCTGATGAATTCGTCAGGTTGTACCTGGGAAATGGCGAGGAAAACGGTTAGGTTCTCAGGTGTGGAGAGCGCCCCACCGATCGCCCTTGCTGCATTCAAGGACGATCGCCCATGAATTTGCAATAATTTATTTAAAGCGAGGAAGATTATATGTGGCTAGAAATAACAGCGCTAAATCAAGTTCCCGAATGGGGTGTCTTGAAGGTAAAAGTTGACGAAACTTCAGTGATTTTGAACCGTCAAGGCATGAATGTCACTTGTTACCGCAATGCTTGCACTCATTTAGAATATCCGATCGACATGGGTAAAGTCAGCAACGGTATCATTACCTGTCCGTTTCACAAATATCAGTACAAATTAGATACGGGTAAATGTTTGAATGCACCCGCCGATTCCCTGGAATCTTATCCGGTAAAGATTGAGGGCGATCGAGTTTTTGTAGAAATAAATTAGTCAGGACTTACGGACTCCGACAAAGAAACCGGGTTTTTTACGAAATACTTTGTTACACACCCTAAATTAGGTAAAAACCCGGTTTCTGCGCCCATGTGTACTTTATACCGTTTTCGCGCGCCGCTGACGGAGAAAAACTGCCAAAAGCCCGATCGCACCTACCGTCAACAGCAGCCATTCTTCGGGTTCAGGAACCCCCGAAACATTCAGAGGATTATTCGGCTTACTCAACTGTTCCTTACCCGATTCTACCTCTCTGTCAAATCGATCGCTCTTAGCTTCCGCTGCCTTTAGCTGCTCCCTTTGCGCGTCATTAACTAACACAATCATCGAAGAATACGGAGTCACCACTTTGAAATTTTTAGCTACTGCGTGCATCGCATCCAATTGCGTCAATTGATTTGAATTTTTCTGCTTGCTAAGTGCAGTTATCAACTGCCGCGCAGCTATGGGTTTAAACCCTTCATTTCCGGTATCTTTTAGCTCTGTAACAGCCCCCGATTTGAGTGTCTTTTCTGATTTGGAATTTTTGGCATAACTCCAAGCATAGCCGTCAACAACGCTAACTGTAGATTCGCCCGAAGCTGCTGTCGTTGCTACTCGCTGCATCGCCTCTTTCATATCTGTAGAAACTCCGCCACCGCTATCTTGAATAGCCTTCAATGTTGCGTCGTCGTAGCCGGGGGGCAAACCTCCCAAATGCACTGTCCATAGGGGTGAAGAGATGGAAAGTTTAAGTTTGCGATCGTCCGACAATTCATAACTGTGGCGATCGCTCACCAAAAATACATTATCGTAACTTTTATCGCCCCGCAACTGTGCAAACTGTTGCAGCATATCTTTGAGCTGGATTGTACCATAAAATGTCACCTTTGCCGCATCGAAATTGCGTACATCTTCCACAAACTTAGGTGGCATTCCCGCAGCGCTGGCGACATACACATCAACACCATTTTTGCCTGCTGCATTAGCTTTCAACCATTCAAAAGTCTCTTTTACTTCCTTACTTTCCGCCGCCATGCTGCGGGAAGTATCGAGAATAACTGCAAATTTCTTGCCTTGCGGTAGCGAGTAATTTGCATCAGCCAACGGCTTAGCAGAAATGATATTTCCTCCCGGTAGAATCGCCTGCTGCACGGTTAGCGGTTGCTGTGCGACTGCGGGCAAAAAGTGTGGTAGCCAAGTTTCTCTTGCTTCTTTGCGACTGTATTTTACCTCTTTTCCGGCGATCGTGCGGCGAGTATTTTGGTTCCAAAAAATGTTGCGTTTTTCAGCCAAAACAGGCATCGCCCAACCCTGGGGCTGGCGCATGACTTTGTAAGTAAGCCACAGGTGCATTTCCGTTGGCCCTTCTGTTTGGGTGAATTCTCGTTTAGCCGGGATTGGAAAAGCCCGCAAGCGGTATTGTTTGGGGCCAATTTGTTCTAGCAAAGCCGGATCGACTCTTTCTACTACCTGTTGATTGTAGACTTGTTGGGCTGCACCGCGAGGCGATACCGTAAATACAAAACGTTTGTTTAAATCGCCAGTATCTCCCAGCCAAACTCCTGTAACTGCGGCGCTTTCCGGCAGGGAAAAGTAGTAGAATACTTCTTGCAAGTTCGGCGTTTGATTTTTGTAAACTTCGTAGAGTTGAACGTCAGCCCAGTCGCCGTTTTCTTTGACTGTAACTTCTTGCGACTGCAACCATACTTTTTCCTGATTGACATTCAGCAAACCGGCTTTCGCTTCTTCACGATTTGAGGTTGACTGCACCGCGTGTTTTACTGCTTCTGTGTCGCCTTTTTGCAGTTCCGTATCGAAGAATTCGCCGTAGAGTTTTTCTGCTTTTTCCACATCAGCACTAGAGCCTTGATACAAAAACGGCGACATTAAAAAATTATAGCTGTTCTGCAAGGTTTGAGCCGCTGCGTCAGGGAAAATCCAAATATTTTTGTATATCTCATAAATGTGGTTGTTTTCTCCTACCGTGCTCAGGTAGCGGTAAGGGGACAAATAAGCGTTAACTAAGCCGGATCGAATCATATCAGACTTGGCTAATAAAGTTTGGCGAACCGTGTCATTTGCGGGGGGAGTCGCCAGCATTTTCATTACTGCAACTTGTGGCTGCTGCTGCAAAGCCGAGAAAATAGCCAGCCAAGCTGCTATGACTCCCAAACTTCCAATTATCGCTTTATTTTTGCCGTATTGTGCCGCAAAACTCTGCCATATTTTTCGGCCGGAATGAATGTAGAGAAAGCCGTACAGCGAAGGCATGACAACGAATAAGCTACAGGTTAAACCAAACAATATAAACGATAGCGGTATCCAAATTAAAGCCGAGGCCCATGCCCCGTATTGAAACATCTCCAGAAATGGTGAAACCCAGGTAAACTTGAAAAATTGAATGACGAAAAATAAGAATCCATAAAGTGTATACCATGCCACAGGTACAGCGTAATAAATCAGCAATGTTGCCGCCCAAACCCCAACTACTACCATTAAACTGTGACATCCTAATTGCAGCCACGCACTTCGCTTTTCTCCGATTAAGTTGAAAATACGAGGCTGTTTATTATGGGAATTCTGGGAATCGAAAATATTTTGCACATTTTCTCTTTTACCCAGATATCCGTACAGCATTTCCACTGAAAATGCTGCAATGCACAAAGCAATAGTAGCGATGATTTGAGAACTAGCTGGGGTGAGTTCTCGCAGCAGGAACAAGCGGAGCAAACACAGCAAAAATAGCGGTGCTTCTACGCCGTAAAACCAACGCATTAGCTGTAGGGGTTGCTTGCCAAAACGCCTAGCTCCTATTACTGTACATACAGTGGGTACTGCGATCGTAGCTGCCATCGTCAAAGAAAACTCTAGGGGGATAGTGCCATCGATTGTCGCCATAATTAATGGCACTCCTATAATCGGCAAAATCCCCAAGTAAACAATCGATAAAAACGTCAAATTCCACGCCCAAAAAAATGTTTTAAAAATTCCATCAAATACCTGTTTAATTTTCATTCATTTCTCCTTGTAAGCTTTGTTTAACGGTCTCGTATATGTTACCCGCAAACTCTTTTACTTCATGATTTTCTGCTTGTAGCGAACTGTCAAATAAAATAGAAACTAGCACCCAATTGTGATTTTTGTGAGTGAGATCGCTGCCGATGCGCGACAAGAAGTTATCGGTAGTTTGCTGTGCAGATTGCAGCCAGTATGTAGCGGATAGTTGGTTGTCTTGGAGAGACAGCCAGCGCCCCGTTATAGCAGGAGTTAGCTGTTTTTTTTCTATGCGATTGACGGGAATTCCGCTCGCTACAAAACACAACTCGGGGGCGTGATAAGTTTGCCAGGATGTGCTGGCTACTGTGAGCATGGAACCGCGCAAGTTGCCTGCGACAAATCTGATTTTTTGTGTTTGCGTGTCTGGATAGTTGCCAAAGAATTTTTGTTCGCTAGGATTCAGGGAAATCGACTCTGATTTAATGTATTCAGGTAATGTTAAAGGTGCGATCGCCATTTTTGACGTTTCTACATGAGACAGTTGAGCCATTATTGCCAAAACTGTGACTGCTGCAATTATTCCTGGTTTGGCTAAAGGGTGATTTGGGAGAATTTCTGAGTTGGGTTTTGCAGAAGTACCGCTGGTTTTTTCTGGCTGAAATTTCGGTACTCGTTGCAGCATTAACCACGTCACAAAACAAGCACATACTAAACCGACAATTCCCAGAGGAACGTGCATAATTTGTGCTATGTTGGGCTGTTGAAAAACTTCTGAAACCAGGACTAACACGGCAACCCGCGCAGCGTTAGCACATACCAACATTAAGAGATTAGCAGCGCCGACTGCTAGCCATTTTAAACTCAATTTACGCCCTTCTAGCCAGGTAGCAGCAAGCAAAAATAGCGTTCCCACTAAGAGAGTTTTAATGCCGCTGCAAGGCACGTCAACCTGAGCGATGCCGTTTTCCAAAATGATAATATCGTAAGAAGAAATAGCCCCAATGTGCAGCAGAGAAAGCAACTGTTCTACTACCTGAGCAGTGAGGACTCGCGCGGGCAAACCTAAGCCGCTATTCAACTGACTATTAAATGGTAAAATACAAGCAAGCAAGCCCGCAATTGGTAAGTTTTTTCGCCAAAAGTTGGAATCCACCAATAAGCCGCACAGCCCGTAAGTTCCGAGGATAAATAGCAGGACAGTAACTTGTTTGATATCAATTATGTACTGAAGGGCGATCGAGCAAATACCCGCACCCAACATTAACAGCAGCGGATCTCGCCTTAAAACGAAATTGGGTGAAAATCCGAAGGGGCGAGCGGAGTTCCCGCTCGATCGCACTACTAATGCTACAATCAGAAAGCCAATTACTATTTTATATAGTGTGGGTATCTCAACAAACGAGGATAACAGCCACTTAACAGCCGAGATATTGGCCCAAAACCAAGCAAGCGCCAGCAAAAAAGGAGCCAGCCAAACCAAATTAACCGCAGGATGAGGAGTAACAGAATCTGGAATTGCAGAATCAGTGATATTGGTGCGCTGCATGATACCGCTTGATATTCACGTTGGTGACATCTTAGCTCAGCCAAATTGGTAATGTCCAGACCGATTATTTAAGTTTTGTCAAGCTTCGATTTTCTCTACAGAGAAGCTAGCGTTATAATAATTAATTTTATCGGAGGTAAAAATGAGCGAAAAAAGTCCAGGATACAAAATTGTTAGCGATAACCGACAAGCGCGCCATCTCTATGAAATTATAGAGACATACCAAGTGGGAATCGAGTTGAAGGGCACCGAAGTCAAATCTATTCGGGAAGGAAAAGCCAATTTGCGCGACGGATATGGTTTAGTTCGGAACGGGGAACTGTGGCTGATCAACGTTCACATTTCGCCTTGGAGAAGTGCTAGCAACTATTTTAATCACGAACCCCGCCGCACTCGTAAATTGCTGATGCACAAGCAGGAAATTCGCAAATTAATCGGCAAAGTCGAAGAAAAAGGCTTGACTTTAGTGCCGTTAAAAATGTATTTGAAAGGCGGCTGGGTAAAACTGGATATCGGTTTGGGTAAAGGGAAAAAACTGTACGACAAGCGCGAAGATTTGAAGAAACGCGAAGATAAGCGGGATATGGAAAGAGCGATGAAGCAATTTTAGTCATTAGTCATTAGTTATTAGACATCTCCAAAAAATAAACTCAAACCTTTGCTACTGGAAGGTAGAAATTTAATTTATGGAGATGTTTATTAGTCAGGAGTCATTAGTGGTTCATGATGGGTGATTGCTGATTAATGATTGGCTATTTTAAATCGATTTCGGTTCATGACTCATTATAATATTTTTCAAAATCCTCAAGGGAGGAGGTTGAGGACTTCCATCGTCACTACAAACTTAATTAGAGTTATTTCACCGCAGTCCATCTTAGGATCGCGAATTAAATAACTTACAATTTTAATTGTTATTGTGGGATGGGCTCTTATAGCCCGTCCACTCATGACGGGCTATAAGAGCCCATCCCACTTTCAAGAGTGGAAGTTATTTAATTCTCATTCCTTACAGCAAATTCTATGTTGATTAACTAAACCCCAGCTCGTTCGCTCCCCGTAGGGAAACGGCCCAGGGTAAGTCCCTCTACACTTCATAAACCTGGAATACGCTGTATCTCCTCATACAGTCGCATACTGTCGATCGACTGCTGCCTAAGTATTATTACTTAGACAAGGAGAAGAGTTCTATCTGCTTTCTGCTTCCCGGTTCTTTTTTTCTGAAAATATCCGGATGGCTTGTGGAGTCTCAGGAATGGTTAACCTATGCTCGAATACCTCTGGGTAGTGGGAACATTACCCAAGCATTCGGCTGTGGACTCACAAACTCTTATAAGAAAGGGACTCAAACCTGAGTCATTTCGTAAGATTATATGCCATTAGGGTGGCAATTAAATCTGGTCAAAAAATATCGCCCAACTCTCAAGTTAAAAAATGCTAAAAATGACACCATTAGCTAACATTTTCAATGCCATGAAAGAGCCAGTAAAAAAGCATAATAACTCCAAGTGGGGAGCCTTCTTGCTGATGCTAGCAGTAGGCTTTGGCGGCTGGCAAATTGGGTTGCCGGAGCTGGCATCTTTTTTTAATAATAGGGCTTTTGAAAACTACAAAGCCAATCGATTCGCTGATACTCAACAAGCATATGAGTTAGCGCTCTGGGTAGATCCAAAAAGCCGCACAGCTCTTTACAATTTAGGATGGCTTTGCGAAGAGGTGCAAGATTTAGAGTGCGCCCGAGAAAAATATCTGCAAGCTGCAAAACTCGGTCTGCCTGCTGCTTACAGCAACCTGGCTAGGTTATATATAGTCGATAAAAAAAACTATCCGGCTGCAGTTCACTTCCTGTGGCAAGGTTTGAAATTAGCTGAGGACGATCGAGTAAAATATTCTTTACTCAAAAACTTGGGATGGGCTCGCCTGGAACAGGGTCGATATTCAGAGGCATTGCAGCATCTGGATGAAGCGATTAAAATTGATAGTGAAGGGCCAGCAACTTACTGCTTAAAAGCGCAAGTCCTAGAAAAGATAAAAAATACGAAGGAAGCGCTGCCGCAGTGGAAAATTTGTCTAAAGTATGCGGATTCTCAAGAATTCGATGAGGATATATGGATAGGGATGGCACGTCAACGATTAAACGAGGAAAAAACAAAAAAATGAAACGCACAGTTTTGCTTTCATCAACCATACTGGCAATTATAACGGTACTGGAGCTAAGTCAAGCCTCAAAAGCAGTGCCAACTCCTGCGACTGTTAAACATGCCCTTAATCAATCAGTCGAAATGCTGTTGAGTTCGGATCAGTCGATGCGACAGTGCAGAGATAGAAATGGTGGAAAATATGCGTGTCCGAGATTCATCATGACTCCGGAGAGCGAAGAATAAGAGTTATTTTCAATAAATTTTGTAGAGTGTACCATCACCACTTTACAGCAACAGGTATGTAGTATGTAGTAGTAAGTATGCAGGGTGCGCCGTCCGCACCTTATAGCATTTGAGATGTGAGATTAAGAATTGAAGAATTGGAAATAACTTATGGCGATAATGGTTTGCAGCTTGCATAAAGCTGCATTCTTTTTTGGAACTGTTATAACTCTTAATCATTGCTGTCTAGGCTATTGCTGGCATCCACACCGGGCGCAGGGCTGTTTCATTCGACCAAGGGACAAACCCTGGTGAAGATTCCCGATATTTGAAACATCGATTTGATCATTCGTGGAGGGGGTAGGCATTCTTGGCACTACCCCTACAAAACGATTATTTCCCTGAGAATGAAACCGCCCTGCCACCGGGCGGGGATAAAACCCCGCCAGCAATTCTATCTACTCGCCCTCCGTCAAAGCTGAATCTTGCTGCTGGTGCGAGGTGCTGTAAAAACTAGCAATAATCGCCACCATCAACCACCAAAGCATATTAACTTCCGGCCGGTACCAAACTGTATCGACAAAACCGTGGGCCATCATGCCTGCTAAAGTGGCGATCGCCCCAATCAACCAAAACCCCTGATTCGATTTGAGATTTTGGATTTGAGATTTGGGATTTTGGGATTCTTCCTCTAAATTAGAGATGTTAAATTGTGCATCCCGCAGATTTTTGATCTGCAACAAACCATGATTGACGGTGACAGTCATCAGCCACAGGAAACACATTAAACCGATAAAACCGGTTTCTACCACAATTTCCAGCAGCACCGAGTAAGCGCTCAAAGCAGTGAATCTCGGCTTCATATAAAGCGGGTAAACTTTATTAAAAGCAGTGTTTCCCGGCCCGATTCCCAGAATTGGCCGATCGCGAATCATGTCAATCACCGCCGTCCACACATTAATCCGAAAATTGTTACTGCTGTCACCTCGACCAATAAACATACTCGAAACTCGATCGCGCAGAGGCTCCACTAAAGCCACTCCTAAAATTAACGCCCCAGCCAAACCTCCTAACCCTAACGGCAGCGCCCAAGTTCGCCAGAACCGAGGCATCAAAGGGCTGTACCAGTACCACAGCAGCACTAAAAATACCACCAGTAGAGCCACAAAACCGATCCAAGCACCCCGGCTATCCGTGTAGCGCAAACACGCGCAATTCACCACCAGCATCGTCAGCGCTAAAATTTTTGTTCCCCATCCTTTCCACACAAAAAGTGCGGCAGCGCTCAATGCAATGGCTGGCAGCAAATAGGAACCAAGCAAGTTAGGATTTCCCAGAAAGCTGTAAACTCGCGTGACATTGGCTTGAGTAGAAGTCGGATCGTTCCAAGTAGCTAATGGCGGCACTTTGTCAATCCACTGCCGCACGCCGTAGAAACTGACAACTAGAGAGACGTTCAAAAATACGGCAATTAACCACGATCGCCAACGGGGATCTCGCAAGATCCGAGCCATCAGCGCAAAAAACAGCAAATACAGGGTTAGCTTGCTCCAACCAGTAGCAGCGGCGACTTTCACCGGCGACATCGCCGTTGCGACGGTGGCTATGCCCCAGTACAGCAGTACCAGCAAGTAAATCGGCCTCAAGGCGATCGGGCGATCGTCCGAAACAGTTAGCAGCACCCAAAATGCAGCGCTAGCCGCCATCAACACCCCCACCAAGGCATTGTTTACAAACGGCGCCAAACCGAAAGTCAAGGCCAGCAAAACAAAACCCAAGGGTTCTGCCCACTGCATCAGCCAGCTACTCTGCCGCCAACTGCGTAAAGAGCCGATCGCCAAATTGAATAAATAACTTCTACTTTGCCACTGAGAGAGCGGCAAATTTGCCAGAGTTAACTGTTGCCAAACTGAATTCATTTTTAGATTGATTATTGGTAATTGGAAATTGGGAATCGGGAATTGGGAATTGAGTCTAAAAGCATCGACAATTGGTAGTAACTCCCATCTTGGACTATTCTCTCTTAAGGCTTTTCTTGTCGGATCCACAAAGAATAAATTTATTGTGGGGGGACACGCGAGCCCGCGCCTAAAAGCCTTATTGAGAATAGTGCAACATCTCAGTATTAATTAACAAATGACTTGTTTCATCTTCCTTCTTCTTTCCATCCGTTACATCCGTTAGAAAATCCGTTGCCGAACTTCCTTCTTCCTTCTTTAGCCTTCCAACAATTCCGTAGCATTTGTGCAAGGCAGCCAGAGCACGTAGCGATATCCAGATTCCGGGGTTCCTTGAATCGAGAGTTGGCCGCCTTGAATTTCCACCAATTGGCAGCAAAGCAGCAGCCCCAAGCGTTCGCGCGCCCCGTAACCAGCTAACACTGGTGCACTATCCTCTGCATTCTGCGCCGCCAAAGCCGCCAACTCAGAAAACGCCAGCGTTAATCGCTGCGAACCCTGTGTCGGGAGTTGCGGTTCTCCGGGAGAGTCGGTTTCGGAGTTCGATGGCGAACCGCTACCAGATCCGGCCTTCAACAAGTAGTCGGTGTAGAGTTTAGCATGGGGCAAACTTTCCCCTAACCAAGGATGAAAAACCCACACTCCGATGTTGATACCGTCTTCTTTCCGAGAAACGTGGACTCGAATCACGCTGCCTGCCCCAGCAGATTGAATAATGCTAAAAATTAAGTGGTGCAGCATTTGCTGAACCTTATCTTTATCTACCAACCAGATGCGCGACCCGGGCCCCATCGACAAATTAATTTCTTGCTCTCGTCTACTTGCCGCCGAGGACAGGATTGTCACAACCTGCTGGGACAGAGTTTCTATATCGACTGCGGTTCGCTTCAATGTGAAAGCGGAATCATCTAGTTCTGCCAGTTCCAAAATTTCTTCAACTAGCGATCGCAAAGAGCGGCTGCTGTCTTGGATCACGTCAATATATTCTTTTTGCTTGCTCGTTAAGGGGCCATAAATTTCTTGTTTCAACACACTTGCCATGCCGAGGACAGAAGTGAGTGGTGTGAGCAATTCCTGCGCTAAATTATTTAGCAGTTTTACTTTAATTGAGTTAGTAGACAAATCGATAGGTTTGTTAGTCATCGTTAATTTTTATTGGTTCATTGTCGAGCGAGGGTTTGCGGTTCATTAGACCTATTCCCAAAGTCTATAACAATCTGTTTATAATTCACGACAAAAAAAAGTCGTGAAGAAAAATATATATTCCTTCTTCCCTAGAAGCTCTTGTTTATCTGAGTAATTAACTACCAGCCGGGAAGTCCCTCGGTATATTTAAAGGGGATTAATCTGAGCGCTGCGCGAAGTACCCCGTTGGAAATTACTCCTTGGGATGAAAGGCTCGTCGGGTGTAGGTACCCAAAGCGACAATTATTTCTGTATATCCCTTGATAATCTGGAAATACTCTGATAATATATTAGCAAGTGGGGGTGGAACTACCTCACTATAAAAAGCCTTTGAAAAAAAGGAAAAAGAAGCCTGCGGTCTAACTGTACTCAGTTGACAGTCAGGTTTGTTCACGATTTAATCATTGCTTCTAAAGCTGATTGCAAGTCTTGAGTGAGTTCGGCAACTGCTAACCTGCGGCTGGTTTGATATCCCTCCCAACGATCGCTCACTGATATGGGTTCGCCCACGGTCATTTGTACCTGCTGTTTGCCCAACTTCGGTCTGCCGAAAGGATTTCCCCCTTTGATGCGAGCCAGTACGTCCCACAGCAGTAAAGTTGTTTCTGCCAAACGTTCTGCTGTCAGTTGTTCTGCGACGTACCTGCCCGTGACAGACACGAAACTTTCTACAAGTCTCATGTGCCACATCCGAAGACTTGCTTCTTCAGCGAGGCGATCGGCTAATCCTCTTTCTAAGGGAGAAAGTGCTGCAATATCTTTGATATCTTCTCGATAGATATACTCCCAGCCTGCTTGTTCCAGACGGCGGCAGCGGTCTATTAAACTGCCTTTGGGCTTTAAGTTAAAATATTCTTCGGCTACTTGCAAACCCACGTCTAACAAAGCTTTCAGTCGAGCAATTATTACTTCATTGTCCGAATCATTTGCCGTTATTTTGGGGGGGAATAATGATGTTAAACTAGATGTAGATGACTGTATTTGCTTATGATAAAAACGGCTGTAAAACTCTTCCATTACTGCTAGCAAATGACCGCCAAGTCGAATCAGGCGTAGATATTGGAATTTATGATTTTGGTTTTCGGAATCGGAATTTGCCGTCTCTAAATTAGCGATATCGGTGCGTTCTAAGGGTGGCAGTCCGCAATCAATTTCTAATTGAGTTAAAAGTTTTTCTAGGGGTTGCCAAGGTGGATTGACATAGCGGTATTGAATGCCGATCGGCACAATTAAAACTTTTTCAGTGCGTGCGGCTTTTAGCAAATCTTCAACGCACCAGAAACCCATTTGAGCAATTCCCGGTTCGAGGGGGCTCACTATTTCATTGTGACCGTTGGTAGCGCCTTCTGGGGCGGCGGCGATCGGGAATTGGCTGTTGGCAAATAAATCGCGGGCCGATCGCAATCCGGCGCGATCGATCTTACCGCGAACGATCGGAGTGCCACCGAGTTGGGAATAAAGCCAGCCGACTCCCGCACCGGCCCACAGGGGAATGCCGCGATCGTAGATAAAGTGGGAATGTACCGGGGATTGCAGGGGAATGCCTTTGGCCCGCGCCGCCTGGGGAACGAGTTTCCAAATTAGTTGTCCCAAACAGTAGGGATCGTCTGAGTTGGGGTGGCGGAAGGCTAGCAAGAAGCGAACTTTCTGATTTTGAAATTGGTGGAATAGTTCGGCGAGGGTTTCGACGTTTTCGGCTTGAACGTGGCTGATACTCGTCCGAAATCGCAGCCACCAGGGGAGTATTTGCTTACAACCTTGCATCACTAGGGGGTTGTAGGCTGGGGGTATGAATTCCAGCGGTGGCTGAACTTGGCTAATTGAATTGGGCATTGTGCGATTTTAAATTTTAAATTTTAGATTTTAGATTACTAGGTTGGGGTGAAAACTTCCAATTTTGAGAATGCTGAAGTTTGTTTTATTAACCGCAGAGGACGCAGAGGACACGGAGGAAGAGAGGATATAGCAAAGCGTGTCGTGTCAATTTAATGTCAAAAGTATTACCTGTCTGGGATCGGATATCATGTCGAGTCGATCGACCCCAATATTTTCGTCGGGGCGAGTTTACGGGATTTCTGGCTTATATTACAACTTGGGGGTAAACCCGCCCACACAAGAATTACGATTATTTTACAGGACTAGATATGAACCCATCATCTTTTTTACCCCCCTGCCCTTGACAAAGGGGATGCGAGGAGATGGGAAACTCGACTAAAAAGGTGATTTATCCTCAGTTTCAGCCTTCAACACAGATTTTTGCAATCCCAAATCTAAAATCTAAAATCTAAAATCCTATTGTGCGGCTTCAAATATCATTTCTTGGAAGTTAATGACATCCGATCGCGGATCGCAGTGAGTGACTTTGACTTCAAACCGATCGCCTATTGCCACCGATCGACCAAATCGCATTGCCAATTCTAAACCCAAATCTTCCAATAAAATCAATCCGAGATTGCTGTCTTCCCTCAGCCAGCGAAGCATTAAGGCTTCCCAAACTTCATCGGGGTTGCGCCGCAAATATTCCAATCCCCAATAGCGGTTGGTTTGGCGTTCGACGGTGGATGCTTCTTTAACTGCGGTGCCGAGACACATCACAATGTCCTGTATTTCTTCAGCGGAAAAAGGTAGTGGTTCGCCTCGCAGGTGGGCTTTGATTTGGAAGTGAGTCAGCAAATCGGTATAGCGGCGGATCGGGGAAGTAACTTGAGTGTATAATTCCAAACCCAAGCCTGCGTGGCGTCCGGGGGTGAGGCCCATTTCGCTGCGGGGCATACACCGACGCACGGCGCAAGCGCGGGCGGGGCCTGCAGGCACGGCTAGCAATTCTTCATCGGGAGGGAGTTCGGGCTGTGGCTGATAGCGGTAGGGTATGGGCAGGCTGTGAGCTTGACCGTAGCGGGCGGCTAGTTCGCCGGCTAAAATCATCATTTCGGCGACTAGCATCCGGGCGGTGGAGTCGTCGATGACGTGGATTTTGATGTCGTCGCCGTTGACTTTGATGACGGATTCTGGCATGAAAATGCTGATTGCGCCTTGGGCTTCCCGCCATTTTTGGCGCAGTTTGGCCGCAGAGGCGATCGCTGCTATTTCTGGTTCTGCTTCGATTCCCAACTCCAGCATTTCGTCTACGTCATCGTATGTCAAGCGGTAGGTGGGTTTTATGGTGCTGATGTGGATGCTGTAATCTTGAGCCGCGCCGATTTCGTCTAAGGTGACGCTGAAGCTGAGGGCGCTGCACTCTTTGCCTTGAATTAAACTCATCGGCCCGGTTGCCAAAGCTGGGGGAAACATGGAGATCATTCCCGTGGGCAGGTAAACCGTAGTGGTGCGCTTTCTGGCTTCGAGGTCGAGTTCGTCTCCGGGGGAAAGCAAGCGGGTGGGATCGGCGATGTGTATCCAGATCCGCTGCTGGCCGTTTTCGAGGAATTCTAAGCTGAGGCCGTCGTCGATTTCGGTGGTGCTTTCGTCGTCGATCGTGTAAACCTTGAGGTGAGTTAAATCGAGACGATTTGTGTCCGAGTCGGTTGGGGGATTTTCTAGGCAGCGTTGGGCCACTTCTAATACCTTTGCGGAGAATTGTAGGGGAATTTGGCTTCGCCGCAAAAACAGGTTTTCGTGGGTACTCCAGAGGCCTAGATCGACTAGGAGGCTAAAGGCTGCTTCGGGGTTTTCGGATCGTTGTAAGCTGGCTAAAGTTTCTAAGGCTGGGGTGCGGTGCGTTGCTTCTTCTCCGAGGATGGCAAAGCGTTCTAGGGCGTCGAGGCGAGTTCGATCGCTATTTTCCCAATCTACATTTTCCCCTGCCAGCCGCTGTTTGACTCGATCCCAAAATCCTTGGGATTCTTGGTGTCGCTGCTGTTCTACTTCTTGCTGGTGTTTGATTTCGGCTACTTGGGCTGCCGATCGCGGTTCGTAGCGATCGCCCTTTTGTTTGAAATACAGTTTATCTGTTGACAGCAAACAGTACGCCGCGTAACACTGGGCCGCACTACTCTCAGAAAATAGCAGCATTGCCAGGGATTCGGGATCTGCTGTTTCTCCGTCACCGACTAAAAGTTCCCAAGCGACTTCCAAACTCGACGGATCTGAGTAGGCTTCTACTTCTTTGAGAAATTTGGGAATGTCGGAGGGTTTGTAAGTTTCTCCGACTACTTCGTAGCTGATTTGTTTGGGCGGTATGCTGTGCGGTTGACCGTTTTCGTCTACCACGACCCAGTTTTTCTTGCCGTCGGGGCGATCGGCAACTGCCAGACGGCGGTCGCCGTGCACTCTAAATTCTACTAACGTTCCCTTCTCCACTTGCCAGCTTTATATTTGAGATTTTGGATTTTTACAGTAGCCACTTATCGAGTTTCGAGCTTGCGATTTTAGATTTTGGATGTTGGCAATTTTTCTGGTCAATTGTGAAAGTTAAAATCTAAAAAGTTTTTCTTTATTCTTGCTTTTTTTTTAACTTTTGACTTGTGATTAAGACTTGCGCTGCTGCGACTCTTAATCTTATTTCGCGATTATTTCGCTGCATTCTTGCTGCACTATTAATGACAGAAAGACGTTGTTCTCGCGCAAGTCTTATTCCCAGTCCAAAATCTAAAACCCAAAATCCCAAATCCTGTTAACCTTCTTGGTTTACGAAGGGCATCAAAGCTACAATTCTTGCTCTTTTGATGCTTCTGGTCAGGTCTCGCTGCTGTTTTGCCGTCAAACCGGTAATCCGGCGGGGCAAAATTTTACCGCGTTCTGTGACGTATTTTTTGAGCAAATCTACATCTTTGTAGTCGATCGGGTCTCCTGGTTTGATGGGCGAAACGCGCCGGCGAAAGTAAGTCATGGTTTGTTGTTTGTTGACTGTTGTTTGTTGACTGTTGATTGTGAGTTTTTAGTTATTAGCCGTTAGTTGCTAGCCGTCAGGAAAGCATTGGTTAATTATCTGCTTTTCGCCGATCAATATCAATTGCCAACAACTGATGACTGATGACTAAGGACTAATGACTAATCGCTACTTGATCTCTTTGTGGGCAGTGTGGCTGTTGCAATGGGGGCAGAACTTTTTGAGTTCCAGCCGCGCCGTCGTGTTGCGACGGTTCTTGGTGGTGGTGTACCGAGACACGCCTTTTGAGCGTTTGCTTACGTTTGTACGGCACTCAGTACACTCTAGAGTAATTATGATGCGGACGCCTTTAGCCATAATTCTAAATAAATTTCGACTAATTTAAACACAATTTATTATCTTCTCACATTGCTCTGCACTTGGTCAAGCAATCTTCTAACTTTGATGTCGAGGGAGTAGCCACGGCGGGTTCCAACTACGATCGTCCCGCCGATGCGATCGTGGAAAGCTTGGGGAAACCTTTCGGCGGAGGTGAGGGCTACGCTACAGTCGATCGCCAGGGGCAGCATCAGCAGCAAGACGGCGGCGTTGGTAGATGTGAGTCCACCTATACCTGCGAAGGCTAAGGCCGCGCAAAAGCCCAGCAATGCCTCGCGCTTGCACAGTTTTTGCACTCCGGGAGTCCGTTGGAATCTGGGATCGACAATTTTCATGTCCAATGCCCAGCGCCCGAGACTTTGGCCTTGGTTTTTCCTGACGATGGCTACGCGCATGATCAGCCACAGCAAAACAAAAAATATGATTTGGACGATCGCATTAGTACCCAGAAGCAAACTGGGTAGCCAAACTGCGATTCCGTCGATGCAGAGGGCCGCGGCGCGGCGGCCGACGGATACTTTGGGAAGGAGAGGTACTAAATCGGAACTCATAGGCAAAAAGGTCGATCGCCACTAGCTACTTTTTGATCTTAAGCTCTCGATTAATCGATCGGCATCAATGGCGTGTAACTCAACTTCCAAGCCAAGCGCTAATTATTCAAGCTGAAAATGGATGTTCGCCAATTCCCAACTGCTTTTTCGACTTTTCCACCTGTTCCCAGAGTGTTTGGATCTGAGTAAATGCCTGTTCCACAGAGATTTTACCGTTAGATGTCAAGGAACTGATGTAACCCACTCGCTGAGAAAACTCTTGTAAATTCGCATTAAATACTAAATTCTCTGGCTTTACTTCACCGTAATAACGATTTTGAGGATATAAAAAATTTGAATTTGCTACCATTGCTTTAACCTCGCTTGAAAACCTTTTTTTCTAGTTATCTATATTATAAACCGCGATCCCCTTCTAAAGTTGTGCTGTAAGTAGCAGAAATTATGTGACATTTGGCGAACTTTTTTGTGATGGCAATTACACGGATAGATGAGGGCGACAAAAACCTCAGTATTTTCACCTGTACAACTTACGCAGGCGGGGTCAACAACCAGGTTTATGCCTTAAGGCTTATAACTTCGGATGTTGCGTCCAAACCAGGTTTTTGTTAGTCCAGGACTGAGTTATTGAAAGAAGTGACAAAAACCCCTGAAATGGATAATATTATTGCAGAGATAAATAGTTAGACTTTTAGTAAAAAACTGCGTAGTGTATCCCAATGCGCGTCAAGCGAAGCTATCCCGAAGGGAATCGCCCCGTCCCAAACCCCGGCTGAGGCAAGTTTTAATCAGACTTCCCATCGCCGTAATTGCTGCTGTTATTGCCTTCAACCTTCTTCACTCCTTAATTCCAGTGTTTAAAGAATCTGTATCCCAAGCAACGCCGCCACCAGAAATCCAAAACGTGCTCGCCGGCAATCGCAAAATTGTGATAGTGGGCGACAGCATCACCGAGGGTGGGAAATACCCCGGAGGTTACGTTTGGCTGCTGCAACGCTATCTCAATGCCCTTTATCCCGATCGCCAAATCGAAATCGTCAACGCCGGAATCTCCGGTAACAAGGCGACTGATATGCAAGCGCGCTTCCAAAAAGATGCGATCGACCAAAAGCCAGATTTAGTGATGATTAATGTCGGAGTCAACGACGTTTGGCACGCTTTCTTTGACTTCCAAAACCTGCGATTTTATCCGCAAGGCAAGTTGCCCACGGGAGTGCCACTGGCAGAATATCGGGAGAAAATAACTCAAATGGTGCTGGCGGCAAAAGCCGCAGGAATTCGAGTTGTACTGCTTTCTCCTACTCCTATCGGCGAAATTCTCGACGGCCCAGAAAATCGTAGGTTGCAAGAGTATATTGCCGCGATGCGAGAAATTGCGTTAGAGAATCAGTGCTTGTTTATCGATTTGAATGCGCCTTGTCGGGAAGTTATCGGCACTTATCAAAAGCACGCGGGCAAAACTCTGAATTTGTTGGCTGCAGATGGAGTGCACCCAAATCAATCGGGATATCGAATTATAGCTTTTACTATCTTGCGCGGTTTGGGCGTACCCGCAAAGGATATTGAGAATTTGGAAGTCAAAAATTGAATCTTTGATTTTAGTTAACAGTTGACTTTGGGGTGTTAATTGAAAGTATCAAAGCTACAAGCCCCCTGATTTATGTCGCGGGTGAATTATTCCAATATAACATCTAAAATCTCAAATCATTCAATCGGCGGATGATACCGCTTTAACCAACAACTACCGATAATCACCAACGCCACCACAACTATAATTTCTGTCCAAAAAAACGACAGAAAATCACTGGCAGTTCCCACCGGAGGCACCCCAGGTTGAGCATTGCGAATAGCGGGAAAAGCAAATAGCATTACACCCGTCCAACTCAGCATTCCTACTTCCGGTAACTTACCCGATTTCATCACTTTTAATGCTAGCAAAAGCGCCATAATTGACAGCACCCACATGATCACAATAATCACTAAGGCAAAGAACTTCACCGGGAGCGATCGAGTTGCAGAAACATCGATATAAATAAAGATAGATGAATTCTCTTCCATCGGCTTATAACTGATGTCGAAACCGGGAACATCGGCATGGAAATTAAATTCCAGAGGTACGGGATTCAGTTCAAAGGGAGCAAACTTTTTCCCAATCGAAGGCAGCGGGTCGATCGAAATAGCTACTTTAGCAATGTGGGTGTCAAACGGGTAATTGTTAATTTTCCCTTTGACTAAGTTAAACTTCAATGCAGGGACAATCATCGGTTTGCCTTCTTTAAAGGTAATTTCCGAATCCGGTACATTTGCGCCGTTAACTGTCATTAACAAGTCTTGAGCCGGGTAAGTTGGCCCTTTTTTATAAATACCTTTGAGTTCAAACTGCAAGCGGGCTTCTAATTCGTTTTTAATGGGGTCAACGGCAATTAATGTCATTTTTACCTCAACCAAGCCTTTCGACGCTACAGCGCTTTCTGGAGATGGATTGTAAGGCTCTTGGGCGTTAGCATTGTGAGAGTAAATAGATAAGATAATTGCAAAGATTACGACCAGACTGCAAATTAAAATAAGTATTTTTTTGAGATTAACTTTGTTGATACTTTGCATTTAATAGGGATTTTTATGTGTTAAAATGTTGTTAGTATTTCCCGCAGTCCGCCAGGGGTTTAAACCCCTGGCTCATAGCTAAAGTCGGTTAAAACCGACTGAAGAAACTTGAGCGATAATAAATGTTGGTTTTAGTCCTCTTTTAGAGGACTTTCGCTGTGAGCCGGGGTTTTCAACCCCCGGCGGGCTGTGGCGAGCGGCGCAAGAACCAGGCGAATCAACGCGAAACTACGAACCGATAGGAAGCAGTACATTTGATGTAAAACTGCCGTGCAAGCCGTAGGGAATGTGCTGTTTTAAATGCAAGCGCGCTACAGGGCCTTTGGTAATGTCGCGAGCATCTAAAATCACTAAGGTCGATCGATGATTAGCTGCATCATACATTAAAACCAGCAGCCAGCCGTCATCCTCAGCCGTTGCACCTTCAGGCGAGACGCCTGAACCACGGGGAACAAACACCGGTTCCCCCGCAAAACCACGCGGTGCGGCACTCCAAATTTGCCTTTCACCAGTCACGAAATCAATTTTGAGGATAGCTTGCAAAGGAGCATTTCCCGTGGGAGCATCCGCAGCACCGATATACAGATATCGGTAAGGTTGTCCGACATTATTAGGATGCAAAGTTGGAAACTCGCAGCACCGAGTTTCAACAACTTGATGCTGTACGGTTTTGTCTTGCAAATTCAACTTAAACCGCCACAATTCGCCCGCTGGAATGCTCTCAAAATCAACCTCGCGAAAATCGCCGTCTGCTTCTACAGTTGGAAATGATTCGTAACAAACTGAATCCACAAAAACTTCGTCTCCTTCTTCCCATGCGTTGCAGTGGTGGAACACAAAACAAGGTTCGGTTTCTAATATCTTCACCTCGTCAGTGCCGTTGCGGGGAATTAAAATTGCTTGCGTTGGCTTGTTTGGCGAAAATTGAATGCACTGGGATGCACTCCGAAATCCTAACAAGAAAAGCAGCGGATTGAAGCTGACGGGATTTTGGAAGAATATGCAGTAATTCGGGGTAATTACCATGTCGTGCAGGAAGGCAAAACCCGGTATTGTATGGGCGTGACGCTGCAAAAGTTTGCCGCTTTCGTCGAGTTCGTAAATCGTGATGGTACTCGACAAACCGGGCTTGACGGAAAAGTTGACTAATCTGTCTCCTTTGCCATTTTTCCCTTTTTCAATTCTGGGGTGGGCGGCGAAGGCTTCACCGGGTTCCAAGATGCCATCTAGGGTGTCTAAGCCGAGTGTTTCTAGGGTGCGGGGGTCGAGTCTGTAGGGCTGTGCGGCTTCCCAAAGTGCTAGCAGTTTGTCGCCCCAATAAATGATGTTGGTGTTGGCAATGTTTTTGATTTTGACATCAAAGATGTTGGCTAGCCAGCCACCCGGTTTCTGTGTGCCGAAAACGCCTCGGTGGAGAATTTTTCCGGCTTCTTGTTCGGCGAGATAGCCTTCTGTGCGGACGAATCGGTTGCGGAAATGGGCGCGGCCTTCGGATATGGCGATCGCACAAACCATCCCGTCGCCGTCAAACGGGTGGTGGATGCGCTGGCCGTTGACATCCAATAATCCGGGCCCGTTGCGAAAGAATGTGCCTTGCAAGTCGGGGGGGATTTCGCCTTCTATGTCGTCAATCCAGTAGTCGGATTCGTTGGGTTGGGATTCGTAGCCACGCTGCCAGTCTGTGCGATCGTATGATGGGTTTTGGGCTGCTGTTTGAGGTTGGGAAATCTGTAATTTTTGCATGGGTATAATAAGCTTTTCTTGATTTAACCGCAGAGAACACAGAGGGCGCAGAGAGAAGGAAATTCGGAGAATGGGGAAACACAGTTAAATTCATCCGTTAAATTCATCCGTGTATCCGTGTCAAAATCTGTGTGTGCCTGCCTTTATTTACTGTCTGCGGTGCGACTTTGTGACCTTACTGTCGGTACTAAGTCGGGAAAGTATTCGGGCATGAAATGCTGTCCGCCTGGTTTGGAACTGCCTGGTTCTGGTTCTAATACGGGAAGAGACTTTTGATTGTTTGGATCGCTGCTTTCTGTACTGTCGGCGGGCAGCCAATTTAAGAAGGGTAGGGGCAGAAGTGTGGACAGGTTTGTGATGACTATTAGCAGCCAGAGGTTATCGAAATTGCGATCGGTAATTCCTAGCAAGTGGGTCAAAAGTGCACCGCCTTCGTGGGACAAAAGTCCTGCTAAATTTGTGATTGACATCAGCAGCGCAAATAAAGTTGCTTCGACGCCGGGGGGACACAATCTGGCGGAGAGTACGAGCACCGGCATATAAGCAATTTGTCCGATTACTGTCAGGATTAGGCTGTCTCCGATGCTGAACCATTGATCGTCAATTCCTAAAGCTCTGTTGGCATGAGTTACTAATAATAAAGTAGTCATGCCTAATGCTGTCGCTATGACGGTTGACCAGCCAAAAATTACTCGAAATGGAACTGTTTTGAGGAAGCGTTGAAACAGCCAAATGCCGGCGAGGGAGGCAATGCTGGTAACGAGGCGCACTCGGCCGAGAAACTCTGGTTGAAAGCCTAATTCATTGGTGGTGAAAAAGAAGAAGGCGGAGTCTGAGCTTGGGGTGGCTTGCCAGAGGAAGAGAAAGGCTGTGGGCAGCCAAATGGTTTTTTGGGTAACAGCTTGCCGTAGTTGTTTGAATTGGTCTTTGACAGTTTCAAAGTCGGTTCTTTTGTCGGTTTTTTCTTCGGCAATTAACCAAGCTGTTGCTGATACAATTAGCGGGAAAGATGCGGTGATTAAAAAGATAGTGTGGGTGCTGAAGTGTTGCAGCAGGGAACCGCTGAGGTAGGCGGTAATTAGTCCGCCGAGGGCTGAAGCGCCCCAAGACAAGGATTGCAGGGAACCGGCGTCGGTAACGGATTCTTTTCTGGCCCTTTCGACTACCAGGGAATCGGCGATTACGTCGCTGACTGCGAGGGAGAGGGAACTCAGGGCGATCGCGCCTGTAGCTGCAAGCGGTGTGTGTACAATTGTTGCGAGGCTCACCCATGCTAAGGTTCCCAGCAGCCCGGAGAGGACGATGTAAGGGCGTCTGCGGTAGCCGAATATCGGCAAGCCGTCGGACATGAACCCGAACACGGGTTTGATAATCCAAGGCAGGGCTACGACGCCCAGCATGGCCGAGACTTCTGCCGGACTCATGCCGAGTTCGTCTTTGAGAAAGAAGCTGACGGCTAAGCGGGCTAGTCCGAGAATGCCTTGGACGAAGTAAATCAGTAAGATGGCTATGAGTTCGGGGGTTGGCTCATTCCCAAAGAATACTTTTTCTTTTAAAGATTCTTTGAGTTTGCTGACGCCGGAGGGGGAAACGAGCATTTGAGCAATATTTCTTAATGAATCTCAATATTTATAACACATTCTTAATGAGTTGGGGGAACTGCCGGAGGTGGGAGGCGAGAGTGGCGGGGATCTGGTAAGTGCTATAAAATTGTATTTATCTTGAATTTAAGCGTGTTTTGTAATAATAAAAACCGAAAAACGAACCGCGAAGGCGCGTTAGGCGAAGCCGCGCGTAAACCCTAGGACGCCAAGCAAGAGAAAGAAGAAAAAACTCACAACTGCGGTCAGCTTTGTTATATGATTATTGACCCTAAAAATGTACCGGAAATTACGGGTTCTAAGTACCCTCGGCAATTCCAATCTGCTGTTGCGGGGAGAGTTAAAAAACGCTTGGGCGATGCTGCCGGATTGCAGAATTTTGGGGTAAATTTGGTTAGACTGGCGCCGGGAAGTTGTTCTGCTCTCAGGCACTGGCATACCCGTCAAGATGAGTTAATCTATGTTCTGGAAGGGGAAGTTACTCTGATTACAAATTCGGGAGAGCAAGTGCTGAAACCGGGTATGGCGGCGGGTTTTCCGGCGGGTGATGCAGACGGGCATCATTTAGTCAACCGCTCGAATGCAGATGTTGTTTATCTGGAAATTGGCGATTCCCTTCGGGATAGCTTCGCTTCACGCACTCCGGGAGATAGTGCCGAATATCCCGATGACGATCTAATGGCAAAAGCTAACGGGAATAGTTGGATTTTTACTCGCAAAAATGGCGAGGTTTATGAGGATTAAAAAATTATGAGTCAAGTGAATCTTTGGACTTCGGCGGAACACGCTTTATGGTATCTGGCTAAGGCTGATGGTATTCCTCACCGCACTGAAGGTGAAGCGGTTTTGTTGGAGGAAGTGCCGAAAAATGTGAAGCGAATTCTGGATGTGGGCACGGGAGACGGGCGGTTGTTGGGTCTGCTTAAGTGCGATCGACCAAATGTTGAATGTGTGGCGATCGACTTTTCGCCGACAATGCTGGAAAAAGCCAGAATTCGCTTTGCTGATGACCCAAATGTCACGGTAATCGAGCACAATTTTGATGAATCGCTGCCGGATTTGGGCAAGTTTGATGCGGTTGTTTCTAGTTTTGCGATTCATCATGTAGCAGACGATCGCAAACGTTCGCTTTACACTGAGATTTTCGAGCTTTTGGAACCGGGAGGCATTTTTTGCAACTTGGAGCACGTAGCGTCCGCAACTCCGGCTTTACATGAGAGATTTCGAGAGGCGATCGGTATTAGCGATTCGCCCGACGATCCATCTAATAAATTGCTGGATGTGGAAACGCAATTGCGCTGGTTTAGAGAAATTGGTTTTACCGATGCCGACTGTTATTGGAAGTGGCGGGAACTCGCTTTATTAGTTGGGGTGAAACCTGTTTAGAGTATTTCGTGAAATTCCTAGATTAGGTAAGGACACGGCAGTGCCATGTTCCTACAAATATCGCATAGAATCTGTATGAGTTGCGTGAATTAATTAAATTAAATCAGGTACTTTAGGTTTGATTCGGCGCTCGTACCAGTTCATTAACGGGGTGGAACTAATACCGTGCAAAATCACAGAAAGTACGATCGTTGTAAAGGTAATCCAGGCAATTTTTTCGGCGGTTTCGCCTTTCAAACCGTCACCGAAAGCATAAGTAAGATAATAGATAGAACCGACACCACGAATGCCGAACCAACCGCACAGCAAGCGGCTGGCGGGATGCAAAGGACTGCCGATCGTACTAATCCAAGCTCCCACAGGCCGAATTAAAAAAATTAACAATCCACCTACTAAGAGGGAGTATCCTCCAGAGGCCAACATAGGCTCTAAACGCAAAAGCGAACCTAATAGTAAAATAGTTGCTACTTCCATTAACTTTTCTATGCGCTCGGTAAAGTGCAGTTGGGAAAGCGGCTTTTCTGGGTTTCGGTAACTCCGCTGCACCACAATTCCTGCTACAAAAACTGCGAGAAATCCGTAGCCGTTGACTACTTCTGTGAGGGAATAGGTGAGCAGAATTGTGCTCAGAGCAATGAAATCTTCCATTAATTGATCGGCTGGTCGATAGTGTTGGAGTTGCCGATCGATCCAGGTGACGGCTTTAGCTACTAAAATTCCCATAACGATAGCTGCGCCAATCGCCCAAATCAAGTCAACTGCTACCCACTGCGAAAACCAGTTCGACCAGTTGTTATCTTTTAGCGAATAAATGCCGAAATAAACAAAGGGAAAAGCTAAAGCGTCGTTTAAACCGCCTTCTGATGTTAAACCAAAGCGCAATTCATCGCGATCGTCTATATCAGCTAACTGAACTTCTGAGGCTAAAACTGGATCGGTGGGAGCGAGAATTGCTCCCAGTAAAATCGCCGGGCCCCAATCTAATTTCACAAACCAATGACCGATCGCAGCCACTGCAAAAATCGAAATTGGCATTAAAAAACCGATCAGCCGCGCTGTGGAATTCCAGGCCCAAAGTTGCAGTGGGCGATTCATTTTTAAGCCACAACTGAACAGAGAAACAATAACTACAAATTCTGTAAGTCTTTCTAAAAATTCAGCTTCGGGACGCAAGTCAATCAGCTTGATGCCGTAGGGCCCCAATCCGATACCGACAATTAGATAAATTAAGGCATAAGATACAGGCAATCGCGAAATCCAGCCGGAACCCAAGGTAACGGTAAGCAGGAGGATGCCAATAACTAGCAAGTTGAGAATGTAATCATCCACCATAACGATCGCACTTTTAATCAGATATAGCAAGTGCTATTTTGACAGGTAAAAGCTTCGGGCGCATCCGTCGTCCGCTAGATTCAGCTATCCTCCGAAAGTGGTGTGGGCGGGTTTATATAGATTGTTAGTGGGAATTAGAGATTGTTGGTGAAACCCTCCCTACAAGTATTATGGTTAATTTATCGGCTCTCATCCGACTCATGACTAATGACTAATGACTGAAGACTAATAATTAATTAGAAAGACCACTTTTTTCAGTAGCGATTATGTGCAAATCTACGTGTTTGAGCGATCGCACTAACTGTTGAGTCAAAGAACCCCGCAGCAGCAATTTCCAGCGGGATTGCTGGCTTTCGCCGATCACAATTTGAGTAACGCGATACTGTTTAGCTACTTCGGAAATCGCTTTGGCTATATTAGTGCCGTTTACCCGCAAAAATTTCCCGTTAAATTCTTGACACAGTTTCTCACAAGTTTCAACGTGCAAGCTTTCTGCTTTTGTTAAAAATCGGTCTGGATCGTTGACAAACACAGCATAAAATGGGGCATTCATGTAGCTCGCAATCCTCGCGCCTCGCCGCAGCAATTGCAAGGAGTTCGGATAAGTCGAGATGCACACTAAAACTCGTTCGTGAATGTTGCAAGATTGACCTTTTAAAGTTGCTGCATCGTCTTCCACGGTGTCTGCGACTTCTCGCAGGGCGAGTTCTCGCAAAGCGATTAAATGACGGCGCTGGAAAAAGTTTTCTAAAGATTGTTCAATTTTTTCAGGAGCATAAATCTTGCCTTCTAGCAACCTTTCTTCTAAAGTTTCCGGCGTGACATCGACAACGACTATTTCGTCAGCATCTTCGAGGACGCGATCGGGCACTCGCTCTCGCACTACAACTCCGGTAATTCTAGCTACTAAATCGTTGAGACTTTCTATGTGCTGAATGTTAAGGGTAGAGAAAACATCAATTCCAGCCTTGAGAATTTCTTCCACATCTTGATATCGTTTTTCTCGCAGAGAACCGGGAATGTTTGTATGAGCGAGTTCGTCTATTAATGCTAATTGAGGACGGCGTGCTATGACAGATTCTGTATCCATTTCGGTGAGCATTTTTTCGCCGCGTAGCATTTGTTTTTTGGACACTATTTCCAATGCTTCTGCTTTAGCTGCTGTCTCTTTCCTGCCGTGAGTTTCTAACAGTCCAATTACCACATCAATGCCTTCAGATTTGAGCGTGTGTCCTTCTTCCAGCATTCGGAACGTTTTGCCGACACCGGGGGCCATGCCGATAAATATTTTGTGCTTTCCCCGGCGGGAGGTGCGATCGTAAGTGCGGTTAGGTTGGGCATAAACCGCGTCTGGATTGTTAGTAAGTTCGCTAGAGTGAATCATAGCTGAGTTGTCAGTTGTTCTTTGTTCGTTGTTCGTTGTTAGTCACATTTGTAGGTTGGGTTGAACGAAGTGAAACCCAACTCCAACTTGAACTGAAGTGTTGGGTTTCGTTCCTCAACCCAACCTACGTATATTATAAACGGTCGAGAGCCAAATTCAGTTGGAGGACGTTAACTCCCGGTTCACCGAAAATGCCAATAAATCTGCCCTCTGTATTTTTAGCTACCAACATTTCTACTTGATTGAGATTGAGCGATCGCACCGTTGCTATCCGCTGAATTTGCGATCGAGCTGCCTCTACGCTAATGTGCGGATCGAGGCTAGAACCGGAAGTATAGACTAAATCAGCAGTTGGTTTGATACCAGCTTTGTTGAGGCGATCTAATTCAACTTGCACCCCCTGAAAACCATCTTTCTCATTACCTCGTTTCAGCAAATCAGAGTTACTGGGGGCAAGGTTGCTCGCTCCCGAAACACCCGTTCTTTGACTAACATTTTCTCCCTTTGTCGGATCGTAATTTTCTGTCGCAAAGCTGCTGTAATTGGTGGTGCTGGGACGACCCCAAAAATATCTTTCTGAGGAGAAAGGCTGACCGATTAAAGCAGAGCCAACTACAACTCCTTGGTTGGTAATTAAGCTGCCGTTTGCCTGGGAGTTGAAGGCATTTTGGCCGATTACTAGCAAGATTAAAGGGTAAATAATGGCTGTAATTCCCCACAAAACCAGGGTAAGGCGAATGGCTCTAATTATTTCTCTCATAAATTACCTCGATCGGTTATTTGCTAATGGTTAATTATTGACTAAAATCTTTCCGGCTGAAAGATGACTACGAACAAGTAAATAGAAAGGGCGATAATCACCAAACCTAGGAGACTTAAACCCCAGACAGCTTTTCGGGTCAAATCTTCGCCCGCAGCAGCGTAGACAGCGGGGGCAACTATAGCATTGAAACACATTACTAGAAATAGCTGCACCGGGATTGGGTGGCGCTGCCAAAGCCTTTGAGCTAACTCAATAATTTCTTGGAAATCTCTGGGAAAAATATCATTCAGCAAATCATTCCGTTTCATGAATTCTCCTTATTTTGGGAATAAATATCTGTCTTTCTATTGGATGATTTTTGTGGGAAAATCGAGGCATAGCCTCTGGATATGCGTTCCCAGGCAGAGCCTGGGAACGAGATTAATCCGTGTATCCGTGTCAAAATCCTTGTCATGCTTTCCCGATCTATGCTAACCCAACGGCGGTAATCAAAACATCAATAATTTTGATGGCAATAAACGGCGCGACTGCCCCGCCCAATCCGTAGATTAAAATGTTCCGCTGCAACAGTTGATTTGCAGTCAAGGGTCTAAACTTTACACCAGTTAATGCTAGGGGAATCAAAGCTGGAATAATCAAAGCATTGTAAACTAATGCTGACAAAACCGCAGATTGACCGCTGGCTAAACCCATGACGTTTAATGCGCCTACGGGGGAAAAAATGGCGGGAATAATTGCAAAATATTTTGCGATATCGTTGGCTAGGGAAAATGTGGTCAGCGCGCCGCGAGTAATCAGCAATTGTTTGCCAATTGTAACTAAATCAATGAGTTTGGTGGGGTCAGAATCTAAGTCCACCATGTTTGCAGCTTCCTTCGCGGCTTGGGTTCCAGAATTCATCGCCAAGCCTACGTTTGCTTGTGCTAGTGCGGGTGCGTCGTTGGTTCCGTCTCCCGTCATTGCGACTAATTTACCCTCGGCTTGTTGCTTGCGAATTACGTCGATTTTGTCTTCGGGAGTTGCTTCGGCAATGAAGTCGTCAACGCCTGCTTCATCGGCAATTACTGATGCTGTAATCCGGTTATCTCCGGTGAGCATAATGGTACGAATTCCCATTTTTCGCAGTTGGTCAAATCGATCGCGAATTCCCGGTTTAATCACATCTTTTAAATAGATAATGCCGTAGGTGTCGCTGCCTTGACAAACGCCTAAAGGCGTGCCTCCAAGCCGGGAAACTCGCTCGTAAGCTGCATCGAGATCGGGGCCGATATTGCCGCCGCGCGATCGCACAAAACCCTTCACCGCATCCACCGCACCCTTGCGAACCTCCGTCCTGTCGGGCAAATCCGTGCCAGACATCCGCGTTTTTGCGGAAAAATCAAGCCCTGTGGCGTTGGTGCGATCGAAATTCACCGTTGCGCCCAATTTTTCGGCCAAACGGACGATCGACTTTCCCTCTGGAGTATCGTCAAACACACTCGCAGCAAGGGCTACACTCGCAACATCCTCCAGCGAGTGACCGTTTACCGGAATGAACTCCTCGGCTAAACGGTTCCCCAGCGTGATCGTCCCCGTTTTGTCCAAAATCAGCGTATTCACGTCGCCGCAAGCCTCCACGGCGCGTCCAGAGGTCGCTATCACGTTAAACTGAGCGACGCGATCCATGCCCGCAATGCCGATCGCGCTCAGCAAACCGCCGATCGTTGTTGGAATCAGCGCCACCAGCAGCGAAATCAGCGTCACCACGCCCACAGGGGTTTTCACGTAATTTCCCACGGGCGGAATCGTCGAAACCACAATCAAAAACACCAGCGTTAGCACCGCCAGCAGCACCGTCAGCGCGATCTCGTTCGGCGTTTTCGACCTTTCAGCGCCCTCTACCAGCGCGATCATCCTGTCCAAAAATCCCTTACCGGGGTCGGCCATCACCCGCAGCGTCAATTCGTCGGAAAGGATGCGCGTACCGCCGGTGACGGAACTGGCGATGTCCGAACCCGGTTCCTTGAGCACCGGCGCGGATTCGCCAGTGATCGCAGATTCGTCTACAGATGCGACGCCTGCAATCACTTCGCCGTCGGCGGGAATGACATCGCCTGCGATCACTTTAATTTGGTCGCCCCGTCTCAGGGATGTCGAACTAACTTCTTGAATTGAACCGTCTGGTAGGAGTTTGCGGGCTGTTGTGTCGGCTTTGGTCGATCGCAGTGCGTCTGCTTGCGCTTTCCCCCGCCCTTCTGCTATCGCTTCGGCAAAATTAGCAAATACCAAGGTGAAGAACAAAATAAACGTGACTAAACCGTTGAAAACTCTCTGATTTTCGCCGGGAACCGGGCCGAACAGCGTCGGGTCGATCGTTAATAATGCAGTCACAATTGTGCCAACCCACACCACAAACATCACCGGATTTTTTAGCATTACCCGTGGGTTTAGCTTGACAAAAGCTTCTTTAAAAGCTCTTTGATAAAGACCTTTTGTATTTGCTTTTGGCGTGTGCTTGCGAGACTCGCGAGAGCCTCTAGCAGGTTTTTTTGGGGAATCTGGAGTATGGGATGAGGTCATGTCGATTTGGGATTTTTAATGAACCACAGAGAACACAGAGAACGCAGAGAGAGAGAATAGTGAGGTTGAGAATTTTCGCTATTGAGATGGAGGAGTTGGTGTTGCTAAAGGTGTTGTGGGTACAGTTATCGATGCTGGTTCAAATTTGCCGCTGCTAATTTCATATCCTTCGGCAATTGGCCCTAAAGCTAGAACTGGGAAAAATGTCAGCGCGCCCAGAATTATAATTACTCCTGCGGTGACGCTGGTGAATAAAACTGAATCGGTTCTGAGAGTGCCGGTTGTTTCGGGAACCAGTTGTTTGTTCGTCATGCTGTCGGCTAAAAGTAGCAGGGCAATAATTGGAACGTAGCGCCCCAATAGCAGGCTGAAACAGGTGCTTAAATTCCACCAAAGTCCGGTAGGTGCGGGTTGAGAGTCGGCCAATCCTTCTAAGCCAGAACCGTTGTTGGCTGCCGCCGAAGCGTATTCGTACATCACCTGGGAAATGCCGTGAAATCCGGGGTTGCTGATGCCGCTCAAACTGTCGGTAAATGCGAGAGAAATGGCACCGGGGATTAAAACTGCGATCGGGTGAATTAACAAAACAACGCTGGCTAAAACAATTTCCCGTTTTTCAATTTTGCGTCCCAAAAACTCCGGCGTTCTCCCCACCATCAAGCCCGTGAGAAACACGCTCAAAATTGAGTAGATAAATAAGTAAGCAGTTCCCGTTCCTTGTCCGCCCCAAACGATTTGCAGAAACAAATTAAACAGAGTGGCAAAACCACCGGGAGGCATTAAAGAATCGTGCATTCCGTTGACAGCGCCGCACATTGTGCCAGTGGTAGTCACCGCCCACAGTGCAGTTTCTGCCCAGCCAAACCTAACTTCTTTGCCTTCTAAATTTGGTTGCTGCGAACCCAGTAAATTATTAATTTGAGGGTTGCCGCCGTACTCGCCAAATGCTGCAATGCCAATCAAAATTACATAGATGGCAAACACCATCCAAAAAATCAGCCATCCCTGCTTTTTGTTGTTGGCAAATCTGCCGTAGGTGTGAATCATAGCTGCTGGTATAGAAAGCATTGCTAGTGTTTCCAGCAGGTTGGTAAAAGGATTGGGATTTTCAAAAGGATGAGCCGAGTTAATGGCAAAAAATCCGCCGCCATTTTCTCCCAGTTGTTTGATGCTTTCAAAGTGAGCTACTGGGCCGCGAGCAATTATTTGCGTGCCGCCTTCTAAGGTACGGGCAACGGCCGGCCCTGCGAGGGTTTCCGGCACTCCTGAAATTAGCAAAAGTAAGGCAATTATTAAAGAAAGGGGTAGCAGAATCCGGGTGATTGATTGAATTAAATCGATGTAAAAGTTGCCCAAGGGACGGCCGGTCAAGCCCCGGATAAAGGCAATCCCTACTGCTAAACCGGTAGCTGCTGAGGTAAACATTAAAAATCCCAGGGTTAACTGGGACAAATAAGTAAATGTTGTCTCGCCGGAGTAATGCTGTTGGTCGGTATTTGTGAGGAATGAAATAGTTGTGTGCAGCGCAGTATCCCAGGTTGGGGCAGTTAAGCCGGTGGCATTTAAAGGCAGCACTCCTTGAAGCATGAAAATTAGGAAAACAAATATGCCCATTGCTGCATTGCTGTACAGTAGCGATCGCGCATATTGCCAACCTGTCATCGAATCTATAGACCGGATATTGCTGGCTTTATAGATGAGTTTTTCTAGGGGTTTAATAGCGGGGTCGAGAATGGTTGGTTCTCCCATGTACACCCGCGCCATGTAATTACCAAAAATAGGGGCGATCGCTACTACAATGATTAGCGTTAATGCGATTTGAATTAATCCTTCAAGCATAACTGAGCCAATACTTCCTTAAAAGTGCAATCTGCTTTTAAAAATCAATATACTTGCCGTTAGGATTTTTGATAATCAGCCCGCAGGTATAAGTTGCTGTTTAGCCGTTATACTTAGCTGCTATATATTTTCACTGACTGACAAATGTTTAAATATTTAGCAGTATCTATACTTGCAGATATAGATGTTATCTAAACGCTTGTTTTTGCGTCACTGTAGACAAATTTTAGCGAATAAAAACCCTAGGGATAAGGCAGAGAGTAGAGTGTAAATATAAAATATAAAATGGATGGATAAGGGATGTTAAACAGCTTATTAAAAATCACAGACAACCTGGCAATTCAAGAGAAGTATTTGCGGGGGAGGTGGTCGATCGCAATTTTATTCGCGATCGTTGTAGTGCTGGAATTTACTACGCCGTCGGAGTATCTGTTTGGGTATTTGTATACAGGGCCGATTTTATTGGCAAATTCGCGCTTGAGTCGGTTGGGTAAGTTGCAAATTACGCTGGTATCGGCAGCTTTGACGCTGTTAAATTTGTTTGTTCCTCCTGGAGAATCGATCGCCCTAGCAACTGTAGCAAATAGATCGATCGCAGTCATGGCTTTAGGGGTGACGGGATATTTAAGCGATCGCAACCAGCAGTACCAAGAGACGATCGCGATCGCTAAAGCTGAGTTGCAGTCGCAGCAGCAGCTAGCAAGCATCCGAGAAGATTTTGTCTCTACTTTGAGTCACGACTTAAAAACGCCGATGCTGGGGGCGATTGAAACAATTAAAGCTTTTGGATCAGCAAAATTTGGGAATGTCACCGCCAGTCAGCAAAAAGTTCTCGAAACAATGGCGCGATCGCACCAAATGTCACTACAATTAGTAGAAACGCTGCTAGATGTTTACCGCAACGATGCCGAAGGTTTAAAACTGCAACTTGCTCCCGTAAATTTAGTAGCATTGGCAGAAGAAGTAATTGCAACACTCATCCATTTATCGGCGGCGCGCCGCGTCTATATTAGTATGAGTTACGGAGAGTCTGATTTTCGCCGCTCTTTGTGGGTAAATGGCGATGCTGTGCAACTCCAGCGCGTTTTTGTTAATTTGCTAACAAACGGCATCAATCATTCTCATCGCGGCGGTAAAGTGGAAATTGTTATGGAATCTAATTCGAGTTATCAGGTGGTGAAAGTTATCGATAGCGGGTTGGGAATTACCGCCGATGAACTGCCCCATTTGTTCGAGCGTTTTTATCAAGGACACAGCGATCGGCAAGCCAAAGGATCGGGATTGGGGTTATACTTATCTCGCCAAATCATTGACGCCCACGGCGGTATAATTTGGGCAGAAAATAAATTGCCACACGGTGCTTTATTTGGATTCCGACTCCCAGCTATCCCACAGAAATGAAACCAGCTTATCCATTACGAATTCTCCTAGTTGAAGACGACGAACTGTTTCGTTTGGGGCTGCAAACCAGGTTGCAGCAAGAAAGTTGCTTGCAAGTAATTGCTGAAGCGGAAGATGGCGAAACGGCGGTAGAATTGACTCAGGAACACTTGCCAGATGTGGTAGTTCTCGATGTCGGTTTGCCGGGAATAGGCGGCATTGAAGCTTGCCGCCAAATTAAACAGCGACATCCAGCAATTCCGGTTTTAATTTTAACTTCTCATTCGCAAAAATCCTTAATTGAAAGATTAATTGCAGCGGGAGCTCAGGGATATTGCCTCAAGGGAATTGTGGCGGAAACTTTAGTGTTGGCAATTCGATCGGTAGCAGCGGGTGCTTCGTGGTGGGATCAGGCCGCGACTGCGGAAATTAGGGCGGTTTTTGCTAATCCCGAACCTTTGAAAAATGGGTTGAAATCGGAACTTTTGGAGAATCCGCTGACGAAGCGAGAACAGGAAATCTTGGCTTTAGTTGCGGGGGGAAAAAGCAATCAGGAAATTGCACAAATATTGTACATTGCTCCGGGGACTGTACGGGTTCACGTGCACGCGATTTTGCAAAAGTTAGAAGTGCGCGATCGCACTCAAGCTGCTGTACTCGCAATTCAGAAAGGATTGGTAGCAGAAGAACTTTTGGCGATCGAACCTTAAACAGGCGATTTTTGTACTGGAATAGTCGGTTTCTGAAATGAATTAATTGCTAAATACGCCTCTATCAAGATGAATCTGTTGCAGCTTCACGGAAAGTTAATATCAGTCTTGATTGTTAATTTTACTGGTCTCCTGACTATACGATACTACTATTGTTTATCAATGCTGACAACCTTAATGAAGTTTGACATTGCACAAGTTTAACCTCAAGGCTAAGACGATGCAGAACTTCGTGCATTCTCTCCTACGGCCGCCCCCGAAAGTTTGCAACTAGGAGCGATCGACCTAAACTTGACAATACTGGTTTATTCAGCGTACCACCCGCGATCGTACTCTTTAGGACAACTGATTTTTACGTCGGCGGGGGCTGCGATCTGCCGTGCTACTATTAGTTTAAACCTCAGAGACAATGGTCGTATAGCTAACGGCGGTATCGATACTTCGCCTAGCCAGACTTTCGTCATTAACGTCACCAACCAGCAACCAGTGGCACAACCAGACAGTTACAGCATTCCCCATGACAAGGTATTCAATCTGCCAGCCCGCGGAGTCCTAGCCAACGACTCCGACCCCGATGGCGATGCCTTGACTGCCAAACTGGTGTCCTTGCCAAACAATGGCAAGGTAGTTTTCAACAGCGACGGTTCCTTCAGCTATACTCCCAATCCCGGTTTTGCAGGTTTTGACAACTTTACCTACAGCGTCAGCAACGGGGCATCGCCGTCTCCTCCCGTTCCGGTGAACCTGAATGTCATTAACCAGCCGGTAGTGGGACAGCCAGACAGTTACAGCATTCCCCACGACAAAGTATTCAATCTGCCAGCCCGCGGAGTCCTAGCCAACGATGACAACTTCGACGGCGACCCCCTGACTGCCAAACTGGCATCAGTCCCTAACAACGGCAAGGTAGTTTTCAAGGCTGATGGTTCCTTCAGCTACACTCCCAATCCCGGTTTTGCTGGTCTTGACAACTTCACCTACAGCGTCAGCGATGGGGTATCGCCGTCTCCCCCCGTTCCGGTGAACCTGAATGTCACCAACTTTCCACCTGCGAGACAACCAGACAGTTACAGCATTCCCCACGACAAGGTATTAAACCTGCCAGCCCGCGGAGTCTTGGCCAACGACGACGACTTCGACGGCGACCCCCTAACGGCAAAACTGGTGTCCGCCCCCAACAGTGGCAAGGTAGTTTTCAATGCTGACGGTTCCTTCAGCTATACTCCGAATCCGGGTTTTGCTGGTATTGACAACTTCACCTACAGCATCAGCGATGGGGTATTGCCCTCTCCCCCCGTTTCGGTGAACCTCAACGTCACCAAGTTCTTAATCAACCAGCCGCCGCAGGCAAATAGCGACCGTTACAACACTCCTCACGACAAGACACTCAATGTCCTAATTCCCGGACTCCTGGCCAATGACACCGACCCCGACGGCGACCCATTAACTGCAAAACTTGAGTCAGTCCCCAAAAACGGCAAGCTGAATTTCAATGCTGACGGTTCCTTTAGCTATACTCCGAATCCCGGTTTTGTTGGCTTGGAGGAATTCAGCTACAGTGTCAGCGATCCAACCTTCGCCTCTGCGATTACTCTGATAGGTATTAATGTCACCAATCAGCCACCGCAGGCAAATAGTGACCGTTACAACACTCCCCACGACAAGACACTCAATGTCGTATTCCCCGGAGTTCTGGCCAATGACATCGACCCCGACGGCGACCCCTTGAGTGCCAAACTGGTATCCTTGCCAAACAACGGCAAGATCAATTTCAACCCTGACGGTTCCTTTAACTATACTCCCAATCCGGGTTTTGTCGGCTTGGAGGAATTCAGCTACAGTGTCAGCGATCCAACCTTCGCCTCTGCGATTACTCTGATAGGTATTAATGTCACAAATCAGCCACCGCAGGCAAATAGTGACAGTTACAACACTCCCCACGACAAGACACTCAATGTCGTAATTCCCGGAGTGCTGGCCAATGACATCGACCCCAACGGCGACCCCTTGAGTGCCAAACTGGTATCCTTGCCAAACAACGGCAAGATCAATTTTAACCCTGACGGTTCCTTTAGCTATACTCCCAATCCCGGTTTTGTCGGCTTGGAGGTATTCAGCTACAGTGTCAGCGACGGAGCCTTCGTGCCTGCGACCAATCAGATAGTTATTAATGTCACAAATCAGCCGCCGCAGGCAAATAGCGACCGTTACAACACTCCCCACGACAAGACACTCAATGTCGTAATTCCCGGAGTCCTGGCCAATGACATCGACCCTGACGGCGACACATTGACTGCAAAACTTGAGTCAGTCCCCAAAAACGGCAAGCTGAATTTCAATGCTGACGGTTCGTTCAGCTATACTCCGAATCCGGGTTTTGCTGGTTTTGACGACTTCAGCTACAGCATCACTGACGGGGCCGCCTTCCCGCCTTTTTTCACGACTGTCCCGGTAAATCTCAATGTCACAAATCAGCCACCGCAGGCAAATAGTGACTATTACAAAACCCTGCACGGTCGAGTGATAAACGTTCCTGTGGCTGAGGGAGTTTTAGCCAACGATAGCGACTTTGACGGTGATTTGCTGACGGCAACTAAAGTCACAAATCCCAACAATGGCACTCTCGAATTTAATCAGGATGGTTCGTTTACTTATACTCCGAATCCAGGATTCTTTGGACTCGATAGTTTTACTTACACTGTCAGTGATGGGGCTGTTACTTCACCTGAAATTTTAGCAAATATCAATGTCACAAATAATCCACCGCTGGCAATAATTGACAATTACCAAATTCTGCACGGTAAAGTCCTGAATGTGCCTGTTGCTGAGGGAGTTTTAGCCAACGATAGCGACTTTGACGGTGATTTGCTGACGGCAACTAAAGTCACAAATCCCAACAATGGCACTCTCGGATTTAATCAGGATGGTTCGTTTACTTATACTCCGAATCCAGGATTCTTTGGACTCGATAGTTTTACTTACACTGTCAGTGATGGGGCTGTTACTTCACCTGAAAATTCGGCAAATATCAATGTCATAAACAATCCGCCGATCGCACAACCCGATACCTACAGCATCAGTGCGGGAAAAGTCCTCAGCGTAACAGTGCCGCCGGGAGTTTTAGCCAACGACTCCGACGCAGATTTAGACACGCTGACTGCTGCGGTGGCCGCAAATCCGACGCAAGGGTCGATCGCCCTCAACAAAGACGGTTCTTTCACTTATACTCCTAACGCTGGCTTTTCTGGAACAGACACATTTACCTACACAGTCAGCGACGGGATAGTTAACTCTGAACCGGCGGCTACCGTGACTGTAAACGTCAACAATAACCCGCCTGTTGCGAATTCGGACAGCTATACTACTGCTTTTAATACGAGTCTCAACGTGGCAGATTTGGGAGTCTTAATCAACGATACAGACCCGGAAAATGACCCGCTGACGGCGATTCTGGTGACAAATCCGGCTACAGGGTCGATCGCCCTCAATGCTAACGGTTCTTTCAATTACACTCCGAATCCTGGTTTTGCAGGGACAGACTCTTTTACCTACAAAGCTAACGACGGGAAAGCTGATTCTGCGATCGTCACGGCAAGCATTGTTGTCAATAACCCTCCGACTCCTACGGAAACTCCGACTCCGACTCCCACGGAAACTCCGACTCCGACTCCCACGGAAACGCCGACTCCTACGGAAACTCCGACGCCGACTCCTACGGAAACTCCGACTCCGACTCCTGCGGAAACTCCGACTCCGACTCCTGCGGAAACTCCGACTCCGACTCCTGCGGAAACTCCGACTCCGACTCCTACGGAAACTCCGACTCCGACTCCTACGGAAACTCCGACTCCGACTCCCACGGAAACTCCGACTCCGACTCCCACGGAAACTCCGACTCCGACTCCCACGGAAACTCCAACGCCAACGGAAACTCCGACGCCAACGGAAACTCCGACGCCGACTCCTACGGAAACTCCGACGCCAACGGAAACTCCGACGCCAACGGAAACTCCGACGCCGACTCCTACGGAAACTCCGACTCCGACTCCTGCGGAAACTCCGACGCCAACGGAAACTCCGACTCCGACTCCCACGGAAACTCCGACTCCGACGGGAACTCCGACTCCGACTCCTGCGGAAACTCCGACTCCGACTCCTGCGGGAACTCCAACGCCAACGGAAACTCCGACTCCTGCGGAAACTCCGACTCCGACTCCGACGGGAACTCCGACTCCGACTCCGACGGAAACTCCGACTCCGACTCCGACTCCGACGGGAACTCCAGACGATCGCGATTGCATTTGCGAACAGATTACCCTACCCGCGATCAGTTCGATTCCCGGCCCGAATTCTGTCGATCGCACTTTCAACGGCACTGACGGTGACGACTTCCTCACTGGCAGCAATATCAACGACGTTATCAGCGGTTTCAACGGCGACGACATTCTGCTGGGCGAAAAAGGCAACGACAATATTTACGGGGGACTGCCCAGCAATATCCCCCTTGGCCCGAATGCAGACAGAGACTTGCTGTTTGGTGGGGGTGGCAATGATTACCTCCACGGCCACGCCGGCAACGATCTCATTTTTGCGGGTAAGGGCGATGATGTCGCGATCGGTGGCAAAGACGATGACTTGATTTGGGGTGACAAGGGCAATGACACTCTGGTTGGGGCTCAGGGTAACGACTGCTTGTTTGGAGGCAATTTTGACCCCTCTAGCCCTGACTCGAATGGACGCGATTTGCTGTTTGGCGCTGCTGGCAACGACTTCTTGAATGGGGGAGATGCTGCGGATACTCTAAGCGGCGGCGAGGGCAACGATACTGTTTATGGCGGCAAGGGCAATGACGTTGTGGTGGGGGGTACTGGCAACGATCTGCTGTTGGGCGATCGCGGCAGTGATAGCATTTGTGGCGGCGATGGGGACGATACTATTTTAGGAGATAGTGCGATCGACTTTAACGGCGAGCCAGATTCCATGTGCGGCGCTGCTGGCAATGATTTGATGTTTGGCAACCGCAGTAGTGACAAGCTATGTGGCGATGAGGGCAACGATACTCTCTACGGCGGCAAAGGTGACGATTGTCTGATTGGGGGTTTGGGCAATGATATTCTCAGCGGCGGCATTGGGCGCGATCGCTTTGTTTTAACAGCAGGTGAAGGCAGCGATCAAATTACTGATTTCACAAAAGGTGAAGATTTGCTGGTGTTAGCGGGCGGTCTAACTTTTTCTCAACTTAGTATTACCCAAAGCGCTAATGCAGCTTTCATCAGGATTGGTGAGAACGGTCAACTGTTGGCTGCTTTGAATGGAGTGCAAGCTAGTGCGATCGGTCTGAATGATTTTACCATCTTCGGGTAAGCACAAATTAATTAACTAAGGTGCGGAGTACGCACCTTAGTTAATTATGTAGGGTTGACAGCGCGTAGCTTGCCCCTATGAGCAGTGTATCAAATCACTTTTTGCGTCCGGGAGTGCGATCGACAATACTCCAAGCTTTTGCTTGACACTGCTCTGCACTCCCGGTATTATTTTAGTAATAAAAATGACTTAAAAAAGCCACTTTACGGAGAAACTACTGACAGTGTATTTACGTAAATAAAAATTAAATGTAAAAAAATTGATAGTAGTTGGCAGCTAATACATAATCATCTCAAATTTAGGTGCATCTAGATGGGACAGATAATTATTAACGAATTCCGGCGGGACGGGCAATTCCAGGGGAATGAGTATGTGGAACTGCTGTTGACGGAAGATGTAAGCGCAACTCAGCTTCAGAGCTATTTTGTAGGCGACTCAACTGAGCCAACAGTAGCTAAATATTCAGCTTATCGATTTACTAATATGGCAAGTATTGCTCCTGTGTTTAAAGCAGGAACAATACTTACGATCGGCGGTTCGCCTGCCGATCAAGAGATTGCCTACAACCCCATACCGTCGGGAACAAACAACGATTGGAACATTCGATTGAGTCCCCAAGGTGGATTTTTGACAAAGCTGCTCCCAGCCGGAAATTTTCATGGGAATTTCGCGGAGTCAGATGTTGTTTATGTTGATAATGCTAGCACTACAAATACCGATACAATAGATTCGATCGCCTGGAGGAGTCCAGGAACAGGAACTCACGGAGCCTTTGGGAGTGCAGCTAAGGTGCAAATTCCAGCACCACCCAACGGGGGTAATGTTGAGTTTTCCAGCGCTATTGGCGGCATCAACAGAACTGCTAGTTATACTATAGATAGTCCCGGCTCCTTGGGTTTGCCCAACGGCGGAATTAACAGTATTTATATTAACAGTCTCCGCAACCGATCGGTTAACATTGCTCCCAATTTGGCAACTCCTAATGTTAATCCGCCGATCGCAATTAATGAAGATATACCCAGCGCCGATAACACAGGCTTTAGTATTTTTAACCTCACTAGCGAGTTAGGCGGTGACGCTAATGGCGATCCTTTGGGTGTCGCAGCCACCGCTGCAGACAATACTAACGGTAACTGGCAATTTTCAACAGATGGCAATACTTGGACAAATTTCGGTGCAGTGTCGGAAACTTCAGCAACAGTGCTCGGCCCGACTCCTCTTTATAATGGCTTACTTGGTAACACTCCCAGTTCTCAAAATTGGCTGTCTTTGACTAACTCAAATTTTGCTTCTCCTACCGCTACAGCTTCAGAATTTTTTAGCGGTAATGGAGTTAATTTAAACAGCAGTGCGGACAATAGCATTTATGCTGGCTATACAAATAATCCTTTAAATCCGTCATTTCCCCCGCTCGATCGCACTACAGGCTTTAGCTTGTCTTTTAATCTCCAAATTATCTCGGAATCCCGCACTAATCAAAATCGGGCGGGTTTTAGCATTGTTGCTGTTACTAGCGATCGCAAAGCCATTGAAATCGGTTTCCAGCGGCTATCTGAAAACTCTGGCAATATCTTTGCACAAGGCGACGGCATTACTCCCAACCTAGTCGGACAAACCAACGGCTTATTTGTTGCAGCAGAGAATGTTGCTTATAACACCAATATTGCTACTAACTACACTCTCAGAGTTCAAGGTGACAATTACTTTCTTTCCGATGGCAGCGATATCATACTAACCGGCCCGCTGCGCGATTATTCAGGATTTAGCGACCAGATAGATCCTTACGAAACTCCTAATTTTCTATTCCTCGGTGACGGCACTAACTCGGCGCAAGCTAACATCAACCTGACGGGGGTTTCCCTGCAAACGCCTGCGAGAGTCCGCTTTGTACCCAACCCAGACTATTACAGTACCCCTGGAAGCGAACCAACAATTACTTTTCGGGCGTGGGATGGAAGTAACGGAGTTGCCAGCGGTACTGCGGGCGTCAATGCTTCAGTTACTGGGGGAACAACGCCGTTTAGCACTAATAGTTTAACAAGTTCGATCGCAGTTAATCCAGTCAACGATCCACCTTCGTTTGTCAAAGGGGTCGATCGCACTCTCAGCAGCAATTCGGGGCCACAAACCATCCCCGGATGGGCGACTGCGATTTCTCCAGGCCCTAACGAATCAGGACAAACTGTGGCTTTTCAAGTGGTAGGGAATGATAATGCTGCTTTGTTTAGTGTACAACCTGCGATCGACTCGGTGGGGACGCTAACCTTTACACCGATGCCGGGGGCGATCGGCAGTGCTAATATAACTCTAAACCTGAGAGATAATGGCGGTAGAGATAACGAAGGACTCGATACTTCTGATACCCAATCGTTCATTATCAACCTCACTAATCCAGGCACATTTAATTTCAGCAACGCCAACTACAGCGTTAATGAAAACGGTCAATTTGCCACAATTACCGTTACTCGCACTGATGCTAATGTGGCTGCTGCTGTCAGTTACAGTACAAGTAATGGCACTGCTAATGCTGGTAGTGACTATAACCAGAAATCGGGAACATTAAATTTTGGCATTGGCGAAACTACTCAAACTTTCACGATTCCAATTGTGGATGATTCAGAGATAGAAGAGAAGGAAACTGTTAATTTAACTCTGAACAATCCCACTAACAAAGCAGATTTAGGAGCAATTTCTAGTGCTGTTTTGACTATTGTAGATACAACTCCAACTCCGACGCCGACGCCTGCGGAAACTCCAACTCCCACGGGAACTCCGACGCCTGCGGAAACTCCAACTCCCACGGGAACTCCGACGCCGACGCCTGCGGAAACTCCGACTCCCACGGGAACTCCGACGCCTGCGGAAACTCCGACTCCCACGGGAACTCCGACGCCGACGCCTGCGGAAACTCCAACTCCCACGGGAACTCCGACGCCGACGCCTGCGGAAACTCCAACTCCCACGGGAACTCCGACGCCTGCGGAAACTCCAACTCCCACGG
>NZ_JAUBTG010000052.1:0-45968 GCF_036702395.1 Microcoleus sp. D3_18_C2 | reverse complement strand
AACCAAAATTGGGACGTATTCTCCGCTTATAAAGCCAGTTTAGGCTTTGTTTGGGCTTAAAATTTGTTTAAGTCCCGCTAATCCGGTTGAAAAACTCTCGGAATCATCATTAGGCTGGTAGGGCGGGCTTCACCAATCTGCACAATTAGCCAAAGATCCGGGTGAACCCGCCCCAAACGATGCGATTTTTAAATCTAAACCTTAGCTAAAATCGCTTCCGGCTGCTGACTTTGTGCCGCCACTTCCTCTAAATCAGCACCGTAAATTTCACAGCTATTATTCGGACTTTCAATCAGTTTAATCTTGTGCAACTCGGCGCCCAATTCCCGAACGGGCGATCGCAATAATTGCCCGATCCGAACAGCTATATTCTCCGCAGTAGGCACAACCTTCTCAAAATAAGCAATATCCTTATTTAAAAAAGTGTGATCGAACGGTTCAACAACATAATCATCAACGGCTTTTTGCAAAGCTCCCAAATCAGCAATCATGCCAGTCCGCGCATCCATTTCCCCTTTAACAGTCACCTCTAAATGATAATTGTGACCGTGACCGTTGGGACGAGCACATTTGCCGTAAATTTCCGAGTTTTCTTCAAAGCTCAAATCGGGACGAGCCAACCGATGGGCCGCGCTAAAATGAGTGGACAAAGTTAGATAAGCTTCCATTCCGTTTCCTAAATATTCAGCCCAAAGTTCGGGATGTTCAAACAATTGAATTTTGGTCACAGGCAAATGAGGGGCTAGGCGCAGCCAAATTTGCCGTGCTATGTTTTCGGTAGTTGGCAGAGTCTGCTCAAATTCCGGCCACGCTTCGTTGAGAAAGGAAAAATCGAGATCCTTGATAACTTCCCGCTTGATGACGTGCTTGACATCAGACAGGTTGAGCACCATGCCGTACTCGTCGAGTTCGCCTATCATGGAAACGTAAAGAACGTAATTGTGTCCGTGTCCCGGTGCGCGGGCAGTTGGGCCAAACCGCTCAAAGTTCTCGGCTTCGCTTAACTCCGGCAGCCAGTACCGGTGACTCGCCGAAAACTGTGCCCGACGATTGATGATGCACTGCATAAAAGTCAAGTAGGGTAAGCTTGTTAAGTTCTGTAAAGGACTCGCTTCTTAAGGATAAACTAATTTTTGCTGGAATTTTTCGATTATTTGAGGGTGCTGTAAATGAATTTCTACCAATTTTCCCAATATTGGCAACAAGTCGGCGATCGATCGAGCCACAGATCCCATTTTACGCCACAACACAGATATCCGGCCGAAAATACCGCTACAAAACAGTTTCTCGCCATCTGTTACTAACCCATCAGTTACGAGTCTTTGAGAAAGTACGCGCGTGCGTATCTATCCCCTTGGCGAAGCGTTCCCGAAGGGTAGGGAATAGACCTTTTTTGCCACACAGGACACTCCACAGTTCGAGTTTTTCCCCTAAGCTCTGCAATAGTTAGCAGTTTGCGGTTCAGTTGCGCTAAAAACTAATCACCATTTACCCATTACCAAATATTAATGAATTCGATTACTGCACGAGCCGATCGCTTTTTTGAACATTTCTGGGGTGCGATGACAACCCCGCTATTCTATATCGGGGACACTCATCTGTCCATCAGTGCGATCGTCAAACTCATAATCTTAGCTATATTTGCCTTGATTATAGCTAAGATTATCAGTGAAGGAATCAAGCGCAGTTTGCTAGTTCGGATGGGATTGGATCGTGGCAGTCGAGAAGCAATTTCCACCATCATTAGCTATATTTTAGCAACTCTTGGCTGTATATTTGTCCTGCAAAGTGCCGGCCTCAACCTCACGTCTCTCACCGTTTTAGCTGGGGTTGTCGGCATTGGTTTCGGCTTCGGCTTGCAAAATCTAGCCAGCAACTTTATCAGCGGTCTCACCCTGCTATTTGAACACCAAATTAGAGTCGGAGACTTTATTGAAATAGACAATTTATTAGGAACAGTCGAAACAATTTCGATCCGTTCCACAATTATTAAAACAATTGACGGACTATTTGTGATCGTACCAAATATTAAGTTTGTCGAAACTAACATTATTAACTGGAGTTACAGAGACCCCAGATGTCGCCTCCACATCCCCGTCGGTGTTGCTTACGGATCTGACCCAGTAATAGTTACGGAAGCACTATTAATTGCGGCGCGGATGGAATCGAATGTCTTGTCCCATCCTTCTCCTAAAGTATGGTTTCGCGGTTTTGGAGATAACGCTTTAAATTTTGAACTTTTAGTTTGGATTGACCAGCCACAGGAAAGCGATGCTATTAAAAGTGCAGTAAATTTTTTAATAGATTACGAGTTTCGCCACCGAAATATCGAAATCCCTTTTCCACAGCGGGATTTGTGGCTGCGAAATCCGCAAGAGTTAACTCATTTTTTTCACAATAACAAAGACGAGAATTCCAACGGCAAAGTTTTTCCGCAGAATACCAAACATTCAGCAGATTTAAAATCTAATTCCACCCTTTCTGAACCTAAAAATCCCGTACCTAAATCCCCTAATAATTGGACGCTGCGAGATTTGTTGCGGCGAGTAACTTATTTTGAACAGTGTACGGATTTAGAACTGCGGCAGTTAATTGAATATGGCTACCGACAACTGTTTCCAGCGGGACAGGTGGTATGTAAAGAAAATGACCCAGGCGATTCTTTTTATATTATTCTTTCGGGTACTGTAGAAGTTCTTTCTCAAAAAGCCGATCAGTATATTGCTACGCTTCATGAGGGCGAGTTTTTTGGGGAAATATCTTTGCTGTTGGGTACTCCGAGAACGGCGACTGTTAAAACTAGCGAAGATGCAATTTTGTTTGTGGTGGAACGTCACGATTTGCAAAAACTTTTAAGAGAACAACCCAATTTAGCCGATCAGATTGCTCAAAAATTGTCGGAACCCCAGCAAGCTTTGAGAGACTTGGGATTGTTGGATGGCGACTCTCTGGGACAAACTCCTTTTATTAAAATTCGCAAGCGCATTCAAGTTCTTTTTGGAATTTGAAAGAGGGAAGTTCGGCAACGAGCAATGTACGGGATGTAAAGGATAGAAGGAAGAAGGAAGAGGGAAGTTCGGCAACGGATTTTGTAACGGATGTAACGGATGTAAAGGATAGAAGGAAGAAGGAAGAGGGAAGAGGGAACAATCTGCTTTTATTAAACTTTAATTTTTAATTCCTCCTGCGCTTCCCGCCGCAGTCTAGCGGCAATTCTAAACAGTTCTTGACCGGTGTGCAAGTGGCGATCGTCATAATTGAGGGTAAATAAATACAATTCTTCTATGCCGTCTCCGACTTGATTGATAGAGTAGTAGAGATGAGCGGCAACTCCGGCTACATTAGATGGATTAGGCATTGATGTAAGAAAGTTATGAGCTTTTTTGAGGAACTCGCGGCTGGTTTCGATATAAAGTTGAAACTTTTCTATCAGTTCGTCATCAAATGGATCTGCGGACAATTCGTCTATTTCTTTTTTAAGCGGCTTCAAGATACTGTTGAGCATTCTATTGACGGGTTTGTATACTTTAATCAGCCACTGTTCCATTAGTTCATCCGCGTCCCTTGCTGTTTGTGTTTGCTGGCGGCTGACGTTTGGTGCGGCTGGTGATTGCTGTTCGGTTTGCTCGGAAAATTGGCGATCGTAAGATTGTCTGTGCTGGGGGTCTCCTAATATTTCATAGGCTGCATTGAGGCGGACAATCTCTTCGTGACCCGCTGTGTCGCTGCGACTGTCTGGATGAAATAATTTGACTAAACGGCGGTATGCTTGTTTAATCTCGGCTTGTGTTGCGCTTGGGCTAATCTTTAGGGTTTTGTAGTGATTGATAACGGAAGACACGCTGTTATTTCCTTGAAATCTGGATAATCTGTGAAAAAGTGCTTGACAAAAATATCATTTTTTGCTAAGTTTTTAAGTATTTATCTGATATAAATGTCAAAGATTGTCAGTAAAAAAACTCAGTTTTCAACTTATCATAAATCTATTTTAGAAAAACATTGAGGCTTTGGAAGTGGTAAGCCGATCGACCTTGGGAACTCATATAGCGCTGCTCCCGCCAACAGTTAGCTCCTTCTTTTCTTTTCTCTTCCTTCGCCACAAAAGCGGTCAGCGCCCGCTTCGCTAACACGCCGAAAGCGGTTCAAAAAAAAGCGCCTTCAGAAAATCGGCATCATATCAAATCCGGTAGCATCGTCCTGTATTCATCTCTGTATTCTCTCCCTCTGCGTTCTCTGCGCCCTCTGCGGTTAAATCATTCCGATGCAACCGGAAACGATATCGATCGCGATCGAGAAAGCTACAATCTATCGCCATTCTTTCATCTACTAAAAAGCCAAGCAGAGCGTACAGTCTACGCCCTGCCCTGTGTTTCTGCGACTTGGGCCGGAGGCTAGCCTAGTTGAGGGCCATCGCCAGATTGAGTTCTGGATCTTGGAACAAGGGAGTGCTCAGATAGCGTTCGCCGAAGCTAGGCTGAATCATCACAATCAATTTCCCTGCATTTTCGGGACGCTTGCCGACTTTCACCGCCGCACATAGTGCCGCACCGCTGGAAATACCCGACAAAAGTCCTTCTTCTCTGGCTAAGCGACGGCCGTAGGCGATCGCCTCGTCATCCGTAACAACTATAATTTCGTCGATCGAATCCACATTCAGCACCGGCGGTACAAAACCAGCACCGATACCTTGAATTTTGTGAGGCCCAGGCTTTCCGCCGGAAAGTACCTGACTGTTAGCCGGCTCAACTGCGATCGCCTTAAACTCGGGTTTCCGGGACTTAATCACCTCCGAGATACCCGTAATCGTACCGCCAGTCCCAACCCCAGAAATCAGGAAATCCACTTCGCCGTCTGTATCTTCCCAAATTTCCTCAGCCGTTGTCGAACGGTGAACCTGCGGGTTTGCTGGATTCCGAAACTGCTGCAACATATAGGCATTGGGAGTTTTGTCCACAATCTCTTGAGCGCGGCGGATGCAGCCACTCATGCCCTCAATTCCGGGAGTCAGTTCTAGTTGGGCCCCGTAAGCTCGCAGCATCGATCGGCGTTCCGTGCTCATCGTATCCGGCATGGTCAAAATCAACTGGTAGCCCTTAGCCGCTGCCACCATTGCCAGAGCAATTCCGGTATTGCCAGAAGTCGGTTCCACTAAAACCGTTTTTCCCGGAGCAATCAGCCCTTCGGCCTCGGCTTGATTGACCATATTCACACCGATCCGGTCTTTCACCGATGCTGCCGGGTTCATGCCTTCGAGTTTTACCACAATCCGAGCCAAGCAGCCTTCGGCTTGGGGAATGCGGTTGAGTTGCACCAAGGGCGTCCGCCCTACCAATTCTGTAATGTCGCCAGCAATACGCATAATCTTTGTCAGTTTGTGGTTGAAAGTAAATGTTAATTCCTAGTTGGCAATATTAACTAGATGTAATACATGATATCGAGCTGCCGTCTGCCATTGCGCTTTTCGCACAGATCCTGTAGCGTATATTTTTGCAAAACTGAGTTGGCAATCGATCGAGCTTCTTGCCAAACTTCCCAAATCACCGCACTTTCTACAGTTTGAGCGGGCGAGTCTTTTTCAGAGCGATCGAACTCTGAGCCTTCGAGACAGTTGATAATTTCTAGGAGTGTAATTTTCCACGGTTCCCTCGCCAATATATAACCTCCCTTAGCTCCTCGCTGGCTACGAATCAGCCCGCAGCGTCTCATGGTAGCCAGCAACTGCTCTAAATATCGATCGGGAATATTTTGCTGAGCCGCTATCTGGCGAATTTGCAGAGGCTCGCCTTCATCGTAGCAATCGGCAAGCTCCAGCAAAGCTAAGATTGCGTATTCGCTTTTACAGGAGAGTTCTACCATAATTGCTTCCAATACCAGAATTATCAACTCCGAAGTCAGATTTTAAAATTCTCCTCAATGTTGAGTTCCAAATTCTAACTCCTAACTTTACCTTTTATTATACCCCGGTTTTCCACTGAACTTAATCGACTTTCATCACTCGATCGTTGGAACGCGATCGGCAATCTGAACCCAACAAACCCAGTTTCTCGTTTCAACTCCCTCCCCTTCCACCACTGTCTTACCTCAAGAAACTGGTTGTCTGCCTCTATGACTGATAATTTTTAATTTTTAATATATTCTTGGCGCCCCCTTCCTGCCGCAAACAAAAAAGCCCTGCGCTAGGCAGGGCTAAACTTGGGCTTTAGAGTGGCCAGCAGAGAGGTTATGTTATAACCTCCCTGCCTCCTCTAACCCGCTCTTAGAACGTGAAAGTAGTTCTCAGAGTACCAATGATGATGTCATCATTACGGTCATCTTGATTAGGATTTGTCACCCAAATCACGCCCGGAGTAACAGAAATGTTGTCAGAGAGCTGAAACTTGTAGAACCCTTCGACGTGATAGGAATCATCGTTGCGGAAGCTCCGCAAACTGCTTGCAGCTTCAAGTTTATCCAAGTAAGGCTCACGACCTACCACGAACCCTAGCAAGTTGCCTTCTTTCCCTAAATCGGGCAAAGCCAAGGTGACAGCGTAGTTCCAGATTCTCGCATCGCCGATGCCGAGAATGCGGGCATTGGTTAAACCAGCCCAGCCACCCAGGATAAATCTCGGGCTCAGTCGCAGCGAAGCCTGAGCACCGTAGGAGTTGCTGACAACTTTGCGAGCATTGAAGCCCTCAAAGCCTTCGCTCAAACCGTTGAGAGAATTAGCCACGCCGGTACCTGTGAAACCGCCGAGACTGCCTGGCCCATTGGATAAAGCATTGTCAAACCCAAAGTTACCTCTGCTAAAGTAACCGTGGTTGTAGTTGAAAGCAACTTGCAAGTTGCGTCCGGGGGTAAAAGTCAACTGACCCATCGCCGCGTAGTCGCCGTTCGTCAAGCCTGCACCCCTAGCCGGACTGGCTGCATTTGACGCCAAATAACCGAAGGACAGAGAAGTCGGGCCGAACACGCCGCCCAGCAAGCCCCTGCCACCGAAGGCATAGTCAAAGCCGATACCTGCGCCACCGCCCAAACGATAAATCGGGTTCCGCTGTCCAAAGGTGCTCAATGACCCGTTACCGCCGTCAAAGTCTTCAAAGTAAGGGTTGACAGTCGGCATAATGTCGTCCCAAACGCCAGCGTTAGCTATCAGGCTAACGTTCAGTCGCTGACCGACGGGGAACTTGTACAGCAAGGTGTCGAGGGCAACAACGTTGTCGGTTCTGCCGACAAAATTCCAAGTTTGAGTGCCTTCGCTGGTAGCCCCAAGGTTAAATCTTTGACCGTTGCCGACTTGAAGCCTGGTCAGCAGCAAGTCTCTGCCGGTGAAGCTAGTGTTTAAATTGAGACGCACCCGTTGTTGGAAGACAGCTTCGTTATTGTTGCTGCCGATTCTTTCGCCGTCTCTGCCAAAAACGCTAACGTCGCTACTAAAGTCGTCGCTGAGAGCAAAAATTGCTTCCCCAGTCAGCTTGGTAGTGGTGGAGAATTGGTTGGCTTCGAGTTCGGCTGTCCGAGATTCCAAAGCATCGACGCGACCGCGCAGGGTTGCCAGTTCCGCTGCAAATTCTTCTTGGAGCCGTTGGAGGGCTGCCAAGTCATCTCTCGTAGCGAAGTTGCCAGTGCCACCTCTAATTAGCTCGCTTACCTTGTCTAAGCAAGCATTTAAACCGGCTGCGAATTCGTAGCGAGTCATGGCCCGGTTGCCGCGGAAAGTTCCGTCGGGATAACCGGCAATACAGCCGTAGCGCTCGACTAGGGATTGCAGTGCTTGGAATGCCCAGTCTGTGGGCCGCACGTCGGAGAGTTGGGAAACAGAGGTAACTTGACCTTGAGTTTCGCCCCCGGCAGCACCTTCGCTGCTGTACTCGTTGAGCTGTTCTAATGTGGCGGCTGGGTTTTGCTCTTGTGGTGCGACAGTTTGAGCTAAAGATTCAGCCGGTTGTGGCAAACTTTGTTCTGCCGACTCTGCCACTGCCGGGGCTGGAGTTTCTAATTGAACTGCACCGATTTGCTCCACTCGAGCGGTAGCTGCCGGGGCTGGAATTTCTAGTTGGGCTGCCGGGGCAGAATTTTCTACTGGTTGAGCTACTGTTTGCTCAACTGCGGCTAAAGATTCACTTGTACGTTGTGATGCCGCTTGGGGTTCTACCTCAGCAGGGGCTGTGTTGGCTCCGACGATCGCACTTTCAGTTGTAGGCGTGGCCAAATCTGCCATCGCTGCCTGGGTTTCGCTGCCAGCGACTTGGGAAATTTCTTCTACTGGCTCGGAGGCTGCTGTTGTTTCGGAAACAGCAGCTAAAGCATTTAGTTTCGCTTCGGAGGTTTCAGCGGTTTCTGCTGTTGTTTCGGAAACAGCAGCTAAAGCATTTAGTTTCGCTTCGGAGGTTTCAGCGGTTTCTGCTTTGGCTGCAGCGGGATTGAGCGCATCAGCAGCCTGCTGAGCGTCTGCTGCCATCGCGCTCGAAGAAACTACTAGGGTAGCTCCTAAGACTGCTGGGCTGATTAGTAAGTAACTCCACAAAAATTTCGACATATTCACTCTCATCCTCACACCGATTACAGAGAAACTTTTCTAGTCTTCTATGTGGTCAGTCGTTGCTCAACTAGCATACTCTAAAAAGAGACCTAAAATTCACTTTTTCTTTTGATTCTTTTGGGCTGACTGAGTATATAGATGTGACTGACGGCTGCAGAAAGCCTGTTTTTAAACCTTTACTCAACGGCGTCAAAACCATGCCAGGATTGGGCTGTGGCTTGATTTGACGGATAACACTAGACAGCACCCGATCGCCTATTTACTTTTTAGCACAGCACGCCCGACTCGTCTAGGCTGATTCGACTTTAACATCCAAGCTGTGTCCCAGAACGCTAAAGACTTGGCGGTGATCGAACAATTCTAACAAATCGGCGTTGATTTTATTGTGAGCTGCTTCTTGCCGCAAAATTTTCATCGCTGCCTCTGTTCGCAGAGCTCGCTTGTAGGGGCGATCGCCTGCTGTCAGGGCGTCGTAAATATCCGCGATCGTCATCAATTGTGCTTGAATTGGAATTTCTGACTTGTTTAAACCTCGCGGATAGCCTGTGCCGTCGAGTTTTTCGTGATGTCCGTAGGCAATGTCTGGAACATTTTTTAAATCTTTTGTCCAAGGAATTTGTTTCAGAAACTCGTAAGTGTGAGTTACGTGAAATTCTATTGCCGATCGTTCTTCCGGCGTCAGGTTGCCCCTCGACACCATCAGTTGCAATATCTCGTCTGGGTTCAGCAAAGGTTTCTTTGCCCCATCTATATCTCTGTAAGTTTGTCGAGAAATCTCTCGCAGTTGAGCTAGGGGTTCTGCTGCCAAAATGTGAGGCTCGTTTGCCTCTAGCAGCACTTCCCAGTATTCTGCTAATCTGGTTTTCGCCTCTGCTAGCTTAGTGTCTAGCTGTTCGATTTGCTGGCAGTGAGCGCACTCTGGCTCCTGGATCGGGTGTTTTCGGTAGGCTGAATGCTCCAGCAAGTATTTATATTTAGACTGGACGCATTCCATTTCCAGCGTCCGTTGAGCTAAGCCAAAGCGGTGGCGAATGATTTCTAGCTGTGCGGGGTAGAGCTTTTTCTGTTTGGTCAAAACTGCTTCTGGCACTCCTATTTTGCCAAAATCGTGCAGCAGGGCGGCGTAGCGAAGTTCTTGAATTTGGCGGTTGTTAAAGTAAATAGAGCGCAGTCGTCCGCTGCTGACGGTGTTTACTTCTTCTGACAGGCGTACTGTCAGGGCTGCTACTCGTTCTGAATGGCCGTAGGTACAGGGGTCTCTGGCTTCTATGACTTGCACCGAGGCTTTGACGAAGCCCTCGAACAAGTGTTCTATGCTGTCTTGGAGTTGATTGCGCTCGATCGAGATTGCTGCTTGAGAAGCGAGCGATCGAACTATCCTTTCTTCCCACTCCGAATACTGCTGCGTCGCTTCCCAGGCATTGTCTGCTGTCAGCACCGTATCTGGCTTTGTTTTGCGGTTGATCAGTTGCAGTACACCTATTGTCTCCCCCTGTCGGTTTTGCATCGGCAGTACCATTACCGAGCAAGTGCGGTAATCAATATCCCTGTCAAAACTGCTATCTAGCCGATAGGGTACGCCGGGGGGTAAGTCGTAGGCATCAGATAGGTTCAAACTTTGACCGGTAATTGCCACGTATCCCGCCAAACTTTTGTCTGTCAGTGGCAGGGCAAACTCTTTAAACGACAGGCTCGGTTTAGAAGCATTTTGGGCTACCTTGAACAGCAGCTTAGATGTATCGTCGCTGTGATCTACTAAGTAAACGCTGCCAGCATCGCTGTAGGTAATTTCCCTACTTTTGGATAAAATTAAGTTTAACAAGTCGCCCAAATCTTGGGCGCTCGACAGAGCAGCGCCAATATCTAAAAGCTTTTCTATCAGATCGGTTTTTTCGGCTGCAGCAGACTCGTTCTTGAACTCTGGCTTTTCAAATACGATCATGGTCGGATGATGGGGAATAGCCTGTTATACATTGAACGTTGGGCCTCTCGACTTTTTCACACCCGATTTTAACCCCAAGTCGATTTTTTATTTGCGAGCTTTTCTCTAGCGGGGACTCTTGTTGGGTCAACTGGCACTCTTTTAATCTAGCGCAGAAATCTCTTGGGCTAGCGCAAAGTCTTTCTCAGTTAAGCCTCCGGCATCGTGAGTTGTCAAGTTAAGTGTAACTTTGTTGTAGGAAATTTCTATATCGGGGTGATGTGCTGCGGCTTCTGAGGGGGCGACCAACTTATTCACAAAGGCGATCGCTTCGATAAAATCTTTAAATATACGGGTAGAGCGCAGTTGTTTGCCTTCAACCGTCCAGCCTGACAATTGACTGACGCGCTCTTGAATTTCAGTATTGTTAAGTAGGTTAGCCATAATTTTTTTTCTTTGGGATTAGCAGTGGCAGATTAACTGCCCATGTGTAGAAACCCTGACCAAAAACTATCCGCTCTCACCAATAGTGTTGAGCCTCAAGTTTTAATACTCAAGATTTAACACTATTTGAGGTGAGAGCGGTCTAGCGGGTCTTCAGATTAGAACCTGACTGCCGGGAGAATCCCTAGCTCAGCCTGGTTCCCCGTGGAAGTCGTTTCCCGTTGGAGACGACGGCTGACTGCTAGTGAGCGGCCCCGGCGCACAGCCGGTAGTTTCCAATCTGATGACCCATGCGTTTACTACTTTCTATCATGGGCATCACCTCCAGGTTTAGCTAAATGGCTTAATATTGGAACGCACATCACCTAAATACAAGATTTAAGGTGATGATTTGTGCGCTAGCCATTGCCAGCGTTACCAGAAGAACTTGCGTTCTGAGTATCATTCTAGTATTCACAATTATTAGAATAACACAAGGAATTAGAAGTGGGGGATGCAAATTGAGATTTTTGTAAGATGAGGGCAAATTACTGCTGCTGCAAGGTCTTTGATCGATCTCTACAGCAAGCGGACGATCGCAGTTTTAGCCATTTGTCTATATTTTCTTCAAAATCCGGGCTGTGCGGTTATCAGGTGCATTGCAAATCTGGCGGCGCGGAAAGGTCGATCGATTTCTTGCCAGATAGATAGGATAGTTCACGAGATATAAAGACACAAGTTGTTCTAGCTACAAGGAGAGTTGGTTTTTGTACAAAATCAACTTTTTTTAGGGCGCTAATTCGATCGACTCCTGGAAACAAAAAGCTCCCGCCACCAGGCAGGAGCTTTTTAAGCATTAAGGGTAAAGCCTAAACTGCTTGATCTTACCCTTTTAAAATGCTGGAAATTTTGATATTTCGCGCTGATTACAGTGCGTTACCGCGAGGCAGAACTTCTTCAGGGAAGATGAAGTTTTCGTGGGGTTGGTCTGTCGGAGCCATCCAAGCACGAATGCCTTCGTTAAGCAGAATGTTCTTAGTGTAGAACGTTTCAAACTCAGGATCTTCAGCAGCGCGTAATTCTTGTGATACGAAGTCATAGGCGCGCAGGTTTAATGCTAAACCGACGATGCCAATGGAACTCATCCACAAGCCTGTGACAGGTACGAACAGCATGAAGAAGTGCAACCAGCGTTTGTTGGAGAAGGCAATTCCGAAGATTTGCGACCAAAAACGGTTGGCTGTCACCATCGAGTAGGTTTCTTCTGACTGAGTTGGGTTGAAGGCGCGGAAGGTGTTTGAGCCTTCGCCGTCTTCAAACAAGGTGTTTTCTACGGTTGCACCGTGGATGGCGCACAACAGCGCGCCGCCCAAGATGCCTGCAACGCCCATCATGTGGAAGGGGTTGAGCGTCCAGTTGTGGAAGCCTTGCAGGAATAGCAAAAAGCGGAAAATTGCTGCGACGCCGAAACTGGGGGCGAAGAACCAGCCTGATTGACCCAAGGGGTAAAGCAGGAACACCGAAACAAACACGGCGATGGGGCCGGTGAATGCTAGGGCGTTGTAGGGACGGATGCCTACCAAACGGGCGATTTCAATCTGACGCAGGCAAAAGCCGATCAGTGCGAAGGCGCCGTGGAGGGCTACGAATGTCCACAGCCCACCGAGTTGGAACCAGCGGGTAAAGTCCCACTGTGCTTCGGGGCCCCACAGGAACAGCAGGGAGTGTCCGAGGCTGTTGGCTGGGGTGGAGACGGCTACCGTGAGGAAGTTGGCTCCTTCGAGGTAGGAACTTGCCAAACCGTGGGTGTACCAGGATGTGACGAAGGTGGTGCCTGTTAACCAGCCACCGATGGCTAGGTAGGCGCAGGGGAATAGCAGGATGCCAGACCAGCCTACGAAGACGAAGCGATCGCGTTTGAGCCAGTCGTCGAGTACATCAAATATGCCTCTTTCGGTCTGGGCGCGTCCGACTGCGATTGTCATTTACGCAAATCTCCAAATGGATATAATTACAACGGATCTGTCTCTAGTCATGAGTTTTCCACCGTTGCCTCTGCTTAGCAGAAAACAAGTTGGATTATGAACAGACTTTACTTTTCTTTACCGTATTGACGATTATAGAGGTAATTCTTTACAAGAGCAAGTTTTTCTTAAAAAACTTTTGGCTGTTGACTTTTGACTTGTGCGAAGTCCCCGAAGCCCTCGAAGTCCCCGAAGTCTTTGCCCTGCATTTGGGAACTTCTACTATATAGGAGTCTCTGCGCTTTGCGTCAGAAGCCCCGTGGCTTGGTAGATGTATCGCCCTCAACCTCTGATTTTTCTAAGAAACTGGGTTTCCGTGGGTAAGTCCTATATATATACTGAGGAGAGAGCTCCAAACTTAGGTTTTTAAGACTATATGTTCAGCATTGACATCATTGTGAAAAATACGCCCGTCTCGCTGTCGGTGCAGCGGAAGTTGGAGGAGGACGCTGAGACTGTTTACCAGCAGGTACTGGCGGCGATTCGCAACTCCCAACCGCAAATTTTGGAACTCACCTGCGAGAAAAATCCTGAGAAAAAGGTGGCTGTACTCAGCAGCGAGATTTCTGGGGTGGTGGTTTCTCAGAAATCGGGGGCGTCATCTACAGGCAGATCCCCTGGTTTTGTCTCGATGACAGCAGAATGAGGGCTGGGGGTGTTGGTGCCGATATGAGCCAGTCAGCCGTTGCTGTGCGGGATTTGGGTTTTTGCTGGCCGTCGGGCGATCGAGTGTTGCAAGGTTGCTCTCTGGATGTACCCAAGGGCGAGTTTTGGATGCTTTTGGGCACTAACGGCAGCGGCAAGTCTACGCTGTTGAGGCTGATGGCTGGGCTGCTGCACCCCCAGTCGGGGGAAATTGACCTGAGTGGGCGGGTGGGTTTTGTGTTTCAAAACCCCGATCACCAATTGGTGATGCCGACGGTGGGTGCGGATGTGGCTTTTGGTTTGGTGGAGGAAAAGCTTTCTAATGTTCAGGTGCGGGAGAGGGTGGCGGAGGCTTTGGAGGCTGTGAATTTGCTGGATTTGCAGCGACGGCCGATTTATGCTTTGAGTGGGGGCCAGAAGCAGCGAATTGCTCTTGCTGGGGCGATCGCCCGTCACTGCGAAATTTTGCTGTTAGATGAACCGACGGCTTTGTTAGATCCTGATTCTCAGTTGGATTTGGTGGCGGCGGTGCAGCGGTTGGTGAAAAATCGCGGGATTACGGCTTTGTGGGTGACTCACCGTTTGGATGAGTTGAATTTCTGCGATGGGGCTTTTTTGTTGGAAAAGGGCCAAGTTGTCGATCGGGGAGATCCGGCGCGTTTGAAGCAGCGGTTGATGCAAAGCCAAGATGTTTAGCTGTTAAGCAATTTGAGTCATAGTCGCGGCCGGGGCGGGTTTATCTGAATTTCTCACTTGTGTTGTAGATTAGGGTGAACCCGCCCCTACGGTATTTGTGATAATTAACCCGATATAATCTAACTAAATTCACCGCAATCCTCGATCGCGCAACCAAGCATCTGCCCCAATTGTATCGGCTTCTGACAGCGGTGGTATGACTTCCCAGTTGCGATAATCTATCTTGAGGTCGTAACTTGCTATGTCGTAAGTTTGAGTGAATAATTCCTGCAAATTGATTATAGGTTCGGTATCGCCCGATCGCAGCGGCAAAGGAAAGGCAGGCATCGGGTTTTGCAGGTTAAAAGCGTACAAATCTGCTCTGGGACGGCGATTTCCCCGACACACCAAAACACTATAGTGGCTTTCAATGTCATGGCCAATAACTGGCATTTTTTGACCGCGCCGCAATAAATCTATTTCAATTAAATGAGTGCGACTGGATAAAATTTCTTCTCGCTTTTCTTCGTACATTTGTCGTCCTTTTCCTGTGCGCTTATTGCTAGGCGAGAGGATTTCAATCAGGGTGATTAGTTCTTGGTTTCCTCTTTCTCTAATTTCTAAATAGCCTTCCCGAACCTGGTAGGGCATGGGAATATTTACTGTCAAGGGTTGTGTTGGTGGCGCTGCAACGGCTACGTTTGATGTGATTAATTCGGTTGTAGTTCTTGGCTGAATTACGTTTACATTAGGAATGCCAATTGATAAATTGTCGTCAGCGGTTTCATACATTCTCACTTCGAACGAGACTAAATACTTAGGACGCAGTTGGGGAGACAAAAATCTAAAAATTTCACTAATTAACAAGTGATGTAGGGCAGGCCAGAGTTCGGGATGCTCTAAATACGGATCCATACCGGTAAAGGGAGATGGCATTGATGTGACTCCTTGACTCAAATCTATTTCTAGTTTAGTTGAATATTTCTGGAACAGGCATCTTGCCTGTTTCTTGGGCGGGCTCTCCGGCCCACCCCACAACATATTTTAATGTTTGTGGAACCGGCATCTTACCTGTTGTTCACACTTTTCAACGCTTAAACTTCGATCGACAATTGCATCGGAATTGGAACGCTGTTTTCATCTAAGACAGACAGCGCATTCACGAAAACAATTGTATGCGGGACTGCGGGCATTAAGCGGCGCAGTGCATTTAGGTAAGATTCGGCATCGGGGCGGCGGCTGAAACGGGCGACTGTTAACCGCTGACAGTTGGGGAGGTGGCGAATTATGCACCAAGGCACAAGTCGATCGCGATATGTCGATTGTTTTGGTATCATAGGAAAATCCTTCCCACTTTTGTGGGTGGTGAATGAAAGGCGATCGCTCTAGATTTCTCAGGTCGGAGGGCGATCGCTGTTAATTGTATATTCATTAAATTACGAGTAGTCGTAATTGTCAAGGGCGGAATGGGACGAATTAGACTGCGAGTTCGAGAACTTGCTCAAGAGAAGGGTTGGACTCTTAGGGAAGTCTCCAACAGAACGGGTATTCCATACACTACGATCGCCACCTATGCCAGTTCTCCAGGTATGGCAACTGTAGACTACACAGCTTTGGACAAGATGGCCCGTGCGTTCGATATTGCGATCGAAGATTTAGTTGAGATTTTGGAACAATAAACTGATTTATCAGCGGGAAGATGGGGCTAATACGGTTGCGAGTTCGATAACTAGCCCAGGAAAAGGGTTGGACGCTGAAAGAAGTCTCTGACAGAACGGGAATTCCCTACAGCACGGTTAAAAAATACGCCCAAGCTCCCAAAATGGCAACGGTGGACTACACGGCTTTGCAGAAACTTGCTGCTGTCTTCGATTTGATGATCGAAGATTTGGTTGAGGTTTTGGAAGGGTAAACTGATTTTTGATTTAGTTTTTGCACTTCTTGCAACAGTCCGTCGGGGGTTGAAACCCCCGCCTCAAAGCTCAAGTCGTCTAAAGACGACTGAAAAGGCGATCGAGATCCCCTTCAATCCTTTTTTTGAAATTTTTAGGATTTACGCACGGGTGGTCAGAAACCGGGTTTTTGCGGGAATACTTCGTTACAGCCCGCAGATTTTGCAAAAAACCCGGTTTCTCTGACGAAGCGCATAAGTCCCGATCGCACTCAATTCGATCGCCCATTCTAAAAATCGCAAAAATCTTCAATTCCGGCACGAATTGCCAAAAGTGCGATCGACCCTGCCAGTCTTGATGGTAAGCTGGTGGTTGACGCTAAAAATTGGGCGATCGCACTTATCAGAGCCTCAATTTCTTTTTCTAAGTTTTCCTGCAACTTCTGTTCGACTTCTAATTCAATTTGCGATCGAAGTTTTGCCTCAATTTCCCGTTCTAATGTTTGGCGTAATCGATCCTCCTGTGCTTTTTCCCGTTGTTGTTGTTTTTCGCGATCGATTTCAGCTCTTTTCTTAATTGCTTCCTCAGCGATGCGAATATTTTCTTCAATGGGTACACCTTCAGGAGTACACATCTGCCCGTACCATGTCGCTTGTGAATCTGGGGGATTACGGCGACCAAAAAATATCTGAATCGCTTCATCATCATGCCGATGCGATAGCACGTAAGCTTTTAATTCGGATCTGCTCATTTCATCAAAGTTCGGTTTCATCCAAAAACCTCCAAAGTCAATTACTAGATACGATTACTTGCAGATCATCACTTACGAAAATATACACTTCTGTGGTTTGAGCATTAAAACGGAATAGTTGAATATCTCGGTAGTAGCTAGAGAACATCTGGCAGACGCGCAGACAGGCTTGGGCTTGTTCGTCAGTGGGATTAATCTGAAGTTCCTCAATTGTGGCACAAACTTTTGAATATAATATAACTTACGCATAGGAACCCAGAAACCGGGTTTTTTCGAGAAGACTTCTTGACAGTGCAAAGACTCGGTAAAAACCCGGTTTCTTTGTCGGAGTGCGTAAATCCCGATCGCATTAAAAAGAGGTAGCTTGCGATTTTTAGTTGGTGGGGGCGGGTTTTTTAGATTGTCTATCTGTGTCATAAAGGGTTGGAAAAACCCGCCACCACAGGTCGATCGAGGATGTGCGATATGTCAGATTTTACGGTTAATTCCCCTACTTCATCTCATAACCAAACAAATTCGGATCGACTTCTCCCAAATTCAAATCAGCCAAACCATACTCAGCCCAACGCCTTTCTACCATCGCCGCCACATCCGGATCTGACTCCAAAACTTCCCCCCATTCGTGATCCGTTTCCGGCGGCATCTTCGTAGTAGCATCAATCCCCATTCTGCCTCCCAAACCAATCTTTTCACTGGCAAAATCTAACGTATCAAAAGGCGTATTCGGCAGAATAAATACATCCCGCACCGGATCGACTTTAGAACTAATTGCCCAAACTACTTGACGCGGGTCGCGAATGTTGATACTTTTATCGACAACAATCACAAACTTAGTGTAAGTAAACTGCGGTAAAGCACTCCAAAATGCTAAAGCAGCCCTGCGCGCTTGACCGGGATATGCTTTATCGATCGAGATAATTGCCGCCTTATAACTCAGCGCTTCCATCGGTAAGAAGAAATCGACAATTTCCGATACTTGCTGCCGCAAAATAGGGGTATAAATACGGTTAAGCGCGATCGCCATCATTGCTTCTTCTTTCGGCGGCCGCCCGCTAAATGTGGTCAGATAAATCGGGTCTTTGCGGTGCGTCATGCAGTGGAACCGCACCAACGGCGAATCTTCGACACCGCCGTAATAACCCATGTGATCGCCGAAGGGCCCGTCGGGCAGAACTTCCCCCGGCGTAATCGTTCCTTCTAACACAATTTCCGAGTCCGCCGGTACTTCCAAATCTACGGTTTTGCACTTCGCCAATTGCACGCCGGAACCGCCGTAAAGTCCGGCAAATAACCATTCCGATAAATCTACAGGAATTGGGGTTGCTGCGGCGAGAATGATTAAAGGATCGACTCCCAGGGCGATCGCAACTTCCAACTTTTTACCAGCCTGCGCCGCTTTCCGCAAGTGCCGCGCGCCGCCCCGCACCGATAACCAGTGTACAGTCATCGTGTTTTTTGACTGCAACTGCAACCTATAAACCCCCACATTCGGCGTGCCCGTTTCGCAATCTTTGGTAATTACCAAACCCAGGGTGATAATTTTGCCCGCATCTCCCGGATAAGGGCGAATCATCGGGATTTTGTTCAAATCCAGCCCTTCTCCCTCAATTACCACTTGCTGACAAGCTGGGAAAAAGTCGCGCCCCGGTTTGGCTTTCACTACGTCAAACAGGACTTTGCCGAATTCTATCGCTTGGGAAATCTTTTTCGGCGGTTTTGGCTGTTGCAGCATTCCCAGTTTTTTGCCGAGCTCTTCTAGTTCGATCGGCTTTTCCATGTTCATCGCCCAGCAAACGCGCTCTTCCGTACCCAACAGGTTGATTGCGACGGGGAATTCGGCCCCTTTGACGTTTTCAAACAGCAGTCCAGGGCCGCCTTTTTGCAGCATTTGGTTGGAAATTTCGGCAATTTCGAGGTCGGAATCGACTAAGGCGCTAATCCGGCGCAGTTGTCCCCGTTCTTCGAGTAGTTTTAGGAATCCCCGCAAGTCTCTAGCCATTTTTTTTAAGAATTGTTAACGTTCTTTTGTTATTATGAGCCGATCGACTGCCACAAGTTACTCCTGAACCGCTCAAAAGATACGTATTTAACGAACCGCGAAGACGCCAAGGGCGCGAAGGAAGAGGAAGAAGAAGATAGGTAATGCCTTGTTGGGTTGGGGAGTAGGCTGCATAATGGGTTACATGAAATGTCCAAGATGCGAATCTGACGAAGTTCGTAAAAACGGCCGTCCCAACGGGCACCAGCGGTATCTTTGCAAAGCTTGCCGCAAACATTTTTTTGACCCGCCCAGTCCGCCGTCTTTCAGTCGCAAATGCACGGAAACACGGTTAAGCGAAGTTATCCCGCAAGGAATCGAGTCTGCAACCACCACAGAGTCCGGCGGGATTGCGATTTTGCTGTTAGATGCCGAAAATCTGAAACTTAAGGTTAATACAGAACAATTCTTAGCCGATTTGTGCGACTATCCCCTGCAAGTTAAAATTGCTTTTGCTAACTGGAAAAATCCGAGTATCGGCAAGTTGGATGCTGAACTTTACGATCGCGGTTACGAACTGATTCACGTTCCGGGCGGTGCTAATAGTGCTGACGGTAAAATGATTGCTTTTGGCGCGGCTATTTTATATCGATATCGGGATGTAAAACAAGTTTTTGTCTGTTCTTCGGACGGTTTGTTAAATCATCTTTGCAATCAGTTGCAAAATCAGGGAGTGACTGTGTTTCGGGTGCGTCGGCAAAATTCAGTTTTATCTGTAGAAAACTGTCAGAATGGTGAGAGCAAGCACTATTCTTGCGAAAGGGAAGAGGAAATCCCTAGTTTTGCAGAATTGGCTAATCAAGTTGCAGAGTTGTTGAAGGCTGAACACAAATCTATTGATGAGCGGATCGCTCGTTTTTCTAGTGTGGCTGAGCTTTTTCAAGAGCGCCACACTATTGTTTTCCCTTCTACAACTTCCCCTGCTGCACTGTCGGAGTCAGCAGAAGACAAAATTTCTTCTGGGACTAAAGAGTGTATAACTCCTCTTGTCGTGGATCTAGATATTGAATCCCAAAAAGTTCCCGAAACCAAGTCAGTCAATTCAATTGGGATTCATTCGCTGGATGCTTTAGAAAAGATACTTGTAGCAATGATTGCGAAAGCGATAGTTGATTTAAAACAAAATGCTATTCCCGTCACAACAATCAAGAAACAATTTTATACTAAATATCAGTGTCATGCCGATTTAATTGTGAAAAATTTTTTGCCGGATTCTAGTCTAATTAATTTTTTTAAATCGCGTCCGTCTGTTTTCAAAATGGAATTGCTCGGTAACGAACATCAAGTGGCGATCGCTCCAAAAGCAGCAGCATCTTCAAAAACACAGTCCTCAGCCGCCCTGGAAGCATCTATAGCAAATATTGTATTGGCATTAACTGCTAAATCTCCAGGCAATTACATTGGCATTAACCAGGTAGCCACCGAATTTCACAAGCAATACGGTCAACCAATTACTAAAAAGCTGCAATCGCTGCATTTGGGTAGCAATTTTCACGATTTTTTGCAGTCATGCCAAAAATTCAAAGTTCAGAAAAAGGGTAAGGAGCATCAAGTGGCGATCGCCAAAGTTACGGATTAAATATATGACTCAAAAGTCATAAATTGTGAGGGTAAGGTGCCCTTGGACGTACCTTACAAGCTATAGCAGTCGCCAAGGTGCTTCGGTAACGCTTGCTCTTGGACTACGCTCATGTACTCCCTGGCGATCGTATTCAAGATTAAGGTCAAACAGACAACTTTTCGCCTCTCAGGTTTTAATCGGGCGGCCCACTTTTCTTGCAACCAGTCCGAGGCTTTAACCCTCTGTTATCGAATTGCTTACCTATTTTTAACCATTTTTGATTAGCTATTGTGATAAATTATCAGAGGACATCAGTTATTTTAAATAACCATCTACTAGCAATCATTAGTTATTAGTTTTTAAAGCTAATTTTTTGAGTCAGTTTGCAGCGACTCAATTACTGAATAATAATTAATCCCTCACTAACTAGCACGAAAAATTAATTATTTTTAAACTATCAATACACTCTCGATCGCCAACAATCAAAAGCCCAGGTTTAAATGAAAACTGCCCCTTCGCATCTGCCACCTGAGTCTAAGCTTTGGCAGCGCAATTTAACCTCAGCTATGTGGAAAGAATATGCTTTACACGCTCTATTGGGAATACTCGGATGTATTCCCGCATTCATCACCCTAGGGATTATTACAGTCCTGATTTATGAAACAGCAATTTTCTTCCAAGAAGTACCTTTGTGGAGATTTTTGACAGATACGCAGTGGACGCCGCTTTTTCCCAATAAAACCTTTGGTATTATGGTACTTGCCAGCGGCACATTGTTGACAACGGCGATCGCCATGACTGTTGCCGTGCCTGTTGGCTTCCTCACTGCCATCTACCTCAGCGAATACGCTCCCCATAGAGTGCGTTATCTGCTCAAACCCTTTATAGAAACTCTATCGGGCATCCCCACTGTAGTCTATGGCTATTTTGCTCTGTTATTTGTTACCCCGCTGCTGCAAAAACTTATCCCCAATCTAGCCGGGTTTAGCCCTTTAAGCGCAGGTTTAGTCACTGGCATAATGATTGCACCTATTGTATCTTCTATGAGTGAAGACGCTATTCAAAATGTCCCAAAACGATTACAGGAAGCAGCTTATGCTTTAGGTTTTACAAAACCAGAAATTATCACTAAAATAATTTTACCAGTCGCATTTCCAGGCATCATTGCCTCCTTTACATTAGCAGCTTCTCGCTGTTTGGGAGAAACCCTGATCGCCTCCATTGCAGCAGGACAAAATCCCCAATTTGCTCTGAATCCGCTAGAAGCAGTATCGACAATGACTGCTTTTATAATTCAAGTAAGTTTGGGCGATATACCTATAAATTCTCTAGAATTTCACACTATTTTCACAGTAGGGACGGTCATATTTTTGATGACCTCGATCCTCAACACACTGAGTCACTTGCTTGTCCGGCGTCACCGCGATTTAATGTTAGAAGTCCCAATTGGCAGCCCGGAGGTAAATCAAGAACATTTAGCTATTAATTCTCGGTCAGATATCGCTCAATACTCCCCTCAAAAAATACCGAAATTTACTCACATTTTTCAGCCTGATTTCACCAAACGTCACTTCCTAGATCGAATTTTCATAATTCTCACAGTTATTCCACCTTTGGTTTTAATAACCGTTCTAGGGCTTTTATTATTTGATGTGTCTCAAGATGGTCTCTCGCGCCTTAACTGGCAATTTATCACGTCATTTGCTTCCAGAAACCCCGAAGAAGCAGGAATTTACGTAGCCTTAGCGGGAACTTTTTGGTTGCTGGGATTAACTGCAATTTTCGCTACTCCCATTGGAGTAGGAGCAGCCATTTATCTCGAAGAATATGTCCCCAATAATCTATTTAGCCAATTCCTTGAAATTAATATTGCAAATTTAGCAGCAATGCCCTCTATTATTTATGGCTTGCTAGGGCTGGGAATATTTGTTCACGGATTAGGATTTTTAACTGGCAAGTACAGTTTACTTTCTGCGTCCCTCACCCTATCCGTAATCGCTTTACCCACCATAATTATAGCGACTCGTTCAGCACTGCGCGCCGTTTCCCATAGCTTGCGGGAAGGAGGCACCGCTACAGGAATGACTCGGTGGCAGGTTTTGTGGCATCTAGTCCTGCCATCTGCAATGCCCGGTATTTTAACGGGAATTTTTTTATCCCTTTCCCGTGCAATTGGTGAAACAGCCCCGCTAATTGCGGTAGGTGCATCTGCTTTTATTACCTTTACGCCCGCTTTATCTCTGGAGGGGTTACGCAGTCCTTTTACCGCTCTACCAGTTCAAATATTTAACTGGGTTTCTCGACCTCAAGCCGATTTCCAACAAAATGCGGCAGCAGCAATTATCTTGCTAATTGGCATTCTATTCGTGATGAATATTTTAGCTATAATATTGCGAGATAGCTGTAGCAAAAAACAAGCATAAAATATCAAAAAGCAATTAGCAATTCCCGCCAAAGTACCACTAAAATTCCGCACCTGTAAACCTAAAAATCAAGGATTAGGAGTGTAAGGGATAAATTATTGCTTCTTCCTTACACCCCCTATCTGCAATTCCCAATCGCCAATACCCAGTTTCTTTGTACCTATGCAAACAGATTTTGAATTGCCAACACCCCTAGAAGCTATTTTGCGAGTCCAGCAACTATCGGTATCCTACAATGACATTTTAGCCCTAGAAGGAATCAATATGGAAATTTACAAAAATCAAGTTACAGGATTTATCGGCCCTTCTAGCTGCGGAAAAACGACTCTGCTGCGCTGTTTTAACCGCATTAACGACTTAGTTAAATGCGCTAAAATAACCGGAAAAATTACTTTTTACGATCGAGACATCACAGAGTTCAATCTAATAGAAGTTTGCCGCAGGATCGGTATGGTCTTTCAAAAACCTAATCCATTCCCCAAATCTATTTACGAGAACATTGCTTTGGGACTTCGCGTCAATGGCTATCGGGGAAATATTGACGAGCTTGTCGAAGATGCTCTCCGTCAAGCAGCGCTGTGGGACGAAGTAAAAGATCTGCTTAATAAAAATGCTATGACTTTATCAGGCGGCCAGCAGCAGCGACTTTGCATTGCTAGAGCCTTAGCACTGCAACCAGAGGTAATTTTGATGGATGAACCTTGTTCAGCGCTTGATCCAATTTCAACTTTACGCATAGAAGAATTAATTAACAGGCTGAAGAAGCATTACACAATTGTTATAGTCACGCACAATTTACAGCAGGCTTCAAGAGTGGCTGACCTTGTTGCTTTTTTTAATATCAAGATTCAAGAAGGAAGGCGAGTCGGCGAGCTTGTAGAGTATGCTTCAGCTCCTTCTATTTTCCTGAATCCTCAACATAAAGCGACTTGTGATTATGTGAGCACTTACAGCCGCATAGAGAGTGTAATTAGTTAAAAAGTTAGGGTGCGTTATATCTAGTTGTAACGCACCTTACTTGAGTTATAGATTATCCAAATCGACCTTCTACATATTCTTGAGTTTGCTGCTTGGCAGGATTGTTAAAAATAGTCTTAGTTTGATTAAACTCGACCATTTCACCTAAATACATGAAAGCTGTATAGTCAGAAACCCGTGCGGCTTGCTGCATATTGTGAGTAACAATTAGAATTGTTACTTGTTCTTTCAACTCGGCAATTAAAGCTTCAATGCTGGAAGTTGCGATCGGGTCTAGGGCAGAAGTTGGTTCGTCAAATAAAATTATCTCAGGTTCCGTTGCGAGAGCTCTAGCAATGCACAACCGCTGCTGTTGGCCTCCCGAAAGATTAAACGCCAAATCATTTAATCTGTCTTTTACTTCATTCCACAAAGCCGCGCCCCGCAGAGCTTTTTCGACTTTTTCATCCATGACGCTGCGCTTCGTTTGACCCCGCACCCGCAACCCGTAGACTACATTTTCATAGACTGACTTCGGGAAAGGATTTGGCTTTTGAAATACCATGCTAATCCGCATCCGAACTTCGATGGGATCTACCTTGCGGCTGAGGATATTAATCTCATCGGAGTCCAGCAAGATTTCCCCTTCGTAACGATTGCCGGGATAGAGGTCGTGCATCCTATTAAAACACCGCAGCAGCGTAGTTTTGCCACAGCCAGACGGGCCAATTAGCGCGGTCACTTTTTTATCATCAACAACTAGGTTGATATTTTTCAGTGCCTGAGTTGAACCGTAGAAAAAATTCAGGTTTCTGACTTCAGCTTTTGCCTTAACGGTAGTTGAAGACGAAGAGTTGGTTGTGATTTTTTTTACCATTTGATGTTTTTGCGGAAAATATAGCGGAGATAAATTGCCAAGCCATTCATTGCCAAAGTCATCGCCAGTATTATCAGGCCTGCTGCGGCAGCGTTGTTTTGAAATTCCGGTTGCGGGCGGGATACCCAGTTGAACATTTGCATGGGCATGACTGTGAAGGGTGACATCAGCCATTTAAACGAAACATAAGGAAATTCGGATTGCAGGGGAGAGTCGGGCAAAAAGGCAATAAATGTGAGAGCCCCAATTGTAATTAGAGGTGCTGTTTCTCCGATCGCCCTTGACAACCCCACAATTACTCCTGTCATAATACTGCCAGCGGAGTATGGCAAAACGTGATCCGAAATCGTTTGCCACTTGGTAGCGCCTGTGGCGTAGGAAGCTTCCCTGATCTCATTAGGAATAGCCCTCAGTGCCTCGCGAGTAGTAACAATTACTACTGGTAAAATCAGCAGTGCTAAAGTCAAACCAGCAGTGAGAATGCTCTGACCCAAGTTTAATTGATATACAAAGAAACCTAAAGCTAAAAGTCCATAAACAATTGAAGGAACGCCTGCTAAATTAGTGACATTAATTTCGATAAAATCAGCAACCCAATTTTTCCGGGCGTACTCTTCCAAGTAAATACCCGACGCAATACCCAAGGGAACCGCGGCTAAAGCTGTTACTAACATTACTAAAGCCGAGCCTACCCAAGCAGACAGTACGCCTGCATCTTCCGCGCGACGGGATGGGAACGATGTCAAGAATTGCCAGGAAAGACGCGGTAAACCATCGATCGCCAAATCAATGATTAATGCTAACAGGACAACCACGCCTACTAGCATCAACAATAAGCCGATCGCAGCGAAAATGCTGTCCCACAGCTTAGCTTTTGCAATTATTTTTCGGATTTCCTGTATATTTTTTACGGCCATATTTTGGGAGTTAGTAATTGGCAATTGATGATTAGTAATTGGTGAGGAGTTTTGATTCTTGTGTTTAGTCAACTCAAGCCTTAAAACTTTCTTTTTATACCAATTTAATGGGTAGTTTCACATAGCTAGATCCCCCTAAATCCCCCTTAATAAGGGGAGTAGGGGTTGACTTTGAGAAGAATCCCCCCTTATTAAGGGCGGAGAGAAGAATCTTGTCCCCCCCTTACTAAGGGGGGTTAGGGGGGATCTGATTGTATGGAAACTCACCAAAAATGGGTATTACCCTTACTTAGTATTAGTAGATTTCCCTGTAACGCTTGCTCAGAAAATGCCCAATTATGTTAAATATCAAAGTCATCAACACTAGGGTAAGCCCCGCCACAAAAATTGTTTGATACTCTAAGCTGGCGTGCGGCAAGTCGCCGAGACTAACTTGCACGATATAAGAAGCAATTGTAGCACCGGGTTCCATTGGATTCCAGGTATAACTCGGCTGCAAACCAGAGGCGATCGCGGGGACCATTGTAAGGCCCACAGCGCGAGAAATTGCCAAAATGTAAGAAGCAGAAATTCCCGAAAGTGCAGCGGGAAAAACTACCGACGTTGCTGTTTGAAATCGTGTTGCTCCCATTGCATAAGCGCCTTCCTTGAGATATACTGGCACAGCTCGCATTGCATCTTCGCCGATCGAACTAATGAAGGGTACAATCATAATACCCACCACCAATCCAGCGCTCAACATATTGAATCCCGGTAAATCCGGCAGCACTATTTGCAACATCGGGGTTACAAATAAGAAGGCAAAGTAACCGTAGATTACTGTGGGAACTCCCGCCAGCAATTCCAACGCTGGCTTCATCACCTCGCGCACCCGACTGTCAGCAAATTCGCTCAGGTAAATCGCAATGATTGTACCCATAGGAATTGCCACCATCATTGAAACTCCCGCAATTACCAAAGTACCCGAAACTAGGGGCAAAATCCCGTAGCGAGGCTCGGAAAATAGGGGAGTCCATTCTGTACTCGTGAGAAATTCCACCAAAGAAACTTGTTGGAAGAAACCCAAGGACTCCGAAACTAGGATGTAAAGAATAGCGAAAGTAGTTACTACTGAGGAAAAGGCTGCGAGGAACAGCAAAAAAGCGATCGCACCTTCGCGCAAATCCCTCACTAGCTTTGGGGAAAACGCGGCTTGTTTGGATAATTTCAGTGATTTTTGAGCCATTAGTTATCAAGAGTTATTGGTTATTAGTCATTAGCGATCGGTCATTAGTAGTGACTCTCGGATTGGCACCCCGAAATATTGATATAATTTTTGTAAGTAAATGCAGCGCCACGATCGGGATTTACGCCAGTAACTAATGACTGCTGACTAAATAAATACCGATAAACTTGCTATCTGGCTTCGCGCTTCAACATTTCCTCAATCGTCAAACCTACAGCTTCTTCGCCACCGAAAATAGTACCTACACGACGCTTGGTAAAATGACCCATAGCAGTTGTATAAGCCTGTGGAGGTAGAGCTACGTACTTGACATCGCGCGCTAGTTTAGCACCGTTCTTGATATAGTATTCGACAAACTGCTTCACTTCCGGTTTATCTGCCGACTTGGCATTAACGTAGATGAACAGAGGACGGGATAGCGGTTGATAAGAGCCATTTTGCACTGTCTGTGCAGAAGGCAATACAGGTCCTCTACCACCATTAATTGCCACTGATTTGAGCTTGCCCTTATTTGCTTCGTAATAAGCGTAGCCAAAGTAACCTATGGCATTTTTGTCGCGAGAAACACCGTTGACTAACACGTTGTCGTCTTCGCTGGCAGTGTAGTCGCCCCGGCTAGATTTAGATTTACCGACGATCGCTTCAGTAAAATAGTCAAAAGTTCCAGAAGCCGTACCAGCACCAAAAAGCTTCAGGGGTGCGTTGGGAAATCCTGCCCGAATTTGGTTCCAGTTATTGATTTTACCCTGAGCTCCGGGTTCCCACATTTTCTTGAGTTCGGCAACTGTCAAGTTTTGCGCCCAGGTATTTTGGTTGTTAACCACCACTGTCAGAGCGTCATAAGCCACGGGGAGTTCTATATATCTAATCCCAGCTTGAGCGCAGGCCTGTATCTCCGCTTTCAAAATCGGTCGGGAAGCGTTGGAAATGTCAGTTTCACCGCGGCAGAATTTTTTGAAGCCCCCACCCGTACCGGAGACGCCCACGGTAACTTGTATGCCTCTGTTGGTTTTTTGGAACTCTTCGGCGACAGCTTCGGTAATCGGGTAGACTGTGCTGGAACCGTCGATTTTAATTATTCTTTGTCCTTGAGCCTGAATCGCTGGGACTGACATACCGATCGCCGCAGCTACAAATGCCGATGCACCGGCTATTGTCCAGCCGTTAAGCTTAAATTTCATCAAATTGAGCGCCATATAATTTGATCCTGTGCGTTAAGTATGATGAGCAGCGAATCCTATAGGAGGATAACAGTCGATCTTTAAATTTTGAATTAATTTAGATTATGAACAGTTTAAATTTTTCCCACCAACTGAGATAATGGACTGTTGAACCAATCTTTTGATGACTATAAAATTGATCGGGAAAAAGCTTAAACTAGAAAGGGCAGCGACAATTGTTTTTTTAAAGAGGCATCTCCAGAAAAGCCAGTTTTGAACAGGCATCCTGCCTGTTCCACAAGAATTATTGGAGATGTCTAATGTGCTATTTGCGATCGTCTTGAAAACTTTGTAAGGTTTTTTGCAAAAATGTCTTCACCACTTCTGAAGCGAGAGTTAGGTGTTTTCGGCGCAACTCTCATGGGCCTGGGCTCAATCCTCGGTACCGGAGTATTTGTGAGTATCGGCATTGCGGCGGAAGTTGCTGGGCAGGGAGTGATTTTGGCTGTAGGTATTGCAGCTTTTGTTGCTGTGTGCAATGGCCTTAACAGCGCTCAATTAGCGGCAAATCATCCTGTTAGCGGCGGTACTTATGAATATGGCTACAAATATCTCAATCCTTGGCTGGGTTTCACTGCCGGCTGGATGTTTTTGTTGGCGAAAACGGCTTCTGCGGCTACTGCTGCTTTGGGTTTTGCGGGGTATTTTTTAAATGCAGTTGGTGTAGCCGATCGCACTTACCTGATCCTAACAGCTTTAGTCGCCCTCGCCGCCATCACTTTAATTGTATTGACGGGAATTAGGCGATCGAATATTGCCAATACTGCCATAGTCTCAGTTACACTTCTATCCTTAGCAGTGTTTGTTGCTGTCGGTTTGCCAGAGGTAAGGTGGGAAATGGCCACCGTACAGAATGATAGCTCGATCGGCTCCATCTTCCAGGCCACCGCCCTGATGTTTGTCGCTTATAGCGGTTACGCCCGCATCACCACAATGAGCGAGGAAGTGCGGGAACCGAGGGAAACCATTCCCAAAGCCATAATTTTCACTTTGGTGCTGACAATGCTGCTTTACGTCGGGGTAGCAGTAGTTGTCGCGGGCGCGGGGGGAGCCGATAAATTGTCTTTACAACCAGGCGGCACGACTGCACCCTTGGAAGTCATCGCCCGCAGTTTCCGAATTCCGGGAGTTTCTCAACTGCTAGCCGTCGGCGCAATTACCGCTATGTTGGGAGTCTTGCTGAACTTAATTTTAGGGCTGTCGCGCATCTGGCTGGCGATGGGGCGGCGCTTGGATATGCCCAGAGTCTTGGCGCGGCTGAATCCAGAGGGGACAACTCCCTACGTGGCTGTGGTGGTTGTGGAAGTTACGATCGCACTTTTAATCCTCGTCGGCGATGTCAAAACCACTTGGTCATTCAGTGCTTTTAGCATTTTGATATATTACGCTATCACCAACCTCGCCGCCCTGCAACTTTCCCCCGCCGAAAGACTTTATCCGCAGTGGTTGGCTTGGGTGGGTTTGGGGAATTGTCTGTTTCTGGCTTTTTGGGTGGAGAGGCAAATTTGGCTGACAGGATTGGCATTAATTGTCGCCGGTTTAATTTGGCGGGCGATCGTCCGACTCCCGGCGAAAAACTAGAATTGTGATAAATTGAAACAGCATCCCGCATTGTAGAGGGCCATGCCCGATCGAACCTCCGAGCTTGCGACTCAAGAATCTCTCGCATTCAGCGCCATCAGTCGCTATATAGCTCAAACCCTAATTACCATTCAGGAAAAGCATCCCGAATGGATAACTGAAAAATACAGGAAAACCCCCTGGGCCAAACCTGATTTTCAGTCAGTTTTGATTGGAAAATTGACAAAAAGTTTCACAGTAGCCAGCGATACAGATTCCCTGGTGCTGAGTGCGAAAAAATACCTACAAATTCTGCTGATTCCAGAATTCGTTAATTCACCTCAATTCAGTAAATTATGTGCCAAAATTCAGCAGCTAGCCCAATCTCAAACAGCACCAGCTAAATCACAAAACTCAGTTTCGTCAGAACCTCCAACTTCAACAGCCAATCAACCAGCCCCGCTTCCTAGCGGCATTGCTATCTTGCTGCTAGATGTCGAAAACTTGCAACTCACCATCGAAACCGAAAAATTCCTAGAGGGAATTTGCCACTATCCCATCCAAATCAAAGTTGCCTTTGCCAACTGGCGCAGCATGGGCAAAAAAGATGCCGAATTTCACCAGCGTGGCTATCAACTAATTCACGTCCCCCCCGGCAAAGACAGCGCCGACTTAAAAATGGCTACAGTCGGGGCATCGATTTTCGTACATTATCCCACAGCCAAGGAGATTTTTGTCTGTTCGTCCGATCGCGCCCTCACTCACCTCAGCAACACACTGCAAGCCCACGGACTAACCGTATTTCAAGTCCGCAAACAAATAGATAAAATCCTAGTTTTAAACAGCAAAACCGGACAATTGGAAACCCATTCCCTAGTAACCACACCGGAAATAACCCCCCTAGAACAATTAGTTATTCAGCTCAAAGAATTAATCAAAAAAGAGCAAAAGCGTACCTCAACTCAGTGGATAAAACTTTCTACAGTTTCAGCTTTATTTAAGGAAAATTACGGCTTAGTCCTCAATCAAGTTGTTGCCCATCATTTGCTTGGTACTAAAACCAGGGATATATTTGTCAAATATCCCACCGATTTTGTCCTCCACAAACCCTCAGAAACTTCTCAAACTTATGTCACTCTTTTTGAAGTAAGATTATCGCCCCCACCGCCAATACTTAACCAAGAAAATCTGAATAACCACCAGCCAGCACCTGCAACTTTGACCGATATTAATTCTCTCGAAGACTTAGAAAGAGCTCTTGTCAAAATCGTTGGCGACTTAACCGACAACTCTCCTGAAAATTCTGTATTTCTCTCCAATGTTGGTAGTGAATTTCACCGACAATACGGCAAACAAATTACCCAAATAATTAAAGATTTTAATTTGGGTAAGAAATTCACTAAATTTTTGCAATCCTGCGCTTCTCTCCAGCTAAAAAAAGCCGAAAAAGGCTGGCAAGTTTCTCTCAATTAATTAAAAATTAAAATATATAGCCATCCTAAATAATTTGTGAATTTCTTACTCCCTCCCCTTGATAAGGGGAGGGTTGGGGTGGGGTCAAAAATTTACGACTCCTGCAAGGATTGCTATATCAACATCCCCATTACTAGCAACTTGAGTTATCATACAATCTGGACGTAAAGAAATGTAAAGGGATATGCAGGACAAAGTTGTGGTTGTGGTGGGTGCGACTGGCGGCATCGGTTCAGCAGTGGCCCGCAAACTCGCTGATGCGGGTGCGAGGCTAGTGCTCGCCGCCAGAGACAGCAGTAAATTAGACACTTTAGCTAGCGAACTTTCGGCAACAGAGGTACTGTGCGTGCCCACAGATATCACCGATTTGCCACAAGTCGAGACGTTGATGCAGACAACTCTGGAACATTTTGGACAAATTGATGCCCTCATAAACGCCGCCGGTGCCGGAATTCTCAAGCAGTGGAACAAGTTAGAACCCGCTGATTTAGATGCAATGCTTGACTTAAACTTAAAAGGCAGTTTTTACACGTCTCAAGCAGCGGCGAATGTGATGAAAGAGCGCAAATCCGGTCACATTTGCAATGTCATCGGGATTTTGGGCAAGCATTCGATGGCGATGGGAACGGCTTATTGCGCTTCAAAGTTTGGGGTAGTTGGTTTCAGCAAGTGCATGGCAGATGAGCTGCGGCGCTACGGCATTAAGTTTACGCTATTCTATTTTGGCGGGGTGGATTCTCCCTTTTGGGATAATGTCAGTTTGAAGGTAGACAGGTCAAAAATGCTGAGTACCGAAACTGCTGCAAATGCGATTATGTTTGCTCTTTCGGCTGACCCGCAAGCTGTGCCGATGGAGATTAATATTCAGCCGGAAAGTCATTTGTTCTTTTAGCTATTGAGGAGTCAATCGATTTTCGATTTTCGATTTTCGATTTTCGATTTTCGATTTGAGAGGCGACCCCACGGATCAATGCTCTTTCTTGAGGATTTTCGATTTTCGATTTGGGATTGATTCCACGGATAAATCACGTGGCGGGTATCACCTTTGAAATTCGCTTGTCATTTGAAGGCAGAAGACAGCTTCGATTTTCGATTTTCGATTTGAGAGGCGACCCCACGGATCAATGCTCTTTCTTGAGGATTTTCGATTTTTGATTTGGGATTGATTTGCGCGAGATAAATCACGTGGCGGGTACCACATGAAGAAATTCGCTTGTCATTTGAAGGCAGAAGACAGCGGCGCCTCAAGCCCCGAAAAATTATCATATCTTTAGGTTTGAGAACTTGCACAGCACCTAATTATGTAGAGTGCTCTTCTGCCGCGCACCTTACCCATATAAGTAGCACGTCAAACCATTTTTTGCCTTAGTCCTATTGGCGAAGGTCTAGCGGTCAAACCTAAGTTATCGCAGACAACGGGTTTGTTTTAAGTGCCGACTTATTTCTGCCTTCAGAGGGAGCTAGGATATTCAATCTTTAGGTTATTATTAAGTGGGCGCGCAATAAAAAGTATGAAACATCTCCATTACTCAGTCCCTACCTGGCAGTTTGACCTTGAAAATCAGCAGATTTTCCATTTTTCAGTTTCCATTTTCAATTATTGATTATGGAGTTCGATCGCATTCAATTTTACGTTGAAAACGCTCAAGTATCCTGCGACTGGTTTGTCGGCCAGTTAGGCTTTCAATCCATAGCAGGTTATGCTAACAGCCACACTCACACTGAAGTTGTCAGCAGTGGCAATGTATGTTTTGTTTTATCTTCGCCCCTGACACCCGCTAGTCCCGCTGCTAGTTGGTTGAAGTTTCATCCTCCAGGGATTGCCGATGTGGGTTTTCGGGTAAAAAATATCGAATTAGCGGTAGCTAGAGCTGGTGCCAAAGGCGCTAAAATCCTGGAACCGATTCAAGAAGACCTAAACGCAGGAGGCTATTTTAAGCGGGCAAAAATCGCAGGCTGGGGCGATTTAAGCCATACGCTGGTGGAGCGAATTGGCAGCCATTCACTGCTATCGGCTTCGGATAAGCTGCCGTTGTTTACCCGGATTGACCACGTAGTGTTAAATGTTGAATCTGGGGATTTATCAAGTGCTGTTAGTTGGTATCAAAAAATATTAGGTTTTCAACCGCAGCAAAATTTTGACATTCAGACTGAGAAATCGGCTTTGCGGAGTCAAGTTATGGTGCACGCTGAAGGTGGGGTGCAATTCCCGATTAATGAACCGGCATCAGCTAATTCTCAAATTCAAGAGTTTTTGAGCGCCAATCGGGGGCCGGGTATTCAGCACATGGCTTTGCAAACTAATAATATTGTGGGGGTTGTTGCCGATTTGCGATCGTGCGGTTTGCCTTTTCTGCCGGTTCCTCCAACATACTACTCGGAATTGCAGCAGCGGCAAAACTATTTGCCCGCAGATTGGCCAGCAATTGCAGCTTGTCAAGTTTTGGCAGATTGGCAAGAAGATACTCCCGCAGCAATGCTGCTGCAAATATTTACCCAGCCAATTTTTGCAGAACCGACTTTCTTTTTCGAGATTATTGAGCGCCGAGTTAGTTTAGTTAACGGGAAACAGGTACAAGCTGGAGGTTTTGGGGCGGGGAATTTTCGAGCTTTGTTTGAGGCAATTGAACGCGAACAAATGAAGAGAGGAAGTTTGATAGATGATTGATAAAAATTCCACTTTTTCGGTCATACAGGCGTGTTAATCAGCACTGCGATATCTTTCCAACCGTAGGCAATTTCTTTGAGGGCAACTCCTGCTCTAGTTGTTTGCTTTTCGTCTACTTTTTCACCTCCTAATAATTCATAAAACCTATAGGCTGAATTGTCTCCTAGTACCCAAACTAGCATCGAGTTCAAACTTAATTCTGCCAATTTTGTGGCAACTGTTCTCACGAGTTGCCGTCCGATTCCTTGACGCTGATATTCCTCCAAAATATAGATGGCAAATAATTCTCCTTTATATACATATTTGCCAGTGCGCTCGCCACCACCCGCAGCAAAACCCACAATTTCTCCCGATTCATTCTCAGCAACGCAGACAAAAACGCCAGTATTTTTGACGTTTGCCAGGATTTCTTGCCAATTGCTTTCTCGCTTTTCATAGGATAAGTGGGCGAGGTAATCTGCTGGTACAATTTCCCGGTAAGCTGTGCGCCAAGTATCTAGATTCACCCGTGCGATTGCAGGTGCGTCAGCGATGTTAGCTTCTCTCACAATCATCAGAACATACTCCTTTCGGGCCCTGAAATTCTATTTTCAAGTCTAGGGCAACTATACGATCGCGCCCTTCTAGTTTAGCTCGATACAGCGCTCGATCGGCTTGTCCAATCAACTCCTCGATCGATGAACCAGCAGCAGGTACAGTAGTAGCGATTCCCATACTGAGAGTTATAAACTCACTTACCTTGGAAGCAGCATGAACAATTGCCGCTGCTTTCAAATCCCTGCGAATTGCTTCAGCTACCTGCTTTGCTCCTTGCACATCAGTTCGCGACAAAATTACCGCAAATTCTTCGCCACCGTAGCGGGCGGCTAAATCTCCAGCCCGCTGAGCGTTGCTAGCTAAAATGTCGGCTACTTGTTTTAAACATTCGTCGCCTCCTTGATGCCCGTAACGATCGTTGTAAAGTTTGAAAAAATCGATATCGCACAAAATTAAAGATAGCGAATCTTTTTCTCGCTTCATCAACTGCCATTCTAACTCCAATTTTTTATCAAAACAGCGACGGTTGGGAATTTGAGTCAATCCATCCACCGAAGCGAGCCGCTGCAATTCCATGTTAGCTGCTTGTAATTCTAATTTTGCTTGTTCTAAAGCTACATTTTGCCGAGCTAATTCTTCACTTTGGCGTTTTTCTTGTTCGTACAAAAATCGGATTGAAGCTTCAGCTTCTTGCAATTCTTGCTCTGCATATTTGCGCTTGACAAATTCTCCTAATTGAGAACTTACTACAGCTATGATCTGAAGTAAATCTTGATCCGGTGGCAGTTCTTCCCGGCAAAAAAAAGTCATTACTCCTACAACTTGGCTCCTAGCGTGAATGGGGAAACCGAATCCCGATCGCAATCCCGCTTCCTCTGCCAAGCGCGATCGCACGAAAGTGGGATCGCCCACAAGATCAGTAATCCACTGCGTAGAACCGCTTCTGGAAACCGCTCCGGGCAAACCCTCACCCGCAGCCAAAGTAATCTGCCGATCGTTTTCGGCAAACTCCCTAACTTCCTCCGCTGCCTGCCAAACTGCCACCCGCCGCCAACAAGGAGTTTCCTCGATCGGACAGCAAAGCGGCAGGCACCAAAGCGGATCTGTTTCAGATTTTATTTCCTCACCCAATCTAGTTTCTTTCTCCGCCTCTGTCGGCGTCCAAAGTTCGCCAAAATCCCACCCAAAACTTTGGCAAATAGCTTGCAAAATTTTCGGAGTTGCGCTATCTAGAGAACTCGATTCTGACAGGATATGAGTCACAGCATACTGTGCTTCTTGACACTTTTTTATGCGTTGTTGCTTGGTAATGTCTTTGCCGATATAAACAAAATCTTGTATAAGCCCGCTATCTCCATCCTTGCTTCCTGGGCTTGTCTCGAAAGTAGAGCATGAAAATGCAACAATCAGCTTTAAACCTATTTTCGTTTGGCAAGCTACTTTTACTTGAGGCCAATATTGGCTTTTAAGTGCAGGAGGTAGCTGGCTGACTTTGCGTAACAATTCCTCCTCTGCCGTAATCAGGGATATGGATTGGCCGATTAATTCCGATTCGGTATATCCAAATAATTTCTGTGCAGCTTGATTCACTTTTTTGATTTTTCCCGATGTTCCGGTTACGAACAAAACATCGCCTAGGGAATTAATAATTTTGTCAATATAATCGCCAGTCGCAGCTAAGTAATCGACTTTCATACTGTTTTCGTTGGCAGCCTGAACCATGCTTTGCTGAGCTGCAATGCTATCTGTCACATCTTCGCATAAAATAATCAATCTGTCAGCATTGGCTTGTGCCTTATAACCAAATATGTACAAATTTAGATACAAATAAGATCCGTCTTTGAGAACTCTGTTAATTGATTTTAACTGAAAGTCTTGCTCTCGTTCTTCAATAATGCCTTCTAGGATTCCTTCAATTCCGATCAGTTCAGGAAAACTATCGCGCACGTCTTTTCCTTCGGCTGCTTCCTCATGAATGTAGGCAAAATCTTGCACTTTTAAAGATATTTCTTTAATCTTAAGTTCCCGATCGACTGCGAGGTATTCCATCCTGCGTAAGGATAACAGCTTATAAAGAAGAATATTCATACTTCTGAGGCTGCTCTCTACACTTAATGTTGGAAGTATTTCGTTATTGTAGAGCATCACTCTCCAAGGTTAGCCGGTAAAGTTAGTTGTTGTTTGGCTGCGATTTCTCAGGGAAATTTTTATACTGGCAGATGTCATCACCTGTTACCGCTGGCTAATTTATCCAAACAGTACACTTTAGATTCTCCAAGCAGTTTTTTGCCTATTTTTAAAATGAGGCAAAATATTAATTTTATCCACTTTTTTTTCAGAAAGTGTCGTCAAAATCAGCCTCAATTGAGGTAGAAATTTATGAACAATATGTAGCGGTTTACACTATTTATCCGGCACACTTTAATTTTAAATTACCCGATGTGGCTGACAACCGCTCAAGTTGATGAACAGCACAGTTTAATTCAAATGTTTGCTTTAATTAGCACCATTCCTATAGACTTTACCTCCCCTAGGTATTTGTGTCAATTTTTGTAAAGAAAGTGTTACCTTTAAATGATATAGTATCGAAGGATTTGTATACAAAGCTTAAAAATACTCTGCTAAATGCTGAGACTTATTACCGACTTTGACGGCCCGATTATGGACGTGTCCGATCGCTACTACCGAGTTTACCAGAAGTGTCTCGCCGAGACTCAACGTGAGGGTCAAGCAGTGCGCGAACTCCCCAAGGCAGAGTTTTGGGACATGAAGCGCGCGCGGGTTCCCGAAACCGAAATCGCCATCCTCTCAGGATTAGACGCTGCCCAAGCCCCCGATTTTGCCCAGAAACGCCGTCAAACCGTCCACACCCTACCCTACATGATTTACGATCGACCAGCTCCCGGCGCTGTCGAAACTCTCGAAAAGGTGCAGCGCGCTCGAGTAGACTTAGCCGTGATGACCATGCGCCGCGTTAGGGAACTAGATGAAGCCTTCAACCGCTGCAATTTAGGGCAATTTTTCCCCGAAAACCGCCGCTATTGCCTCCCCAACGATTACGTTAAAACCGGGGATGTCAAAGATAAGCCCCTGTTGATGGCAAGAGCTCTCGCCGAACTCCCGCCGGCTTCTGACACTTGGATGGTTGGCGATACGGAGGCAGATATTGTAGCAGCCAAAACGCACGGTGTCAAGGTAATTGGTGTTTTGTGCGGAATTCGCGATCGCACCCAACTAGAAATGCACCAACCGGATTTAATTGCTAACAATTTGAGCGAAGCAGTTGAGATTATCTTAGGTGGCAAAAATTAGTCATTAGTCATTAGTCATTAGTCATTAGTCATTAGTCATTAGTTATTAATTGTTAGCTGATGTTATTTTTCAGAGGTCTTGATTTCACAGTTATTAGTTGTTGGTTGCTGACTAATAACTGCTGACTAATGACTGCTGACTAATGACTGCTGACTATCGCAGAAAACTGCTGACCAGCCACAGAATTAAAAACGTAAACACAGCGATAAATTTCTCTGTTGTTATAAATGCCGGACTGACCAAAGAACCCAAAAAGCCTCCCAGCAACAAGCCTATAACCAAGCCAGCCACAGTCAGCAGCACGGCGCGACCAAATTTTTGTTCCTTGCGATTAATAAAATAAAGACAAGAGCCGACCCCAAGAGCCAGAGTCAACTGTAGTAAACCATCATTAGCCGCCGGATAAATACTCAGTCCGCCTAACCCCACATACACCCCAGCCGGCCACAAAATGTCCGATCGACTAGGAGTATCGATTAACCGCTGCAACCAAGCTGGGCTGCCACTCGGAGGAGACGGAGTAAAGCTTGGGGGTGGGGGAGTCAGCCGTTCGGGAAAGCGGATGCGTTCGGGCACTTTAATTTTCCCTTCCTGTCGCTGCCGCAGGCGATCCATGAGGATCGCATCGTAAGCAGCTTCGATCAATTCCAAACGTTTCTTGTCACCGCTGTACTGCTCGCCTAGGCGCGTGCGGGCCTCTTGCACTTCATCAAAGGAAGCATCTTCATCGACTTCAAGAAGTTGATAGGGAGTTGGCTCACTCATTGTAATAACCCGCTGAAGACTCTCGTTATAGAGTAATCTTAACAAGAGAGGAAAGCGGGGCGGGAGCTCTGCCGCTTTCCCAAAAGTTTTGCTGCTAGTTTTTAGTGCTTTAAAACAGGAACCAGCAAACCTTACGAAGGTTGAAACTAGAAGGCATTTGGCATTCGTAAATAAAAAATAATGAATCCAAAGATTGTTATTTTTATCTTGGCCGTCTAAAATTTTACCTTCTGCCAAATGCCCTCAGAAGGGACTTGTCCTGCAGGCGCTCACAATTCCCGACCACTGGACTTTTTTAAGTCGATCGCGGCGATAGGAAAAAAAGCGAGCCGAGTCAGAATAAGTACAGAAAGGAGCGATCGCCACTTGAGAAAGATCGATTCCCAACTGCTGCAATTGCAGAGCATTGCAGAGGCGAACATCCAAGCGTACTTTTCCCGGTTCTGGATCGGCTAAGACAGGCGTTTGCGGCAGTTGATGCAAAAACTCGCAGATGCCGTCTGCTGTCGCACTAACGGCACTCTTAGGAGCAATGGTGGCTCCCAGTTCCGCTGCTACTTCCACAGATACCTGGTAAACCTCTCCAGCGATCGCCGGCCCCATAGCAATCTTCAGATTTTCTAGTTGACTGCCTTGTGCCACAAGTTGAGCGATCGCCTCTGGTAATATCTTAGCAGCAGTCCCGCGCCAACCCGCGTGAACTGCCGCAACCAGTCCCGTGCGATCGTCAGCAATCAGCACCGGCACACAGTCAGCCGAGCAAACCCACAGCGCCTCCAATTCTTGATGGGCAACCAAGCCATCAGCCTCAGCATAGCTTGGGGCAGCGGTTTCCGGGCCCGGAGCCACAACGGGTGACAACTCACTCGTTTTGAGTACCGCATTGCCGTGTACCTGTTGGAGTCGGTAAACCTTAGCTCCAGGTTCGAGAACTTCCGTCAGATCGATCGGGCCCTGGGGCGAGAAATCGCGAGTAAAAAAGCCGTGAGACCAGCGAGAAAGCAAGCTGCAAGTCAGATAGGGCAAGCCTTCAAAACTCTGCCAGTCCCAACTGATACCGTCAGGTCCTCCGGCGCACTCAGAGCCAGGAAAATTTGTCAAGCGATCGCCAGCTAAAGTCATGAAATCTATCCTTACTCAAGCGAATCATCAAAAAAATGGGCGGAGCGAAGCGGAGGGCCCAAACCCCGTCCTTTTAGGAAGGCTTTACATGAATTTTTGTTAAGCTCTACCATTTCACACAAGACGTGCTATTATGTGAAATAGCGTACTTAAGGTCAGCATGACACAAAAAGCCTTCAGCTATCGATTCTACCCAACGCCGGAACAAGAAAGTTTGTTGCGACGTACTTTGGGTTGTGTTCGTTTGGTCTACAACCGTGCTTTAGCCACAAGAACGGAAGCTTGGTACGCAGAACACAAACGGGTAGGCTATGCTGAGACTTCTTCAATGTTAACCGAATGGAAGAAAACCGAAGAACTAGATTTTCTGAACCAAGTTAGCTGTGTGCCATTACAGCAATGCTTGAGACATTTACAAACGGCTTATACCAACTTTTTTGATGGGCGGGCACAATATCCTAACTTCAAAAAGAAACGCAACGGTGGTAGTGCAGAATTTACCAAGTCAGCATTTAAGTTCAAAGATGGACAAGTCTACCTAGCAAAAAGCACAGAAGCGTTACCCATTCGCTGGAGCCGGACACTACCTGATGGTTGCCGACCATCAACAATTACAGTAAAGCTTGCACCATCAGGTAGGTGGTCAGTTTCTCTGCTGGTAGAGGTTGAAATTGAAGCATTACCTAGAACAGATAATCAAGTCGGTATCGACCTGGGAGTTACAAGCTTGCTCACTCTAAGCACTGGCGAAAAGATTGCCAATCCCAAAGGATTCAAGGCAAAATATCGCAAACTTAGAAGATCGCAAAAATCTTTAAGTCGCAAACAAAAAGGGTCAAAAAACCGTCACAAAGCACGGCTTAAAGTAGCGAAAGTGCATCAAGAAATTACTGATGCAAGGAAAGATAATCTTCACAAGTTAACGACGCGGTTGGTGCGTGAAAACCAAACCATCGCCGTAGAAAACTTAGCTGTGAAGAATATGGTTAAAAACCCCAAACTTGCCGCTTCTATAAGTGATGCAAGTTGGGGGGAAGTAGTCAGACAACTTGACTACAAGTGCGATTGGTACGATCGTACTTTAATTAAGATTGACCGATGGTTTCCGAGTTCAAAACGGTGTGGTAATTGCGGACACATCGTTAACAAGATGCCGTTGAATATCCGGGAATGGGATTGTCCTAATTGCGGGACGCGCCATGACCGAGATATTAATGCGGCAAAAAATATTTTGGCGGCAGGGCTTGCCGTGTCAGTCTGTGGAGCGACTGTAAGACCAGAACAGAGTAAATCTGTTAAGGCTGGTGCGAAACCCCGTAAGGGACAGAAGCAGAAACCTGAATCGTGAGGTTTGGGAATCCCCGTGCGTTTACGCCTGGGTGGATGTCAACAGTGTGGCCGTCACAGACTTCTAGGCAAGTGCCATCGGTTCAAAAAAACCGGATATCGATCGCGACTGAATGCGTAAAGCATTTGAGCTTGTTCGATGTGCAGAAAAAATTGCCTCAAGCCCGGTAAAATCAGTTAGGCCTGTATATAAAGACAAGGATTGCCATACATTCGATCCTGACTTCGAGATCCTTGTGCCCCCTGTTGAGTTGGGAAAAAAAATCGTGAAACCAGTTCCAGACAAGCAAATAACAGCCCATTTGAAAACCAAACAGCAAAAAAAGAACCCTACAGGCGCCCGGACTCGATCGCGCCTTTTGTCCGATCGCTCACTGCTGGTGGGACTGGGTTGTCTTGCCAGTCTGGGACTGCTCAGCAAAGGCTTAGTTTGGGCCCAAGCCGAAACTCCGCCCGCAGAACAAGCCGTCCCCGGCGCAGCAGACCTCCAGCCATTATTTGAAGCTCCTCTCCCGCCCCCGGAACCCGCATACAGCCAAGTGGAACCAGAACCATACCCTGAACCGCAGGCAGAAGTTCCACCGTCCGAGCCTTTCGATCCCGAACCTGCCTGGGAGCCGGAGTACGCCAGCGAACCACCTCCTACCCAATATTATCTGCCAGAGCCCGCCCTGATTCCCCTGCCAGAAGCGACGGCCCAGGAGCCACCTTTTGAAGCGCCAGTTAACCCAGCCCACGCTGAAATCGACCAAACAGACTACAGCATTGGCGCTACCAGCGAGTACGAAGAATACCAAGAGTACGAAGCGCCAACGAGAATAGAGTTTGCAGAGCGATCGACCGGCTGCGAAGGAGAAGGCGGTTTGTGCGCGCCTCCTCCTGTTTCCGAGCCGGTGACGGCAGATGCCGGAGAACCCAACTACAGAGAGGAACCTCCGATCGCAGACGACGGCTATATTGCAGCCCCTCCTCCTCGAAATCTGCCAGAAAGCCTTCCGAGCGATGTTCGGGGAACTGTTGCCGGAAATAGTAGCGGAAATCCTGTCAGTAAACTCGGTCAAGCCGTTCAACAAATAGGCAGCCAGGTTTGGAGGGATTCAAACCCACCGGCATCTGGTTACGCACCCCCGCGCTACTCGCCGAACGCAGGATACTCCGCAGACGCAGGATACTCCGCAGACACCGGCTACTCGGCAAACACTGGATACTCGGCTAACATCGGCTACTCCGCAGACACTGGATACTCCGCAGACACTGGGTATTATGCCGGATCTGCATCTTACGGCGGCGGCGCTCCAGCGCCCAGCATGGGACTTGGGCCGGTTCAAGTCGGTGCCGTTAGTGTCAGCAGTGGCAGCAATACCGGTTTTGCTTACTACAATCTCACGCCGCGTCCCCCAGGCGTCCCCGGCAATGGCAACACCAGCTTGCTGTTCCCGCTATCTATTGCTTCGGCAATTACTTCGCCCTTTGGGTGGCGGACTCATCCAGTTCTGGGCTACGGCAGGTTTCACACCGGAACAGACTTGGGGGCCCCGATGGGAACGCCCGTACTGGCGGCCTATGCGGGTCAAGTGGCGATCGCCGATTGGTTGGGTGGCTACGGTTTGACGGTGGTTCTCAACCACAACAAAAAGTCTCAGGAAACTCTCTACGCCCACCTTTCGGAACTGTTTGTGAAACCGGGAGAGTTCGTGAAACAGGGAGAGACGATCGGCCGCGTCGGCAGTACGGGAATGTCTACAGGGCCTCACCTTCACTTCGAGGTTCGGCAAATGACCGATCGGGGTTGGGTGGCGATCGACCCGGGATCTCAGCTAGAATTCGCTCTGGCAAAAATGATCGGCAGTTTGGAAACCGCCAAAGTACCGCAAATCCCGAAAATGGTGGAAATACAAACCGCTAACTCACTCAAGGATTGGGAAAACGATCTGCCCCAGTTGCCACCTCTGCCACTGGGAATGGACATCGAAGTTCACAACCTCCAGCCGCCATTCCCGGAACTGTTAAAAGCTGACATTTCTAAGCCCAAAGATACCGAAGCCGTCAAACCCAAAACTCAGAAGCAAGCTAACAGGTAAAAATTGGGGATTGGCTAGATTAATTTTCTTGTGGAACGGTCGAAAAGCCAAACCCCTACTCCCCACAAGAAAATTAATGTTTTGTGCAACCAGCACGCTAACTCGTTGTTTTTCCTCGTTACCCGAAAGAGTCGGGTAACGAGGAAAAACTCATAAAAAATGGTAACTTGCAGCTTATGCTAATAGCGCAGCATTTGTGGGAATTAATTTTATTTCTGATTATTGTAGTCGGGCCGATTCCCTTAAGCTTGTCTCTTGCCTTTGAGAATCAGAAAGAAAACAATAACTATTCATTTCCCCATTTTCTCCTCGTACTCCTGACGGGATGGAGTATTGCCCAAGTTTGTATCGGCTTGATTTTAGGAAGTGCCGATCGACTAAATATTGCTGCGGTGATTATAGCAGAAATTCTGATTTGTGCGATCGGCTTCATCCTGATTTATACCAAAAATCACAAAACTTTTACCTTCTCCGAGTGGCAGATTCCCCAACTCAATCAACCTCGGACTCTCTCAGAATCACTAATTATTGTTGCCACCGCTTTGGCTGGATTTGTGCTGTTGGAAACTATCGCAACCAAACCCATAACCAATTATGATTCATTGTGGTTTCACCTGCCTGCGATCGCCCGATGGTATCAAACCCATTCATTTACATTATTAGATGCCACCGGAAATTGGATTTTTGAACAAGAGCAAGCACGAGTATATCCCTACAATTGGCACGTTTTATCTGCTTTGTGTGTGCTTCCCTTCGGAGAAGATTTTCTAGCAGCTTTCCCCCTGGTAATTGCGTGGGTACTTGAGGGAATTGCCGTCTATCTATTAAGCATAAAATTTGGAGCAACCCGAATTCACGGTATGGCAGCAGCATCTTTAGTATTGACAGTACCGATGATGCTCAACCAAGTTAACACCATTCAGCCCGATTTACCGCTAGCTGCAATATTTACAGTCGGCTTGTATCTAGGTTTATCCTATCATAGCAGCCGATCGCAATCCGAACTCTCGCTATTTTTGGCAAACGCAGGAATGCTAGCCGGAATAAAAATCACGGGAATAATCTATGCCGCCTCACTTTTAGGAGGATTAGCAATATTAGAAATTAAAAGATTCGCGGTTAATAAAAAATCTACACCAGCTCATTTTAGAATTCGCCACTTTCTCAAACCAGTGTTACTTGGCGGCCTAGCTTGTTGCTTGCTTTTAGGATGTTTTTGGTATGCGAGAAACTTGCTGCAAATCAATTATCCTGTCGGCGAAGTCGGCGATATTAAAATTCCCTTAGATCCTGTTTCCTTCCCGTCTCCCATAACTGCACCCATACCTCCGGTACAGAAGCAGCCCGCTTCGCCACTTCTAAAGATTTGGCAAAGCACTTTAGCAGCTCAATTTAATCCCAGCAATATTTCCCACTGGAAAACTGTCGGCGTACAAATTATCATTAGATTGCAACTGCCCTTTCTGGCGATCGCGCTTCAGGTATTGGCAGCGCCTCTGGCTTTTATCCAGGGTAAAACCAGAATAATTAATCAAAATAATATTATTTTAATTATACTTCTCGCCAGCACAGGAATTCTGTATCTAATTACACCTTACACGTCCGGTACTGCCGGAGAGTCGATCGGTCAACTCAGCCCTTTACTCGGTTTTAACCTCAGATACGGATTTCCCTTTTTAAGCGTACTCGCCGTCGCAGCAGCAGCTACAGCAACTCTCTTGAAAACTGCAAATCTAGTTGTTCTGGTAGTGGTTTTCTTTAGTGGTTTGTTCGGAATTACTAGCAACACAATTTTTGATTTTATTAAAAATTCTTCTTTCACCGGAGATAGTATTGTTTGGGGGAGTTTGTTGATTGATAATTTGAAGTCTAACCCAAGAGAAGCTCTTAATACTATATGGAAAATATTAGGCCCCAGTTGGCCATATATATTACCATATCCGATATTTTATTTTGTGTCAGTGACGCTGGCTGCGATATGGTTGAAAATCAATCCTGGCTTAGGATGGCTGAATCATCTATTTTCTACCCGAAAAAAATCGATTTACATAGTGATAATTGGTGTCTGTATAGGATTGATAGTAATTGGTCATTGGAGGGAAAAGCGAGATTTTGCACGCACCGAACTGTATCGCGGAATTTACGAATATATTGATAAAAATACAGTACCTGATGAAAGAATAGGCTTCTTTTTAAGTTCGCGCAGTTACCTGTTTTACGGGAGAAATTTGGACAGACAAGTTTTATATGTGCCGTTTAGAGCCGATCGACTTTCGGCATGGATTGACAATCTACGGCGAAATAAAATTAGGACTGTAGGATTCGGGCCCCTGACTGGGACAGACGCAGCTACCAGAAAAGCTCTATCTTGGCTGACAAGTGCCGAAGGCCCGCTGGAACCAGTTTTCGGAAAAAATTTTAATACTGAGTCGGTGTTGTATCGTTTGAAAAATTAAAATATAGCAGTTATAATTCAATACGGTTTAGTGGCTACAGGGCTGCAGAATCGGGAAAATCGATTTGTGGAAACACCACACTGCTTAATCGGAGGTATAACGGTAAACGCGCTGCCGAATAACCTCTATTCGACTGGCAGCCAGCAACTGAGCGATTACCTTTACAGCTACTATAATGCTATTAGCGATCGCGCGGAATTTTTCAGTTCTCAAAATGCTGGATTTGAAGGCACTAATATTCAGAAAATGCAGGTGCAAAAATATGTATCTCGCCGTAAATAACCGAGCCAAAAATACCTTATAGGGAGTACATTTGGCGTTGGTTGAGATGGAGGGCAGCGGGTAAATTATCTGGAACAATCTTCTGAACCTGTGCAAGAATTAATGAAGTTAGCTCGTAATAAAATTAGCTTTTATCAACAGCGTATACAGGGAGAAACCCTGAGTCGTTCTAGTTCCTAGACATCTTTGTCACCCTCCCAGAATAAATTGCTAAGGATTGCGAATTAAATAACTTACAATTTTAATTGTTATTGTGGGATGGGCGTCCCGCCCGTCATGAGTGGACGGGCGGGAC
>NZ_JAUBTG010000051.1:0-46192 GCF_036702395.1 Microcoleus sp. D3_18_C2 | reverse complement strand
CCCTTCTGGCGCTTTATTAATGTATCAACTCTCCCCAGAGTTGTCAAGCGTTTTGTGAAAATATTTTTGACTTTTTTGGAAAGCTATACACACCAAGGGTTTCGACATTTATCGCCTGCTCCGGTATCCCCTGGCTGACTCCTCTTTTAACTATGGGGTCTTTTTTTCGGCCCAAATACGGCTTTGGGGCGGACTATTTCCCCCGCATGGGTATAAGGACTCAGTGGTTCAACATGATGGGGCTTACTTGGAGTAGAGGTTAGGCAAAGTTAGAGTGTAAGGGGTGAGGCTGGAGCACTGGGTGAGGATGACAGAAGCAGGCTGGTGCATGAGTCATATATATGTAAGTGGTGTGTGCATTTCTGGGACTTTACTGAGGGAGGTTTGGATCTCAGATTGAGCCGATCGCCCTTAACAATTCCTCTGACTCAAAATCCAGAAGTTGACACGACACGGTACTCTAACCCTGATCGAACTCCCAGGAATCGATCGCCCGCAAATACACTCTCCTGAATTACACCCCCAAACTCCTTTAGTTACGCCAGTTATCAGCCTTTGATGAGCGAGCGCGAGTTGGTCTCCTCAACATCTACATCTAAAAAGTGCAAGTGACTCTCTTCCTCAGTATTGACAGCAATCACCAAACCTCTATTCCCCCAAGGAGCTATCGCCCGCGGTGAGGCAGGGCTGCTAAAATTCCCTACTTGAATCCCTTGACTGTTTAACACTTCTATCTGGCCCCCAACATCTGCCAATACCCATCCCCAATTAGCCACACAAGCAGACACGGGCAAAGTTTCAAGAGGAATTCGCGCTACCTTGAGCGGCCACAATTTCATCAACAGCACCGCCGCTTTACCACCTTGAGGAATTCCCAGCAAAGTATAAGGCTCAGGTGTCAACAGCATCTGTCCGACGCTGGCCGACAACCGCACAGAACCCACAGGGGTGCCGCGGCGAGTGTAAACTCTAAAAATAGTTTGGGGATTTTTTGGTTCGTTATCCGGCCAAACTGCTAAGACGTGTCGCCGATCCAGAAACATTAATTCTGGTAAATAGTGTTCTGGTAACGGCACAGTAGCGATCAGCTTCAGGGCTTTTTTCTGATCGCCCGCCGTGCTGTTTCCAGCTAAAGAATAAAAACGCAGTTCGCCGGGAACCGCTACTGTCAACCAGTTGCCGCGAGAGTCTACAGCAGCTTTTAAAGAATCTGGCCCTTGCCTCAAACCCATATCCAGTAAACACTGAGGCTCCCAAGATCGCTCATTGAGCCAGTAAAGTTTTTGGGGAGTGAGAACGCAGCAGCCGTTGGAAACAGGTAAAATGCCGCGCACGATTTCCGCCATTAATGAAATCGAAGTAGACATTTCTCCTGTAACTAGCTGTTTTCCCGGCTGAGACCAAACCTTGACCTCTGTACCTACAGCAGCATAGAGATAGGTTTCAGTGGCAATTAAAGCGGTCAACGGTGCAGGAAGTATCAGTGGCTTGGGCTGCGAAAGCGAATAGCGCACAGTCCGAAGTAAATTAATAGCCGACTGTGATACTTTTTCCTCTTCAACTTCCAGCAAAGAGTCAGTTTCCGACTTCAGACTTTTATCACCACTTGTGGGATTTTCCCAGGGAATAATGCAGTCGCCCAATTGCCTGACAGCGGGGTCGTACATGATCAGCCGCAGAGCTTGAGCCATTTGGGAAGCACTGGCAAAACGGCGGGCTGGCAGCTTTTCTAAAGATTTTTTGACTATTGCTTGCAAAGGTTCGGGGATGGCGTCTGGAAATTGCAAGCGTTGATTGAGGTGGGCCCACCTCAAGTCTCCGGGGGTTCCCCCGAAAGGGCGGTAGCCCATTAGCAATTCAAACAGCAGAATTCCTACTGCATATATATCTGACATCGGAGAAAAAAGACCGTAAAACCGCTCAGGGGCCATGTAAGCGGGGGAACCGACGGTAGCGTCGGGAGAAAGTTCTTGGTGGAGGCGAGTGGTACCAATTTCTGGCAGCCGACGCGCGATGCCAAAGTCAGACAGCCGGGGCGACCAACCTTTGGCCCCTAAAGTTAGGAGGATATTTTCGGGTTTGATGTCGCAGTGAACTACGCCTCGGCGGTGGGCGTAGTCTAAGCCGGCTAAAACTTCCATGACTAGCTGCAAACCTTCGAGCAGACGCAAGGGGCGCTCTTGTTTGAGCAGGTTGCGGAGGGTTCCTCCCTCGCAGTAGTCCATAACCAAGTACCTGCCTGTAGCTGTGTGTTCTAGAGCACGGCAGGTAACGATGTTCGGGTGCTGCAAGGTGATCAGAAACCACAGCTCTCGCAAGAATTCGCTAGTTGGGGCTTTTTGATGACTAAGTTCTTTGAGAGCAACCAGTTGGCTGGTGAGGCGGGAGTCCTGGGCGGGAGCTTCTCGAACGCTGGCACAAAAGACTCGACCAAATTGTCCTTGTCCGACTAGCCCTAAAATGCGGTACTTAGAATGTTGCATCGGTCTAATTATAGAAAAAGCTTGAGCTAGTATTAAAATATGTAAATAATTCTGACAAAAATTCAAATTTTTGAATCGCTCGCCAGGTACAGCCTATGTTATCTCAGGTTCATTCTCAGCCTCCTTGAGAGCGATCGCACAGTCGCACCTACTAAAATCCTTGAGCTTCGGAATCACTATCAATCTTGCCGGATGCCTGTACCCGATCGGGAACTACCTGTGGCTGCTATTTTAGTCGATCGCGACTATTACAGTTTTTTCAATGCCCTCCAGAAAGTTTCTAAGGTTTTAGCTTTTCAAGGCTAAGCTGGGGAATCGGGGCGAGGAAACAGCGATAGGAGCAAAACAGAAGTGCGGTTATGCCATAGGGGTTAGAGAGCCACAAGCCGATGCTGTGGTCAAGGCATCTTAACCTTTTTGAGTGTTAGCTAAATTTATTTGCGCTTTGAATAAGTTGATCGTAACTTGCTAAATACTGAACTTGACAGGAGCAAACATCAATATGGTTAAAATTATTAAACTAGATCCAATTGCGGAGGAAATAGCAGTCGAAACCCGATCGAATATCCTGTCTGCCTTACTTTCCAAAGACTTAGACGTTCTCAAGGAATGCGGGGGGCGGGGAATGTGCGCTACCTGCCATGTTTACATTAAAGAAGGCATGGAAGGCTTGTCGGACATGAACCGCCGCGAGAAAAGGACGTTGGAAGTCATTACTACGGCTAAAGCCAATTCGCGACTTGCTTGTCAGGCTCAAATTATGGGCGAGGGTGTGGTTGTAGAGTTGCCTGCGGGGATGTATATTAATGCTATTGAAAATGTCGAAGCTCTGATCGGCCGCCGAGCCCAGCAAGATTTATTACACCCAATTACGGGTCAAGTAGTTGTAGAATCAGGAAAGTTAATTACTCGTTCTATCGTTACACAGCTTAATGAAACCCGCTTTCAAGTAGGACAGTATTTAGTTCGCACTAAAGAAGCTTAAAACTGATATGTTTGTATTTTAGTAGTAGAGAAGAATCTATGTTGAGCCAACTTGCGCGTTTGAGCACGGAAACAGACGGACGCTACGCCAGTGCCGAAGAACTCCAATTTTTGAAAGACTACTTTCAGTCTTTGAATCACCGGATGAGTGCTTATAAAAAAATTCAAGCCTCTGAAACAGAAATTATGCGGCAAGTGGAAGCACAAATGCTGTCTCTAGACCCTAGTTTATTTAGGCGGGGGGCTAACGATATGACTGAAAAGTGCCGTGGAGATATTGTGCGGGTGTTGAGGCATTCGGCGGCAGCACTGTTGATTAATGATACTGAACGGTTGCGCGATCGGCTACTACTTTGGTTGCAAACTATTTTAGGCGCTGTTCAAGTTAGAAATACTGCGACCGTGACCTACGATGTGATGAAAAAGGTCCTCAAGCAATATCTCACGGTGGAAGAAAGGAACCTATTTTTTCCGATTCTGGACATTAACCGCACATTACTCGGCAAATAATCAAGGGGGTTGACCAGTTAACGCCGATAAACTGTGCCGTTAGGAAGAGTGGCTCCAATCAACTTCGCTCCCGTCAAATCCGCCTCAGTGAGAATCGCTCCCCGGAGGTTGGCTCCTGTCAAGTCAGCTTTCTGCAAGTTGGCTTTACTCAGGTTAGCTTTGGTCAAGTTAATTTCATGCAGGCAAGAATTAGACAGGTCGGCATTGATCAGGTAGGCTAGACTCAGGTTGGCTTTGCTGAGGTTGGCTCCGCTCAAGTTAGCTTCCATCAGATAAGCACCGCTTAAGTTGGCTTCATTCAACAATGCCTCTGCCATATTAATTCCAGTTAAAAGTTTGCGGCTCAAGTCTACACCGCTGAGGTCGGCTCCGCTGAGGTTAATACCGCTTAAGTGGCTACCATTCAAAGTAATGTTTCTCAGATAGGTTTTGCTGAGGTCTGCTTTGCACATATTGGCTCTATCCAAGCAAGCTTCGCTAAGGTCTGATCCGATCAAGCACGCGCCGTTTAAATAGGCTTGAGTGAGGTTAGCCCGCCTGAGATTAGCTTTCAACAGGTTGGCTTTGCTGAGGTTAGCGCGGGTTAAGTTGGCTCCGGCTAGGTTGGCTTTGGATAATTCGGCTCCGGTGAGCTGTGCTTCGGTCAAGTCTGCCTCTTTGAGACTCGCTAGACTTAAGTAAGCATCTTTGAAGTTTGCTCCGTTGAGATTGGATTTAATCAGATAGGCTTTACTGAGATTGGCCTGAGTGAGAACGGCTTTGGTGAGGTTAGCGGCGCTCATATCTGCACCTATGAGATTAGCATTGGGAAGAATTGCTCCGGTCAGGTTTGCCCAATTCAGATGAGATCCGGCTAGGTTGGCGCCGGTGAGATTGGCTCCGATGAGATTGGCTCCACTCAGACTTGCTGCCATGAGGTTGGCGCCGGTGAGATTGGCTCCGCTGAGGTCAGCTTTGCTGAGGTTGGCTCGACTCAGATGGGCTTTGGTGAGGTCTGCCCCGCTGAGGTTAGCACCGATTAAGTAGGGTCGTTGCTGGTGTTGGTTGAGGTTTGCCAAAATTAGAGTTGGGGCATCGCTGGAACGGTATAAATCCATCGGACTCAACACAATACCGCGCAGATTTGCCAGTCTAAAATCTCTTTCGCCGGCTGCATATCGAGTTAGAAGTTCATTGGCGTCCATTAAGTTCTAGCAAAATATTTGAGGTTTTGATTGCTTTTAAATTTTAGGAATTTCTAGAGTAAGTTATGAATTTTATTGCTGCTAGTTATAATCAGGTTTTATTTAAATTGCTAAAACCTAATTTTTTGACTTAGGAGCTTTTTTATAATTTAACTCACAGTTTTGATGATACGGTGGATAATATGACTACCAAAAAATCATTTTGACAGCTATTAGAAACAAAGTAATAGCTGTCAAATAAGTCAGTTTTTTTGGAAAAGTTGAGTGATAATAGCTTCATGGTCTTTTCCTTCTTCGACCATAGAATCTGCTGGTTGGAGGCGATCGCGCAGCCCTAAAATAAAGCGGTTGCAGTCCGAACCCAATGATTCGCAGGATGTTTGCAGGCAGTGAAGTTCTCGACCCGTAAGCTGACTAAAGAACGAACTTAAAATACCTGCTTCTAAAAAACAGGCTGGTCGCTTAGACTTGGGGGCTGTTTTAGCAAAAAGAGAGTTAGCAATTTTTACTATTAAGAATCCATGTTCGGAATAGCTGGGGTCTAGATCAAATGTTCCCCATCCATGAGTTTTCCAACACTGCTGTAAGGACTGAAGAAATTCTACCATTTCCATTTCAGAAACTGGCTGACCGTAGTATTCGCTGACTTCTTCGCAAAAACGCACGTAGAAGTTTTTACCCCACCAGCGACCGCAGTTGAAAAGCACGAGGCGGGAGGCTTGACCTGTTTCTTGTTCTAAGCCGATATAAATGGCTTGAATCAGTGTTTCTGGAAGTGCTAAGAGCCGATCGCCCCGTCGGTTTTCGAGGAGGCCGAGTTCGAGGTCGCCTCGGACGTAGGCATCGCTGGCAAAGTAGTTTCCAGGGAGTCGGGGCTGTTTGAGTAAGTCGGCAATATTAATCATCGGGAATTGGGAATTGGGAATCGGGAATTGGAAATTGGGAAGAAAGCTGATTATTTATTACCTTGATCAATAATAATTGACTGTGCTTGGTCGAAAAATGGTTGCAATATAGCCCGGGCTTGCTCGGAAAGCAATTCTTTTAAACGAGTTTGCAGCAGATTGCAAACAGTTGCTTCGATTTTTTGAGTTTGGTGGGCTTCGACTATGCCGGAAAGCCAGTCTACAAGGCGCTGTTCGAGAAAATTTTGATCGTTCAGCAGCATAGCCATAGCGCAGTACCGCAAGACTAACACCCAGTGTTTGAGCGATCGTTCTAAGGTTTCTTGTTTTTCGTCGGGGAATGTTTCTTGTAGTTGGTTGGCTACTGGTTGGAAGATGCTTGCTTCCTTCTCTCGCAAAAATTCGTAAATTTTTAAGCGCTGAACAAGGGTTACAGCTTGACGCTTAAAAGCTAGGAGTTCTTCGCCTTTTAAAAAGCGGTTTTCTGCCTGATCCAGCAGCGCCTCAATCTCAGGGTGCATGATTTTAATTAAGTGGTAATCGGTAATTGATAAAAGGAAGGAAGTTCGGCAACGAGCAGTGTACGGGATTTAACGGATTTAACGGAGGGATTTTGAAGGATGAGAAAAGAGGGGTGAGGGAAGATGGATGAGGGATTGCTCTATTTTTCATGTTCTATTCCCTAGACAGATTAAAACATATCGAATAGGTCATCAATGGTGACTTCTGCTTGTTCAGTAATAGAAATTACTGGCAAGGGTGGCGGTAGGGGTAGGGCACCTACTTCCGGAATTCCTTCCCAAGAAATAGCTTGAAAAAAGTCTGCTACTGGCTGGGTTAAACTCAGAAGTTGACCGGGGTTCGAGCCAGTTGGGGTTTCTAAAGATTTTCCCAGCCAATTATAGTGACCAAAGAATTCTTGGACGGATTGGCCCAACCATGAAGTTTGACTTTTCATCTTTCTTCCTGCCTGGAGAAATCCACCATTGCACTTTCGATCGCGAAATTGGTGGGAGGAAAGGCAGGGCAGGGAATGTGCCTTTCCAGGTTGTTTACCGCAATATTTCACCGTGTTGCAGTCGATTTTGAATATCGCGGGCGTTGGCACCTTCGTTGAGCCAGAATGCTGCTGCATCAATTTTATCTGGGTTGCCAAGCAGAAACTTGCAATAGGTTTCTCCCATTGAGTAACATTGGAGTTCTATGCAGCTCAGAGGCTTTTTGACTAAAGAGCCAAAGAAACCGGCGAACAAACCGGCGTATAGGTGACAAACCGGTTTGCCTACGTCGCCCAAAGTTCGAGCAACTGCTGAGTCAAAAAGGTTGATGAAGATACAGCCGTGTTTGCGATCGCTCATGTCCACTTCCCAGCGACCCCAACCTTGAGCTGTGAAAGGCCACCACCAAGTTTCTAGCAGAAACATGAGATTTGACTGGCGAATGTTCTGGCTGTATTCGGCACTAAACCATTTTTGAAAAAATTCGGAATCTTGGAGTCCCCATTGGCAACCAATAGTATACATGATGACAGAGGACGCAGGGCCGACTTCTTCTTCGAGTCCCTCCACCAAACCAATAATGAAGTCTTCGCTTGTAAAAATGTTGCGCGACTCGTTCCAGTCGTCAATTGTGCCCATCTGGCGATCGAAGGCAAAAAAATCCTGAAATCTATAGTGGCTATGAGTTTTAGGATGATGTTGCTTTAGTAACGATTCGCTGTGGGGGGAGATTTCTTTTTTCGCGGTAGAGACCATTGGCGGGTTATTCCTTTTTGATGTAGTTTGGTGAAAATTAGAGTCAAATAGACTGGCCTGTGTATCCAATTTAACTTTATTTTTCTAAAGGTAGACACAGGGGAGAATTTTTTACTGCAATATAAAAATTAAAATTTCTAGGATGCTAAATTTGGGCGCTTGTTGGGAGTTCTGCCTTCGGACAACTGCTCTCTGAGTGCTGGCGAAAGTGGGTATAACCTTCAGCGGCTATGTGTTATCGTTTTGTGCAAGCAGTCCACTATATATATAGGGCATATGGGGATGAAAAATCACGCTTGTATTGCAATAGGCATCAATCAATATCAGTTACTCCAGCCTTTGAGTTATGCCCAAGAGGATGCAGAGGCATTGTACGGTTTTTTGACTGAGGATGCGGGTTTTGCGCCGGAGGGATGTCTGCTGATGACCGATAGCTCGCCGTCGCTGTGGGGTCAATCTACATATCCAAATCGGGAAAATATTCTGAGATTGACCCAAAGCCTCTGCGGGGAACATGTGCAAAAGGGAGATTTACTCTGGTGTTTTTTTAGCGGCTACGGTGTCAGCTATGAAGGTAAGGATTATTTGATGCCGATTGACGGCAATCCGGCTGACATTAAGGGTACGGGGATTCCGGTAGAGTTGCTGTTGAATACTCTGAAAAACGCTCCTACGGAAACTGTATTGGTGCTGGTTGATATGAACCGCAGCCAGATTTTGAAAGCGGGGGAAACGATCGGCTCTCAAACGGTCGAGCTGGCGCGGGAACTGGAAATCCCAACGGTGCTTTCTTGCCGCCCGAATCAAGTTTCGCGGGAAACTTCGGCTTTGCGTCAGGGGTTTTTTACGACGGCGCTTTTGGAGGGGCTACGCTCGGGACAGTGCATGACGATTAAGGGTTTAGACCGTTTTTTGAGCGATCGACTGCCTGAGCTGTGTGACCACCATTTGCGTCCGAAACAAGAACCTTTGATGGTGGTGAATCCTCCAGGAAAGGCTAATTTGGTGATTTTGCCCGATGTAGGGGTACCAACTGCTGCGTTGGCCGGACGCAACGGCAATATGACGGTTGGTACGGCTGATGGGTTAGATCGCCCGCAAATGGCGACGGCTAGGGATCGAATGGATCTGCCTCCTGCAGTTCGCAACGCTCAGGATTCGTCGGTTGAGATGCCGCCTGTGTCGCAGCCGAAGGCCGTGGTTCCTGCTGATGGGGGAGGCGATCGACCGAACTTGCAAAAGCCGGAGGATGAAGATAAAGGGGGGTCGGATAAGTCATTTTTGCAGCAGCTAGTTTTGTGGAGTTCCGCTACGGCTTTGGTGTTGCTGTTGGGTGTTTTTGTGACGAACAGATCAATTTTTATTGGTCAGCAGGAAGGAGATCCTCGATCGCCTGCTGAAAATGCCCAAAACTCTGGATCTCAACAATCTACTGGTACTGGGGGGTCTCAGAACCAACCGCGGGCGGTGCAAGCAGGGGCTGGAACCAAGCAGCCACCGTCGAGCCAGCAGGTGTGGGCTGAGGCGAAAACTTTCCTTAAGGATGGTTCGGCTTCTAGTTTTAATAAAGCGGTGGTTAAGGCTCGAACGATTCCGGCTAGCGATCCGCTCTACCCGCAGGCTCAGCAGGATATTGAGCGCTGGAGTTTAACGATTTTGGATATAGCTAACGGGCGGGCTGCTCGGGGCGATTTCCAGGGGGCGATCGGGGCGGCTAAATTAATGCCGGATGTCAATAAGCCTGTTTACAATCAGTCGAAACAGGCGATCGCTCAGTGGGAGGAGCTATCCAAAGACCAGGATGTAAATGCTGCTTTGCTATCGGCTGCTAAGGGTCAAATTAAGCGGGGGGTTGCCTCTTCTTACAGTAAAGGCATCCAGCAAGCTAATAAAATTGAGCCAGGTCAGCCGAAGTATGAAGAAGCTCAACAGTTAATTGGAGAGTGGAGCGAAAGTATTCTCAAAATTGCTCAGTTGCGTGGCTCTCAAGGAAAGCTGAAAGAGGCAGTTGAAGCTGCTTCGCTGGTGCCGTCGGGTACTAAGAGTTATCAGCCGGCTCAGAAGGATATCGCCAATTGGAAAACAAAGCTCCAACGCCAGCAGAAAAAAAGTTGATTTAGTTGATAATTTCTCGGTTTCCCACCGGGAAATTATTTTAGCGACTGACCAACATTAGTCGTTGGCTAGATCGATACCTCTTGATACTGAAAAAAGAGACCTACATATCGATAATTTAAAACCAATAATTTTATTCGCCATTTCCCCTCCCAGCTTCTGCGGGAGGGGTTTTTATCTGTTGGCTGGTCGGTGCGTTTTTGTATAGTGAAAGATATCGTATGAGCTGGTTAATGAGGGTTGCATAATAGGGGAATGATTTTAATGTTTTTTGTGGATGGGGCTATGAGACCGAAGGCGTGTATTTTCACAGCAGGCGGGACGCCCAACCCTAATGCCCAAAATAATCTTCAAATTATGCAACGCCGATTAATTAATATTTTAAATTCACGTCTAGAGTTTTCTGAGCCGAAGCCTCTACCGTCAAAAAATATTTTTCTAACAAAAAAGATGGGTATAAATATAGTTAAAAAATGATAAATAAATCATGAATAAATAGCTTTTATTTGAAATTTAGAAAAAAATCAGTATATTTAATTACTTGTGATTATCAGATTAAGTTATATTTTTTTAACTTAATTTAGTAAGAAGGTTTGCTACATATAATTGCTACCTAATGCAAATCAATGGGGCAAACTCGTCATAAAAACTCGGCTATGCACAGTTAATTTCTTTATCGATTTTGGTAGACTCTTAGGAGCGATCGACGGATGGAAGACTGTTTAAACTTGTACTGTTTTTAAATTATGAACAGTGACCTATCTGTTATGAATTATACAAAATGAGCCGTTACTGACAATTCTCGCGGACGTGCGATCGCCCCCAATGAATTCAGGAAACATATTCACCGCCACACAGCACAAAATATCTGGATTCGCAAGCTGCGAGTCTTCGTTGGCCCGGAGATCACAAAGCTGCCTTAATTAACACAAATAAGGGCTTTGCAAGAAAATCCAAAAAATATTTCCTTGAGAAACAAGAATAAAAACTTGCTCGCTTATTGTAGCCCCGGTAACAACACGTATGCCTAAAGTTATAGTCCACAGCTAAGTCTACAGGACGAGCTAAATCAATAGGGTGATGTGGCAGTGTCGGGGTGTTAAGAGGGGCGATCGAATAGGAATGTTCCCGGAGCCATCGCTTCCCAATCGGGGAGTCTAAAACCTAGGAAGGCAAGGAGTTGGAGACAAGGCTGAACTTTTTGAGGTCAGGAAAGTAGCGTTAGCACTAAACTCTGCCGTATTGTGGAAATCGAGCCAAATTTGTAACAGTTCTTAACTATAAAGAATTCTGCCAAAACTGCTAGCATAGTGACACTTTTGCTAGCAAAAACAGATAAAGTAAATAAAGTTGGCTAGCTCTAGACGCGCCGATCCCCATCCTGGGGATGTTGAATCAATTTGATTCATACCAAGTGGTTTTAGAGTTACAATCGGAATCAAAGCATCGCTATTTAACTGAGTTCTTTACTTACTTTTACTTTCAGCTATGAACGTGGATTTTATCAAAGCCCAAGTCAGGTTGCTACAGGGTGCAAGTTCATCGGAGCGAGAAACCCTTATTAAAAACATCGGCGTCTGTGCTGGCGTGATCCGACCAGGAGAGTACGTGACTCCGCAACGGAAGCACGCTATTACTCTCTGGCTGCAAACAAATGCGGTTCGCCTCCGACTTCCCCAACTTCCTCTGGACTTATCAGGCCAAAAGCCTTAACAGGGAAGTAATCAAGAGGTAGCGACAGAATCAAAGAAATTAGTCAATCTTACCTAAAAGTGCGTTTTTATTGAGCTGTACAGGATCAATGAAACACGATGAAGATTGAAAAAATGTTTGTAGGGAAAGTTGGGCTCGAAAACACGCCTGTGGACAAGAAGCGGCCGACCGCCTTGGTAGAAGCAGGAAGTGAACGTCAAACCTGCTCTAAAAGTAGATTTGAGTAAGTTTCACAGAAAGGATTATTCTGCACAACTATAACCTGGGTTATTTGCTTTTAGATTTGAGATTCACGATGTAGCTGGTATTGGATAAATAGGCTATTTGTGGATCGCCTGAAAAATTATCCTATTCAATAGGTATAACTAATTACAGGGGCAGTCATTGAACTGCCCTTACTTTTGAACCCGATGCGAAACTGTTGCAAGTTACAATAAACGCATCTACTTGTAGATAGAGTTTATGTGAACTCTCGTGTAAGCAGCAGTGGCTCTATATTATTTGGTATGTTCGAGATGGGAGGGAGAGAAGGGGAGAGGGGGAGAGGATTGGACGACTTTTGATAGGGAATTAATATCATCAAACAGAACGAGTTATAGCAATCCTTGCAGGAGTCGTACCAAGATGTAGGGGATAGTACCTTTCTTTGCCTACCCTGGCCTCATGGGGCAACCACGGGGGTTTTGCCCCTACAAGAATGACACAAAGGATTTAGGATGGCTATATTACAATTCACTTGCTTTCTAATATATTTTTCCACAAAAATACTGTGAGCAAAAAACAAAAATTTCCTTATTTAGTTGGTTCCCGATGGACTTCACACCAAAAAACTTGGGGGTGGCGACACTTTCAAGTGGTCAACCGAAAAAACGAAGGTAAATGGGTATTTGCAGAAATGGTGGCGGCTTGCGATCCAAATGTGCGTTTTTGGCTGAACGCCGCACAGCTCAAAGACCGATCGCTCTGGCAAGCTGGATGGCAGTCTACGCAAGAATTAGAGGAATTAGAAACTGCCGACTAAAAGACAGGGCTGTGGGGTAGAGAGAGGGGAAGTTCCCTCGCCTGCTGCTATCGTTCCGATTCAAACCAATACGGAGTGAGACTTTCCCGGTTTTGAAAAATCTTTTACATGACTACAAGTTCGGGAAACCCTTATGTAGCTGCGTTTTTGCTTCAGTAATTAGGTGGGAAAAATCATACAGCATATTCCATGTATATGTGGTAAACACAAGAAGAGCGATCGCCTGCTGTTTGGTGCGTCGCCACCCGTCAATCTGCCATATTTATCAAATATGAAGGAACGACACACCCTACCGATTAACTAAATTAAGCCAAATGACAGAAGCCGCCAGATAAATTCCATCTAAAAGTTTGCAGCGCGTTTGTCATCGCTCGGTACTGCTTGAGATTGACTAAGGTCGATCGTCCCATATTTCCAGCGGCACAGGGCGCAACCTTCCGGCTACTTCAACACTCGGCCAATTCGGATCAAAAGTCAAATTTTCCAAAGTTCCATCGCTGTGAATTAAAAACGTATCCTCAATTTTTGCTCCCGACAAACTCGGATTCCAAGCCACAGCCATATTTTCTGCCAAAATATCTGAAGTAGCCGGATTCGCCACAATTTCGCGCGCCAAATATCCGGTAGTTCCGCCTTGATGGTGTTCCGCAATTGCTTGAGGATATCCGTGCTCTTCGTAAGCAGTTTTAAGCGTATCGTAAACCGCATTCAGCGTTACTCCAGGCCGACACAAATTTAGCGCCGCTGCTTCAATTTCTCTAACTTTTCGGTGCAACTCTGAATGCTTTTCCCCAAGAAAATCGAAACAGACAAATCTTGTTAAATTTGCATACAAACCCCCTCCCCTGGCGCAAAATACTAACATTGCTTGTCGTCCAATTTGTTCGGCGGTTGCTGTGGCGTGGCGGTACAGCGGCAAACGCCTTTCTCCAGCAACTAAGGTAAGTGCTGGATGCAAACCTCTCGCCCACAATGCCTCTGCACCGGCTCCCGCTAGCTGATATTCTGTCCATGTGGGTTTGGCGGCGGAAAGTACCTCTGTCATCGCTTCGCTGGCTAAACGCCCGACTCGCCGGTATCGCTCTAATTCGCTTGACATCATTGTCTGTTTGCGAGACTGTAAAGATGCGATTATTGGCATTTCTTGGGAAGTTGGCCGATCGCTCATCACGTTACCGCCACCAGTAATTTGTTTGACAAAAGCTTCGCGCTGTGCAACATCTGCCCAAGGATAGATGTGCATTTGAAAGTTGGCTGGCAATTCCTCGTCCTGCAAGCGTTGAGCTTCGATTTCATCGGTGAGAACCCAAGCTGTTTCGGCGGTAATTAAAAGTTCTGCCACTCCGGTTTCTGCGGTTAGCAATACTGTATGAGAACCGCCGGCTGTGGCCCAGGCAAACCAGTCTGTACCGCGCAAGCGAAGGGCGATCGCTTTTGTTTCGGTTAAGGCTTTGCGGATGAATTCGAGTTTTAAATCGACTTCTTTGTTGAATGAGTTTATCATATATGAAATAAGAAAGAAGGAAGAAGGAAGAAGGAAGAAAATCACTGATTTTAGTTAACATTTGCTAAATCTAAAATCTACAATCTCTAAAATCTAAAATCTAAAATCTAAAATCGATAGATACTGCTTGCAATTCTTTAGCTTTTTCTTCGGGTAAAGCGTCGTTTGCAAACATTCCGGCGGCGAGTTCGGTTCCTGCTAGGTATTTTAGCCGATCGCTCGATCGATAGGGCGGATAAAATTGGGCGTGCAAATGCGCTTCTGGATGGGGTTTCCCGTCTGTGGGCCCTTGAAACCAAGCCATCAAATAAGGGAACGGGCGATGCCACAAACCGTCGTATTTGAGGGTGACTGTTTTTAAGGCTTTAGCGAGTGATTGCCGCTGTTTTTGGGTCAAATCGACAAATGTAGCAGCGGGGGCGATCGGGGCAATCCACACTTCGTAAGGGTAGCGGGCACAAGCGGGGACAAAGGCGATCGCCTCTTCGTCTAAATAAATAATTCGCTGGTTGTCGGAAATCTCTTTTTGAATCAAATCTTGCAGCAAACCGCTACTGTTTTTTTGATAGTAAACCGATTGACATTCTAACATCCGTGCCGGCACCGGTGGCACGAACGGATAAGCGTAAATTTGACCGTGGGGATGGTGCAAAGTTACTCCGACTTCGACGCCGCGATTTTCAAAGGGCAAGACGTATTCAATTTCGGGATTGCTGCCGATAACTGAAGTGCGATCGGCCCATACTTCTAACAATAATTCTAAATGAGATAACTCCAAAGAACCGAGGGAAGCCAGCGGATCTTGAGTGAAAACCACGACTTCGCAAATGCCTTTAGCTGGCAAAGTTTCGACAATATTTGCAGGTGCGTTTTTTGCTTGCAAAGTCAGCGAGGGAAAGCGGTTGTCAAACACTGCTACATCGTAATCTCCCGGCGGCAATTCTGTCGGAAACTTAGGGTTAATTGTAGCAGCCAGCGGGTTGTATTCTGGCGGCGGCATGAAAGTTCTTCCCTGACGGTGGCTGGCGTATGCTACCCATTCCCCCCGCAAAGGATGCCACCGAAAGTGCGGGTTTGCCTCTACGGGTTCATTGCTGGGACTTACGGCCGCGATACCTTTTGGGATTGGGTAGCGGCTGTACAGTGTGAGTGGGCGGCCGTCTGGTTTTAGCAATGTTTGGGCGTACATTTTTTGTAGGGGCGGGCGATCGCGTTTAATATATGTTAGGAGTATAACTTCGTGTTTTGAGAATCTGCCCCTACCTAAAGTCGCAAATTATTTTAACAAGTTTAAGAATGAGAATTAAATAACTTAGAATGCGTGATGGTTCTTGTGGGATGGGCGTCCCGCCCGCCCTTTCTGGACGGGCGGGACGCCCATCCCACTTTCAAGAGTGTAAATTATTTAATTCGCGATCCTTAGTTGGCAGTACCAACCTCAGCCGATCGTCTGCTATTGTAGAACGGGCTGGAGAGCTCGGATCGGGATTCAATTTAAATGCGTAGCAGCTTACGATCGCAATTCCCAATTACCCAGTATATTTATCGCTCGACTATTCGATCGAGCTTTTCCTTAACCAACAAGTCTAACAACGAGCGCAACACAAACAAACCACCGAATCCCGAAACCGCAAAAGCGGAGATCGCCCCCGTTTGATATCCGCCCACTAGCAGCACTGCACCCGACAAAAAGACAAAACCAGTCAAACAAGCGAAAATTAGAGTTTTCAGGGCTAAATTAATGCGTTTCAAGGCTCTTTCGCTCTCTAGATTTCGCACTCTAATTTGCAGTTCGCCCTCTTCAATTCGCTGCTCCAAACGGTTGAGATAAACTTGCGATTTGCTCGGCTGTCGTAACTTATATGTAATAAAACTTCGCGCTTGCCTTGCCAATTCTCCGATCGCATTTCCCCGCCCCTTGCTCACCGCAATACTCTTGACAAAAGGCTGAGCGGATGCTAGGAAATTGTAGTCAGGGTCGAGAGTTCTAGCAATGCCGTCGAGAGTCGTCACGGACTTGACAATAAACATCATTTCTGCAGGCAAGCGAAACGGTTGCTGCTCAAACATGATGTAAAGTTCGTTCTTAATTTCATTAAAAGCTTGAAAGTCGATCGGCTTATCAATAAACTTATCCAACAGAAAAGCAATCAACCTGCGTACCGGCATCATATCCGGCATCCGCTCAACTAAGCCGATCGTAATTAAAGTATTGAGTACCTCGTCAGTATCCTTTCTCATCACAGCAAAAAACGTTTTGACCATTTGGTCTTTAGCCAGAGACTTCACCTCCGCCATCATCCCAAAATCGTAAAAAATCAAGCTACCATCTTCTGTCACCGCCAAATTTCCCGGATGGGGGTCAGCTTGAAAAAAACCGTCAATTAACAACTGTTTCAAATAACAGCAAATTCCAAGTTGATTGAGCTTCACAATATCGACTCCAATCGCCTCTAAACTAATGCGGTCGTCCACCTTAATCCCTGGTGCGTATTCTAGAGTTAGCACTTTTTTAGTAGTGTATTGCCAGTAGACTTTGGGGACAATAATCTGAGGATATTCTCGAAAATTTTGGCTAAAGCGATCGGAATTTTTACCTTCTTGCAGGTAGTCAATTTCTTGATATAAAATCTTAAAAAACTCGTGATAAATAGATTCTAGGTCGTACTTGCGCGTCCCAGGCAAATAGCGATCGCAAAAACGCATCACTTGGCGCACCGCCTTGACATCCAAATCAAATAAACTTTCCAAACCGGGACGCTGCACCTTTACAATCACATCTTCCCCGGTGTGCAGCCTTGCTTTGTGTACCTGTCCCAGACTCGCAGCAGCCAGTGGCGACGGGTCAAAATCGCGGTACAAAGCATAAATATCCTTGCCTAACTCTGATTCTACAAGAGCGATCGCCTCTTCGGAACTAAACTGAGGAACCCGATCTTGCAACTGTTCGAGTTCCTTGACATACTCAAGCGGCAGCAAATCTGCGCGAGTCGAGAGAGACTGCCCGATTTTAATAAAAGTCGGGCCTAAATTCAGCAAAGTATTGACCAACCAATGAGCGCGAATTCTTCTAGTTTGAGGCGAATTATTTTGCAGCAGTGCGTCCCACCACAAAAAAAACATAAACTTTCCCGCCGCTGCAAAAATGTCTATTTGCCGTGCCAGTGGCGAATATTTAGAACGTTGCCAACGCAGGGTTTTAGGTGCAGCTTTTGTGAGCATAATATTGGCGATCGAATTCCATGCACCGTGACAATTTTTAGGGACAATCCAGGACGCAGAAACCGGCTTGTACGAAAAGACGGGTTGCAGGCCTTTGAAACAGTTAAAAAACTCAGTTTCTTTGGTCTATACTGCGTAATACAGCGGATTCCAGGTTTATAAAGTACACCCCAGAAACCGGGTTTCTTCTGGATTTCTCGCCAGAAACCGGTTTTATTCAAGAAACCCGGTTTCTCTGTACTTCACTTACCTGGAAAGTGCTGTATCATCTCCGGCTATACAATTATAATTAAGTTCATAGTAAGTAATGCCAGTCCTGATTAATTAATAAATAGAGGACAGTCGTACTCACTAAAAACACGCGCTAATTACTGCCCAATAACCAGACATAATATCAGTCCTGGGTAAAATCAGCAATCGAGAACCGGCAATTTAGACAGCAACCAAACAAACAATTCAAAACAGAGGACTTGGTAGTGTTTACAACATTTCCAAATCTCCCTCTTCTGGCAAGTCTTGTCGTTTCGCCTGTTCGCGGCCAATTAAGAGCAGCTTCTCAACCGAACTATTCTTCTACATTACAGAGTTCCGCTGCAAATAGCGGCAGAGTCAGAGTAAAAGATGTGCGCCACAAATTGTCAGCTTCTAAACTTTCTGCCGGACAGCTAGATACATCAATAGTACCATTCAAGTGCTGCACTAAACACTTTACCAGAGCCAGCCCCAAACCCGTACCGGCGATAGCTTGGTCAGTAATGCCAGTGCCACGGCGGAACTTCTCAAAGATGTGGGGCAAATCAGCCGCAGAAATGCCACGCCCGAAATTAGAAAGGCTCAGGACAATATAACCGACTGCCTCAGACACTTCCAAAACTACCGCCGTTCCAGAAGCAGAGTATTTTCCAGCATTCGTCAGCAGTTCCAGCAGTACCCGATTGAGAATGTCCGGGTCAGTTTCCCAGCAAGGGGTCAATTTGGGCAAATCCACCTTAAGAGTCAATTGCTTATCCGCCCACTGTTTTTCAAAATCCCTAACTAAATCTTGAAATAAACGGTTGAGATCGATTTTGATTAGAGAAATTGGGACTTGCTGAGGCTCAAACTGCTTGAGGGCCAGCAAATCGTTAACCAGAGCAGTTTCCTTAGAACACTGCTGTTCTAGAATGTCGAGATACTTAGTCCGATTCGCTGACGGCTGTTCAGCTTGTTTGAGCATCAGAATCGCCAGCTTCATGATTGTTAAAGGGGTACGCAACTCGTGACTCAGAGTGCTGAGAAACTCGTCTTTAACCACCTTCAATTTCCGCATTTGCTCTAGCTGATTGGCAGATTGTTCGTACAGTTTCCCCTGCACGTCGAGACTTTGCTGCAACTGAGCGTTTCTGTCTAAGACTACGGTTTGCAATTCCTTAAGCGTTTGAGTTTGGATCATCATCTTGCTCGCTTGAGCGCTGACTGATTCGAGAACTTCTAGTTCTTCCGGGTTCCAAGTGCGCGGCTTCGAGTGCTGCAAAACCAAGAAACCCAAAACTGTTTCGTGGCAGCTACCGCCCGTGATGGGAACCAGCAGCAAGCCGCGAATGCCTTGGAGTTTCAAAATTTCTGTGGCTACTTCTTGTTCTTTGGCGATTAATTCGCCTGCATCAGCGAGGGCTAGGGGTCGGGGCGCACTGTGGAATGCTTGGTGGCACAAATTAGATTCTGACAGCCAAAAACCTGGATAGTTATTTGGTTTTGAGTTGGGGATTTTGGATGGGGACTTAGCAGTTTTATCCTTGTTTTTTCTTCTGGATGTTGAGCTTTTTTTTTCGACTGCGCTTTGTGTTATTGCCTGTTTATTTGGATCTTTTTTTACAACCGATTCGCAAACTAATTCGACTTTCGCTTTGGGAGTTTGATTGGGGGAGCGAGTTGTAAATAGAGGATCTGTATATTTCAATAGGAGGATTTGGCCTCTATCTACTTCCATGGTATCGACGGTATTTTGAATAACTTGCTGCAATATTCGATCGACTTCTGAATTGGTGCCGAGCGAGACAGCAACTAACCTGAGTAGATTTTTGTATTTAGCTTGTCGCTGTAACTGTTCGTTTAAGCTGGCAATTTCTTGAGTTTTTTGAATGTGAGAAATCGCGCTGCCGATCGCATCTGATGCTGCTTCCAGGCGCTGCCGATCGGCTACCGACCACTCGTAAGGTTGCGACTTACCAACAATTATCATGCCATTTACAGTCCCTCCAAATCGCGCAGGCCCTGCCAAAATTGCCCGAAAAGGCAGCGGAGTCGCAGGGGAATTGGGCGATGAAGCTGCCGGAATATCAAGATAGTCGGATATCACCACTATCTCTCCGTTTGCTAGGACGTTTGCCCAAGCGGGATGTTCGAGTGATATGCTAGGCGGTTTTAATCCTGTAGTTTGGGGGTGTTCCGGTGTTTGAGTCGAATCGGCAACATCCGCAACATAAGGGAGATTGCTCCAATTTTGCCAGTAAGCGTTCGGATGTACTACTTTCTGGTCAACCACAGCAGTAACCAAACAGAAATCTGCCCGCCATGCAGCCCCCAAAGTATTGGCTATTTGCAGCAGCAGGAGTTCTCGATCGAAGCTGGTGGCGAGAATTTGGCAAATTTGTCGCCCGAGAAGGGCAGGATCGACCTGGTACTGCATAAGACGATCCAGAAATTTTGGGACTGAGACTGATTCTGCGATTTGCGGTAAATGCAATGTGCAAGACTCTGACGGCGATCTGTCGATCAAAGTAAAGTCTTGATTTCTCTGGCGATCGATCATGGCAACCAAGCCTTTATTCTAAGATGTTTAAGCCGACTACCGCTGCAACAAATATAGAACCTCTCCATAACTGTCGGCTTAACCATTATGAGTCTGCTTTCTGTGTTTGTGGAGCCGATCGGCGGGTGACTCGATATGTAAAAATATACCCAGATATGACCGAGTTCTATTTTCCTGTTTTCTACGCTTGGATCTGTACGGGATGAACTTTGCCATCCTTGACCGGATGATTATCAATCCCATTCCCCTAATTTTGACCCCCTCGCATCCAGGATACCCGCCACGTGATTCATCCGTCCAAAAATCAAAAACCTGTATCCGATGAAACTTGCCCCCGAATTGATCTGTGGGGTCGCCTCTAAAATCTAAAATCTAAAATCTAAAATCGATTGACGGTTATTAGTAGTATGAATCTTTTCTAGAGACCGCTTAGTGACACCCATCTTCTCACTGTGTGATGTTTCCTATTTAAGTTTGTGATACTAGCAAATTTTTATTGTGATACAAATCCGCCGATCTAGTAACGCCGATCGCAAAAATTCAAAATCCCCAAATTATCACTCATAACGCCGGCTGAGAGTTTCCGAGTTTTGACTCAAAAACTCATTTTTCACAACACCTAGAGCAGCGCGGCGAACTCTCTTGTTAAATTTATTTATTTTGTGCTTCCTGTTGGGCTTTATCGCTATTTTGGCGATAAAGTGCCGTCCGGTTCTGAGCTGTGGTGTAGCGGGGATGTTTGGAAGGCACGGCTGCCATCAAATCGGAAGCTTGCTGCCACTTAGCAGCTACGACTAACCAATCCTCGCGAGATTGAGCGGTTTTGCCCTCGGTGGCTGCTTGTTCGGCTACTCGCACTGCTTGTGCAAAAGAGTCACCAGCAGAATTAACAGTCTCCTTAGAAATTTTCACAGCAGGTTTTGCCTCCGAGGGAGGAGCACTGGCAACTGCTTGGGTGCTGGCTTGTTTAGTGTTTGGCACTTGGGAATTAAGTCCTTTGTAGATGGCGGCCGCTGCAGCGAGCAACAGCACGCTCAAGCTGATGCCGCCGACGATACCGCGCTGAAATTGTTGCGGTTGCTGCATCGATCGAGGTATAGCCATTCTTGGCAAAGCCCGCTTGCCTCCCACAGCTTGTCGTTCGTGATGGGCTGTGGCTAAACGCTTGAACAAATTCGGCTTTCGGAGTTTAATTTCTTGAGACCACAACAGTTGATTTTCGGGATCGCGGCTAATTTCTTCCAGCCACAGCAGTTGGTGTTCTCGGACAAGCCGGCTGTTGATGTTGACTCGGCGAATATTGTGGGGCGAAATGCGTTCCAAAATTGCTCGGACTCGATCGACCAAACTAGACTCTTCGAGCAATTGGGGCGTTGCAGCTTCGCACAGCAGTTGCAACACCCCGTCTGCAAACACAGCTCGGGCCCTGACCCCTACCTGTGCCAGTTCGTCATTAAGGATTTGAATAATCGATGCAACCGAGCCCTCGCGAGCTTGTCGAGCAATGTCATCTATTGGATTTGCCATAAAACTATGTTGACGCTTAGCAACTGTTAATTGTTAACCCAAAGTCTCGGATCTAATTTTTATTCATACAGGTTATCACTGACACTGCCAGGTTAAAATGAACAGATGCAAATCTTGCATACCGATCCACTTAAAATTATCACCACAGCATCGAGCGAGGCTAACAGGAAATAAACTATGGGTAAAGTAATTAGCGGTCAAATTTTTGTTGTAGACGACAACATCGATACAGATCAAATTATCCCTGCCGAATACCTGACCCTGGTTCCCTCGAAGCCGGATGAGTACGAGAAACTAGGCAGTTACGCGATGATTGGGTTGCCCGATCGCTATGGTAAGTTTATCGAATCCGGCGAACAGAAAACCCGGTATCCGATTATCATAGCGGGCGAAAATTTTGGCTGCGGTTCTTCGCGGGAGCACGCTCCGATCGCTCTGGGGGCTGCAGGTGTCACAGCGGTGGTAGCTTTGTCTTACGCGCGCATTTTCTTTCGCAATTGCTCGGCTACTGGCGAATTGTACCCGATCGAATCAGTCGAGCGGCTTTGCGACTTGTTTGTAACGGGCCAAGAAGTGACGATCGACTTTACAGCAGAGGTAATTGTCAACCACACTCTCGATCGAACTTTCTCGCTCAAGCCGTTAGGAGAAGTAGGGCCAGTAATAGATGCCGGAGGGTTGTTTGACTACGCGCGCCAAACCGGAATGATTGCGGCTCGCTCTTAACTTTTAAACCCCCTGCAATGTCAGGGCTGTTTCGGGGCAGCCACGGGGAGTAGGGGTCGGATTGCCCCTACAGAAAACGATGATTTTGACTCTTGTAGTGCTACCCCTACTCCCCGTGCCTACCCTCCCCATCCACGATTTGCTCGTGTTTCAGAGATTGGGGCAGCCACGGGGGGCAGCCCCTACAAGAGGATGAAACAGCTCTGCCTGCAATGTAAGGTGGACGCCTGGGCGCACCTTACGAATATCTCCCTCCTCAAACCCCTGCAATGTGGGGTGAGTGCCAATTTTCTCAAATCGAGTCAATAAAATTCAATAAAATACGTTGGTGAGCAATCCCAAAAGGTCGCACATCTCCTGACTGCTCAGAAAAGCATTTGCCGGCCCGAATCTGCTGGGGTGTCAACAACTTCATATCCCAACCCTCAAGCAAAACTAAATCCTTGACATCCGCACTAAGTTGTGCATAAAAAACGTGGCGAACAACATCTTTTTCGACATCACAACAGAAAAAAGAAACACTTGCAGGAGCATAGCCAATTTCCTCTGATAATTCCCGCACTACAGCAACTTCCGGCGTTTCCCCCGGTTCCAAGTGTCCGCCAAACAAAGCCCAATGTCCGGGATACCTGATATGAGGAATATCGTCTCGCAACTGACAGAGAAACTTGCCGTCTTGGTACAAAATCGCGATCGCAACGTGAATTTTATTCATTTGTTAAAAAGCAGAAAGAAGGAAGAAGGAAGAAGGAATAAATTGCTGTAGGGGCGGGTTCACCAACATCTGTAAAACCCACCAAAAATCTAGGTAAACCCGCCCCGACCATAATATTATGGTTAATGAACTTTGAGGATAAATAAACAGATCCAAATCGCCCAAGCGCAACTATAAACCTTTGATTTTTATGAAATAGAATCACTTAATGAAATAAATTATAGCGGTTCTCAAGCGTGGTGAAATATGGGGGCGAACCCTAGGCCCACGGATCCCTATGACCACCTCATGTTACTGAGAAAGGCTATAGCATCTTCCTATTTTTATTGAGTTGCCGCTGGAGTGCGCTTTAATTGTTCCATTTCCTCAACATAAACTTCACCTAAATCTTTTCCGGCCAAATCCTTCAGAGTAATACTCTTGTAGCGGACTTCTCCCTTCAGCAATACTTCATCGCCAAGCTGGGGCAACTCTTGCTTGGTTAAAATCCAAATACTGCCAGTACCATCCTCAAGTTGATAAGCCGCAGTCCCCACAAACGGAGCGCGATTTTCCACCTTTCCCCGGAGATAAACTTCACCATCGACTTGTCGCTTTTGTTGAATGTCGCCAATGCTAGCAACATTAAAACCAAGATTAAGTTGAGACATGGGTAAATTGCCGCAACTGAAAAAACCGCTGGCGAGGATTAGCGACAAAGAGCTGGTACAGAATCTTTGAACCCAAACTTGCTTAATTGCAGTAGTCATTGTCAACTGATTTGAGATGTGAGATACGACTTACTTTAACAGAATCCCCAGAATCGATCGCAAGTAAGAAATTTCTCTAGTGTAGTCCTTGGCGGGGATTAAGCTAAAATCTAAAATCATCAGCCCCTAACCCAGAGTCTACAATGGATGCCAAAACTGCTCAAATACTAGATGGCAAAGCTTTAGCGACAAAGATTCAAAGCGAGCTGAGCGATCGAGTCCGCGCCCTACAACCCAAAAAGGGTCGTCCTCCGGGACTTGCGGTGCTGATGGTAGGGGACAACCCAGCTAGCGCAGCCTATGTTCGCAATAAAGAGCGAGCCTGCGCTAAAGTTGGGATAGCTTCCTTCGGCCAGCATTACCCAGCCAACGCTACTCAAGCCGAACTAGAACTTGCAATTCGTGCACTCAACGAGGACGATCGAGTAGACGGCATTTTAGTTCAATTACCGCTACCAGAACACTTAGATGCAATTGCGCTGCTGTATCAAATTGCCCCCGATAAAGATGCTGACGGACTTCACCCTGTAAATTTAGGCCGTCTCGTGCGCGGGGAGCAAGGTTTGCGGAGTTGTACTCCCGCCGGAGTGATGCGGTTATTGCAGGAATACCAGATTGATTTGAAAGGAAAAAATGCCGTTGTTTTGGGACGGAGTATTTTGGTGGGTAAACCGATGGCACTGATGCTATTAGAAGCCGATTGTACTGTTACTGTAGCTCATTCGCGATCGCAAAACCTAGAATCGATTACCAATCAAGCCGATATTTTAATAGCCGCAGTCGGCCGCACAGAAATGATTACAGCTAACATGGTTAAACCTGGATCAGTAGTAATTGATGTCGGTATCAACCGCGTCGTCAATCCAGACGGTACGAGTCGTTTAGCCGGAGATGTTGATTTTAATGCGGTTAAAACAGTAGCCGAATTTATCACACCGGTGCCGGGAGGAATCGGGCCGATGACTGTTGCTATGCTTTTGGAAAATACCGTTTCGAGTTACAGCATCAAGTAGTCATTAGTCATCATTACAAATACACTTAACGTAGGGTGCGTCGCTTGCAGAAAATTTCCGTAAAAAATCGAGTTTTGAAGAAGCGACGCACCATACAAAACAATTAACGTAGGGTGCGTCGCTTGCAGAAAAATCGCGTGAAAAATCGAGTTTTGAAGAAGCGACGCACCTGACGATGTTCTCGAATTTGAATATTTGCGATCGCGACGCACCCTACGGCTTGATAGCAACAACGCGAATTCGGCGATAATCTGCAATCCAATTACCATCGCGGTACAACGCCGATCGCAAACGCTCTTCAACTGCGTTAATTACCTGCGATCGCACATCATCAGACAACCCCGACAAAAACCCGCCAGCAAACATCTCAATCCAATTTACCATACCCGCGCTGCCACCTTCTAGGCGAGTCGGGCGATCGAACAAAACCGCATAACCCACATCAAATCCCTGCTTTTCCAAAAGCCCAGCATACTCGCCAATACTCGGAAAATACCAAGGATTAAGCGCTTCAGGCTCAAGCGGGCCAATTTCTGACAAAACACTCAAAAGTGCCCGGACGATCGCCCCCACGTTCCCCTTACCGCCAAACTCAGCCACAAAACGCCCTCCCCGCTTCAGCGCTTTTTCCACACAATCGATCGCAGCATCCGGCTGTTTAATCCAGTGTAAAACCGCATTAGAAAACACAGCATCTAACGGCTCTTCTACTTGAAAACTCCTCGCATCTGCGACAGAAAAGTTAATGTGAGGATAGTTAACATTTGCCGTAGAAATCATCGACAAAGATGAATCAATCCCATACACAAAAGCCCCACTTTCAGCAATCTTTTCAGTTAACTGTCCCGTACCGCAACCTAAATCTAAAATACGTTCACCAACCTTCGGAGCCAGTAATTTCAAAAGCGATTCGCCGTATTGCCAAACAAAAGCGTGCTGTTGTTCGTAGAGATTTGTATTCCAAGAATCTTGTGTCATCATAACTACTCTAAACCTTTCATCTCTCTCTGTGTTCTCTGTGTACTCTGCGGTAAAAAAAAATCCTTATTCACAAAACCAACCAACTTATTTGTTAGCGAGTTGGGCTATCGCACGTCCCTCGATGCGGCAAACCCTAATATTTTCCAAAATCCGCGCTCCCTGCTTTTCATAAAAAGCAATTCCCGGTGCATTTGCAGTATTAACAGTCCACTCAATCCGCCCGCAATTTGTGGACTCAGCAATTTGTGCCAAAGACTTTAACAGCGCTGTGCCGACTCCCATACCGCGCATAGGAGCTTGCACAAATAAATCATCAAGCCACAGGCAAGGCTGCGCCAACAAACTTGAATAAGAAGCATAAAACATAGCAAATCCTACCGCTGTTCCCGCAACTTCAGCCAACAAAACCCGCACTAGCGGAGGCTGGCAAAACAACGTTTGCTGCAATTTATCTGCTGTTGCTGTCAACAGGTTTTTAGCTCCATCGAACTCGCTTTTTTGTGAAATAAAATCCACAATTAATTCCAAATCTTCCAGCTCGGCTTCTCTAATCCTGATATCCAAATTAGCCATTGTTTAATTCTCAATCTCGCCTATTAATCACTGTATTAAATGCCATCATAAATGTCCAATATATGTTTAACTAACCACTTATACTTTTAAAATATCAATGATTGGGGAGCTATGGAACTTCGGCATTTGCGTTATTTCATTGCAGTTGCAGAGGAACTGAATTTCACTCGCGCAGCGGAAAAACTGCATATTGCCCAACCTCCGCTGAGTCAACAAATCCAGCATTTAGAGGCAGAGTTGGGGTTTCAACTGTTTCGCCGCACCAAGCGGACGGTGCATTTAACGGCTGCGGGACAGGTTTTTTTCGAGGAAGCCGGGAAAATTCTGCAGCAAGTCGATCGAGCAATTCAACTCGGCCGCCAAACCAGTCGGGGCCAACTCGGCCAACTGACGATCGGCTTTGTGAGTTCTGCTGCACACAACGTGGTTCCAGCCATTTTGCAGGCCTTTCGCACTCGGTGTCCCGCCGTCAAGCTCGAACTGCACGAACAGACAACAAACGAACAGTTGCAGCGGCTGCGGTTCGGGCAAATTGATATCGGCTTCGTGCGTCCTCCGGTTGAGGAAGAGGGGATAAATTCTGAAATCGTTTTTCGAGAACCGCTGATCGTGGCACTGCCAGAAACGCATCCGGCGGCCGATCGCACGCATCTTGAATTACGCGAACTTTCCACGGAACCCTTCATCCTATTTCCGCGTTCCCAGGCTGCGGGATTGTACGATGCGATCGTCAGTCTTTGTCAACAAGCAGGTTTTAGCCCGATCGCAGCTCAAGAAGCAATTCAAATGCAAACCATTGTGAGTCTGGTAGCCGCCGAGATGGGAGTGGCGATCGTCCCGGCGTCGATGCAAAATTTCCAGCGCAGCGGGGTTGTTTACAAAGCGTTACCAGAATCAACCTGCATTGTGGCGATCGCTCTAATTTGGCGCAGCGATCCAACGGCGGCGGTGCAGCGGTTTTTGGAAGTCGCCAGACAAATCAGCGGATTTGAGATTTGAGATTGTAAATTTTAGATTGACTGGCAATTTGACAAACTTATCAAAACTCAAAGATTTTCTGTGCAACAACACCCGTAGAATGATTAATTGATGCTCGGAGTTCGAGCAACTACTGCCGTAAAAGTCGGCACGATGCGACCTGAACGGCTCACAATATCCCATATAAATATTAAGTACAAGAGAGCAAGGGATGGTATTGGCAACAGAAATGGGTTCGTCCCAACCGGAATCCTCTTTCGATTTATCTACTTATCTAGTCAAGCGAAAAGAGGCGATCGAGGTAGCTCTCGACAGTGCACTGCCGGTCATCTACCCAGAGAAAATTTACGAAGCAATGCGCTACTCGCTGCTAGCGGGGGGCAAGCGCCTGCGTCCGATCCTGTGTCTGGCTAGCTGCGAACTGGCCGGCGGCACTACATCTATGGCAATTCCGACAGCTTGCGCTTTGGAAATGATCCACACCATGTCGCTGATCCACGACGATTTGCCGGCAATGGACAATGACGACTACCGGCGTGGCAAACTGACGAACCACAAAGTCTACGGCGAGGATATCGCCATTTTGGCTGGCGATGGTTTGTTGACCTATGCTTTTGAATTTATCGCCACTAAAACTGAGAACGTACCCCCCCAACAGGTGTTGCAGACGATCGCCCATTTAGCGCGGGCATCGGGTGCTGCTGGACTCGTAGGCGGTCAAGTGGTTGATTTGGAATCGGAAGGAAAGACAGATGTTTCTCTGGAAACTTTGAATTACATTCACGCTCACAAAACAGGCGCGCTGTTAGAGGCCTGCGTAGTTTGTGGGGCAATTCTGGCTGGGGCTTCGGCTGCGGATTTGCAGCGGCTGTCTCGTTTCGCTCAAAATATTGGGTTGGCTTTCCAGATCATTGACGACATTCTGGATATTACTGCTACCCAAGAAGAACTGGGCAAAACTGCTGGCAAAGATGTTCAAGCAGGGAAAGTCACTTATCCGAGTTTGTGGGGAATTGAGGAGTCTCGGCGCCAAGCTTCGCAGCTTGTTGCTGATGCTAAGGCTCAATTGGCAGTGTTTGGGAGCAAAGCTCTACCGCTGCTGGCGATCGCCGATTATATTACCAGCCGCAGTAACTAGAAATACTAAACACTATGCAGGAAATTTGCAGCGGCATTTTAAACAATCATGTACTCGTGGTTGCTTTGATCGCTTGTCTGGCGGCTCAGATCATGAAGTTGCCGATCGAGTTGGTCAAAAATCGCAAGTTTAATCTTCAGTATTTGGTAACAACGGGGGGAATGCCCAGCGCTCACTCGTCTTTTGTGGGCGCTTTGGCTGCTGAAGTCGGACAAACGATGGGATGGGAAAGTCCGGACTTTGCGATCGCTGCGATCTTTGCAATTATTGTCATGTACGACGCAGCAGGCGTCCGCCAAGCAGCAGGCAAGCAAGCTCGCATCCTCAACCAAATTATTGACGAGTTTTTTGAGGAAGATCACAACCTTAATGAGGCTCGCCTGAAAGAGTTGCTGGGACACACTCCTTTTCAAGTGCTTGTCGGTTTGGGGCTGGGAATCACTATTGCTTGGATCGCAGGGCCTGCATATTAGTTAACTGTTAACTGTTAACTGTTAACTTTTAACTTTTAAGTATTAGTTGTTGACTGTTAACTGTTAACTAATCACTACTGACCGAATTCTGCTTGCAGAATATCGTCGTTGTCATCGGCGATAGTGGCGACAATAGTGATAGCACGAGAAATTTCTCCGGTCGAGATTTCGGCGATCGTCCGAGTCGATATTACCGCAACTTGATTGTCAACAATGGCAAAATGAGATTCCAAAGTAGACAGCCAATTCATTTCTAGAAGTTTCCGCATTAATTGAGCTTCATTCTTCGCAGGCAACTGCAGTACAAAAGCCCAAACAGTCAAAGTATCATCTTCGGTTTCGCCGGTGAGTTGCACGAACACTTCAACACTGCCGTACTTAAACTTCCAAAGATGTCCGCCAGCTTCACTTTGACCGACCATCACTTTTTGGTCTACAGCCATGCTGGCGATGACAGTTTCAATTTCTTCTGCATAGGTGACGGCTGTGGCTTTTTCGACCTGCTCGGAGGCGATCGCGCTTTCCCTCGATAGGCTTTCTGCGGAAGCTGTTTGTATGTTCGGCTCGCTGGTAGTCATGATTATATTTAGATGGAAAACTATTCTAATAATCAGTTTACTTGCTAAAGCTTAAAATTATGACTTTAACCCTCTTTTGTCACTCTGGGAAATTAAAAATGAGACCAAAATTTTCAACTGTAGATAGATCAAGGATTTGAGCATTTATTTTCTAACAGAATGGCCCAAATCAAGGTTTTTGGTAAAAGTCTTATGCTATAACCATCCCAGATTATTTTATGCCGCAAGTGACAAAAGAGGGTTATGCTGACAAATAGGCTATCTGCCCGCAAACCATTAATCTGCTCAGAGAATAATTTCTAAGCTCGGTTAAGTTCCCTATTGATTTAGGTAACTCCCCTAACCTTGCGAGGCTAGTGACAAAATACCTCAAATAATGTTTTTGTGTTGTCAGCCTCGCAAGGTTACTGCGTAAGGGTTTGAGAATGTTGTATGAGTAGCCACAAGTTTAAATTTGAGGGAAAACCTCTGAGCCTCACAAAGAGCCTCTAAACATCTTGCACTGTCTCGGGTGTATCATAGAAGTTTCCCCCGCGAGTGGGGAAACAATTGAATGGAAACTTGAATTCTAGTGCTAACCCTTTGCCAATTACTTCTTTAGCTCCCTAATCGCTGGGAAAACTAATTGAGTGGAAACTCATAGGTTAAGGAATTACTCAACGCCTAACGGCATCAGACTCCTCACTCGCTGGGGAAAGTAATTGAATGGAAACACATAGCTTCCAGCAGCAAAGTTTCTACAGACAGCAGAACCGCCTCCCCACTAGTGGGGGAAACTAATTGAATCAGAAACCAGACTTTTCAACGTACCCAAAGGGACAGAAAATGGTAATTCGCCACAAATTGATGTTGATATGGGCGCCACTGGCGCTTTGCCTGGTTCCGATTTTACATGGCTGCACAATTACGGGAACCACCGGCGAGACCGCCACTATCGCTTCGCCCGGCGTTGCTTCGACTGGCTTCGCACCGAACAAGGTGCCTTCAACCGCAGAGCTAACAAAGTTGACAAAAGAGAGCCTGTTATCGTGGAACGAAGCCATCCAAGCCAAGGACTTCACACAATTTTACTCGACCATTTCTAAGGTGTGGCAACAGCAAACCACGGCGGAGAAATTGACGGCAGCCTCTAAGCCGATTACCGATGAAAACGAAAATGGTACGAATATCGAACCCTTTGTCAACGCGAGGGAACCAGTCTTCACGGCAGCACCAGCAATAGATAGTAATGGTGTGCTTGTCCTCCAAGGCTATTACCCCACCCCACCTACCCGAACAAGCTTCACCTTAAAATACTTACGCGAAGCGGATGCCTGGAAGTTGCTCGGAATTAATGTCATGTTAAACGATGAACCCCTTGCGGGAGATGCTAAGGACGCGCCCGCTGAAGATGTACCCGCTGAAGATGTGCCCGCTGAAGATGCGCCTGCTAAGGACACACCTTAACTCATGAACCTCACCAGTTGAAATGAGCTTATCCCCGCCTAAACCTCTAGCGGGATTTTTTCGACGGGTTATTAAGTATTTGTCGAAGTGAAAAAGATTTAGAAGACCGTCGAAAAAATAGCCACCACCTATTTTTTAATGTCTTACTTTTTGTCTTACGTCTAGTCTTACCCTTATCTCTACTCTCTAGCTTCTGATACATTTGAGTGCTGTCGATGTGAGAAGGGTGATATTCACTCACCCTCACCCTGCAACCTGCGCTCCCCTACCCTGCACCCTGAACACAGTGACTTTTTTGTCCTAAAATCCCAATTCAAAGATTGCTTTTTAGGATTTGATGTCGGGTTAGGCTATCGGAGTGTGAAGAAATTGTTTCAATCCTTAATAGGGTTTTAGGTTGTTTCCGACCAACTGGCATCACTGTATATTTCACTCCTGCATTTTGCGTAGGCACTATTCACCCTCAAGCTGGTTATAGCTAAGTTCCAAAATATTTAAAAGTTCACAAAAACAGTATAGAGGGTGTATAAATACTTACGAAAAACCACGGTTGACACAGTTAAAAAACAAAGATACAATTAAAAAGTTACCACTTAAAAAAACAAACAAAATGACTTCAAAAATTTGGGTTGAAGGCTGCAAGTATTCTGCTATAGTTGGTACCATTTTTGGGTTATTGTTACCCGGATTACCTTTGTTAGCTGCGCCTTCTGCTATTGGTGAGAACTTGAGTTCCACCTCTTCGGGAAATTTGTTGATCGCACAAGCTACCAGCCTTTGCGTGGATAATGACAAAATATATGAACACTTCTCAACAGCCAGCTATGAAATATCCATTTGTCAGGATGAATACGAGGTCAACTATCTAGTATATGTAAATAAGGGAAGTCCCGATGATTCCAATGTTCTTTTAGGCGTCGTTATGGGTGACGGAACTTATAGGGCAAAAGAGGTCACTGATAATGGAACAACATTCCTGTACTCGGTGGGAAGTTCTTTTCAAGTAAAAACCGAGGATGGTGAGATCGTTATAAGCGAAAAAACCTTCTAAAATTAAAAAATAATAATAAAAAAGCCCTCTACAGTAAAACTACTGTAAATTGCTTTTTAAATTAATATTTCTCAATCAATTCTCAGAACTACTCAACGCCTAACGGCATCAGACTCCCCACTCGCGGGGGAAACTAATTGAATCAGAAACCAGACTTTTCAACGTACCCAAAGGGACAGAAAATGGTAATTCGCCACAAATTGATGTTGATATGGGCGCCACTGGCGCTTTGCCTGGTTCCGATTTTACATGGCTGCAAAATTACGATGACCGCTGGCGAGACCGACACTATCGCTTCGCCCGGCGTTGCTTCGCCCGGCGTTGCTTCGACTGGCTTCGCACCAGACAAGGTGCCTCCAACGGCAGAGCTAACAAAGTTGACGAAAGAGACCCTGTTAGCATGGAACGAGGCCGTCCAAACCAAGAACTTTACAGAGCTCCATTCGACCATCTCTAAGCGCTGGCAAAAGGAAGTGACGGTGGAGGAATTCGCGGCAATCTTTAAGTCGTTTACCGATCTAGACACAAAAGGCACGAATATCGGACCTTTTGTCAACAAGATGGAACCAGTCTTCACGCCAGCGCCAGCAATAGATAGTGATGGTGTGCTTGTCATCAAAGGCTATTATCCCACCACACCTACCCGCATAAACTTCACAGTAGGATACCTACCGGAAGCAGATGCCTGGAAGTTAGCCCAGATTAGTCTCAATTTAGAAGAAGTGCCCGCCGGAGACGCTAAGGACGCGCCTGCTGAAGATTCGCCCGCTGAAGATGCGCCCGCTGAAGATGCGCCCGCTGAAGATGCGCCCGCTAAGGACACACCTTAGCTTATGAACCCCACCAGTTTAAATGAGCTTATCCCCGCCTAAACCTCTAGCGGGATTTTTTCGACGGGTTCTTAAGTCTTTGTCGAAGTGAAAAAGATTTAGAAGACCGTCGGAAAAATAGCCACCTGCCTATCCGGTCTAGGAAACCTAAAGCCGTGTGTCACACGCTTGACACTATTTAATGACCTTAGCGGTTCTAGTCTCTGGCTCAGGACATGCCCTTATCCCTCTTTTGTCACTCTGGGAAAATAAAAATGATACCAAAATTTTAAACTGTAGATAGATCAAGGATTTGAGCATTTATTTTCTAACAGAATGGCCCAAATCAAGGTTTTTGGTAAAAGTCTTATGCTATAACCATCCCAGATTATTTTCTGCCGAAAGTGACAAAAGAGGGTTAAATAACTGGTTCCGAGGCTATGCCAGGGAACCAGTATATCTCGCTTGTTGGCGGAGGCAGACGCAAGTTTGACTTGCAGAGCGGTTTCAACCAGGTTCGCGATCGTTTTTAAGCCTTGGGCTTAGTCGCCGCCGGCTTCTTCTCAATGGTATTCAAGCCGTTGAGGAACATGGGCACCAATTTCTCCATAAATGCCTGCGGGTCGCGGTTCCAGGCGCGCTGAGCTACATCGACTCTGGTCATTTGCAGGTCGGGGGCCAGCAGCGTTCTGGGCAAACGTTCCATCAGGTATTGCGGGCGTTCCCACATCGGCATGGTGTTGGCAATATCCACGAGGCGGGTGACACGGCGGAGTTCTGCCCCCAGCATGATATCCATTCCCGATTCAAAAGCTGCTTGTTCGATCGCCACATACTTGCGCTTGGCCTGTTCCACCTTCTGGCGGTGTTCCGGGCTTTTGGCAGCTATGGAGCCGAGCCAGCGGTTGCCCCAGCGGACGTGACCAGCTTCTTCGGGAAAAATCTTTTCGATTGTTTCGCGGATTTTGACGTTTTCTGCGGTTTGGGGAGCCTGTTTGAGGGCGTGGATGTGCGCTGAGAAGTATTCGCAGCCCCGCTTTTCGGTGACGTTAATCGCGGCCAGGGAAGAAATTACAAAGTCTTCGCGGTTTGTGGTGGGGTCTTGTTGTTCGCTGTCATACAACCTTTCAAATTCGTCAATGTAGGAGACTCCCGGCGGCGTTCCCACATTTTGGCCGAGGTCTACCAGCAAGTCGGTGAGCCACATAGCGTGTCGCGCTTCGTCGGAAATGTGCCGGGAGAGGTCGCGCACGAGTTCGGCTGGTTCCCCGTTTAGCTGTTCGATCACCTCGGTGAGGTCTTTGCAACTGCGCTGTTCGCTGTAGCGGTAGCGGTTGAGGGTGATCAGGTGAATTTCGCGATCGCGCACTACATTAGCTAAAATTTCGCGCGCTCCCATTGCGTTGCGAAGCTTGCGGGGATAGGCAACAGTCATGGTTTTATGTTGTTTTGTAAAGATACCTATATAAGTGTAACGCAGTTTTTTCGACAACCAATTACCTCGCAAGGCTGAAAGTTGTTGTGTTGCAGGCAGATTGAATTTTATACATACAATTTTTTTACTCGCAGATCGATCGACTAAAATAGTTTTGATTTGTCATTTACGCAAGCGTTCCGCGAGGCTCCCAAAGCAATCTCACGCACTCAAAACTTTTCAGGTTCCGTCGAGTCTGAAGCCTCAAGGCTAGCAGGCTCTTGTTGAAATTTGTGCATCTCCTCCACTTCCAGTCTCGCCAGCGTTGTCGCCGCATCCGCTAACTGTAAAGCCAGATTCATCCGACCAACTGGGTTTTTCTCTTTCCAAAGGTCTTTTGCCAAGAAATGCACTCGATAGCGAAACATTTTAATTGACTGTGATGGAATAACTTTAGCTGTCATGATTATAGTCTCTCTTCAACTGTAGCTAGGATGCGAAGCAGTACCCGTTCGGGTTCTAGATAGACAAATGTCAGTATGATTACTTGATCTTCATTGCTGATTGTGACATCCCAGGTGGCAGATCGCGGTTCAACCCGTTCATGCCTAACTATTACAGTATATTGTCCTGCTGCCAAGTCATCAAATCCCGCATCTGCCTCCATCAAAGCCACTGTCTCCTCGGCCAGTACCCGTCCGTCCCGATTTAGTAAAGTAATGAAGGCAATGCCATCAACTGAAGTCATTGCCATGTTATTTTGATTGCGTACCATCACAAAAATATCCGACATTATCTGCTAGTTGCTAATTGCTGCAAATTGCTAATTTACCACAACAGCAACACCGCGCAAGCAAGGCGGATAGACGGTCATCCGATTTGAGATTTGAGATTTGAGATTATGGACTTAATGGAAATAATAACAAGACTAAATTATATGCACACTCTTACTGAAGATGAATTTCATTTAGAAGCAGAGCCTTTCCTTCGGAAAATTTTTGTTCACGACAATCCGTTTAACCAACCTTTCACATCACAGGTGATAGGACGAACAATTATCTATCCTTGTGACGGTGAAAATGACCTTCTCCTGATTGACGCACTAATTAACGCAGCAGTAAATTTAGGTGATACTGGCTCCTATATCTCACTACTACCTACAGGATACCCAAGCGATCAACTCACTCACTGTTATATCTCATTATCAGAGTTTCTTGAGGGGTACTCTGGAACAGAAGAAGATAGGCTAATTGGACCGACGTTGGGTATAAATCCTTATACTTCAGACAGTGTTATTTATTCAGCCCAAGGTAAGTGGGGGCTGATGAAATCACATGAACGTTTTGGATTGCTGGGTGGATCACTAGAGTTTATCGAAGAGATTCGAGGATATGTCCCGGATTTAGACAAGCAGGTGTATGGTTTGTTTAAGCGTTTGCGAGACCTTCTGTTGGCTTGTGGTGTGAATCCCCCAGACATCACTCGAAATAAATGGTTGCCAACGTTGTTAACCCATGTGTATGGTTCTCAAGTCGCTGAAAAGTTGTTGTTGGAGGAGACAGAGCTACCCTAGAGCGCAGGTCTATCAAAGATTAGTTCAGAAGCTAATGTGGGTTAACCAAATTGAATAAGTACAGCACGGTTATGGAAGCTCACAGATCAATACACGAAGGATGCCACCGGACTGGATATAAAATTTTGAGTTCGCATAAATTATTAAAAAAGGTCGCCCTTGCAGGCGACCTTTTTTTCGATTAGACATCAACGACAAACAATGAGAATTCTCAATTGTTCAGGTTGGATTATTAACTATCTAACAGTCGTAATACAAAGCAAACTCGTAGGGGTGAGGACGCAGCCGCATCGGGTTGACTTCATTGTCGAGTTTGTAGGAAATCCAGGTTTGGATGAAGTCTTCGGTAAATACGCCGGTTTCAGTTAAGAAACTGTGGTCTTTTTCTAAAGCTTCTAAAGCGCCTTCCAAGGAACCGGGAGTTGAAGGAATCTTGCTCAATTCTTCAGGGGAAAGGTCGTAGATATCCACGTCCAAAGGTTCGCCGGGATCGATTTGATTCTTGATGCCGTCAATGCCGGCGCACAGCATGGCTGCAAATGCTAAATACGGGTTGGATGTAGCATCGGGACAGCGGAATTCTAACCGCTTGGCTTTGGGGTTGGTTCCCGACAACGGAATCCGCACTGATGCCGATCGATTTCCTTGAGAGTAAGCTAAGTTTACAGGCGCTTCAAAGCCCGGAACTAAACGCTTGTAGGAATTGGTCGTGGGGTTGGTGATTGCCAAAAGTGCCGGTGCGTGCTTGAGAATGCCGCCGATGTAATGCAGTCCCATTTGACTGAAACCAGCATATTGATCGCCTGCAAATAGAGGCTGACCGTCTTTCCAAATCGACTGGTGAACGTGCATCCCGGAACCGTTGTCGTTAAACAGCGGTTTGGGCATGAAGGTGATGGTTTTGCCGTATTTTTTGCCGACGTTTTTGATGACGTATTTGTAAGTTAGCAAGTAGTCGGCTGCTTGTACTAAAGTTGCAAAGCGGAAACCGAGTTCGCATTGACCGCCGGTGGCGACTTCGTGGTGGTGTTTTTCGATGGGTACGCCACATTTTGCCATTGTCAGCAGCATTTCCGTTCTCATGTCTTGAGAGGTGTCGGTTGGTGCTACTGGGAAATAACCTTCTTTGTAACGCGGTTTATAGCCGAGGTTGCCGCCTGCTTCTTCTTTGCCGGAATTCCAGCGACCTTCGATCGAATCTACGTAATAGTAGCCGGAATTTTGGGTTTGGTCGAAGCGAACGTCGTCAAAAATAAAGAATTCTGCTTCCGGGCCAAAGAATGCTGTATCGCCGAGACCGGTGGAAAGCAAGTAGTCTATGGCTTTTTGGGCAATGGTGCGGGGACAGCGACTGTACGGTTCGCCGGTGCGAGGTTCTTTGATGCTGCAAATGAAGCTGATGGTCGGTTCTGCCATGAACGGGTCCATCCAAGCGGTGGTCGGATCGATGACCATCGTCATGTCTGATTCGTTGATGGCTTTCCAGCCCCTAATGCTGGAACCGTCGAAGGGTACGCCGTCTGTGAATGCGGTTTCGTCGATTTGGTCGTGGTACAGGGAAAGGTGCTGCCAGATCCCCGGCATATCGATGAATTTGAGGTCAACGATCTGGATCTTATTTTCTTGTATGTAGTTTAAGGCTTCTTGGGGTGTCTGGAACATGACTTACTCCTGATATTGGTTGTGTCTTGGCGATCGGCCGATTTCAGACTGTGTGGGCGATCGTAGGCCTTCAGTATCCACTATTTTGTATCTAGGGCTACAAAAGTTTGAAATAGGGGCCCAGTGGGGCCGGGCCGTTTGAGATTCTTGCCCTGTGGATTATTTGTCGGATGAAGATACAAGGCAAACGGCTGAATTTTACGACAGTTTGCCGCGGATAGACTACCCTTGGTGAAAATCCTATCTCAAATCTTAATCAAACGCCGATTTGTAGTAGTCTACAATAGGCGGTCTGTCTCAGATAGCAAAGTATTGATAAAGATTTTTGGGAGAGAAACTTATGCGCGATGCAGTGACGAGCCTGATTGAAAATTATGATGTTGCTGGTAGGTATTTAGACCGAGATGGTATCGATCGGTTGAAATCTTATTTTGCAACGGGCACGGCACGGGTACAGGCGGCGGCTGCGATTAACAGCAATGCTGCGGCAATTGTCAAGCAAGCTGGTATCCAGCTATTTGCTGAACAGCCAGAACTGATCCGTCCCGGTGGAAATGCCTACACGACTCGTCGCTACGCGGCTTGTCTGCGGGATATGGACTACTACTTGCGCTATGCTACTTACGCCCTGGTGGCTGGAAGTACCGACGTGCTCGACGAGCGCGTGCTGCAAGGTTTGCGCGAAACTTACAATTCTCTAAGCGTTCCCATTGGCCCGACGGTGATGGGGATTAGCATTATGAAGGAGATGGTTAAGGCTCAGGTGGAAGCTGCTGGCTTGTCTGTGGGGCCTTTTTTGGATCAGCCTTTTGATTACATGATTCGCGAATTGAGCGAACAAGATATTTAAGTCAATTTGCTAGTTCTTTTAGCAGCAAATTGCACTTGTGGCTGGCAGTTAGCAGCAGTTGGATCGATCGCTTTTTTTGGCCTCACAGCCTCCAAGCGATCTTTTTTTATGGGTTATACAATTTTAGATTAAAAATTATAGGTTAAAAATTATAGGTTAAAAATTATAGATTAAAAATTTGAATTATTGGGAATGACTGATGATTTAAGGGTTTGGAGCTTCCCTATAATTGCATTCTTGTTTGAAACGGGTGCTAAAAATCGTCAACACATCCCCAGACGAGGCATTTGTCTAGGGGATTTTTGGTTTGGCGCAGATCGATTTGTGCGGTGGTTGTTGCTTCTACTTCGCCGTTGGGGTAAAGAATGTGGATGATGTCACCGCTGACGAAGGCGAGGGGATTTTCTTGACAATTGCCAGGATTTCTGATAGGAAAGTTAATTGTTTTCATGGTCGATCGCCCTGATGGTATTTGTAGCGCTTTTAGCTGCATCTAAATCATCCGCTAGCAGCCAAAATTATTGTGTGATTTTATGAAGGTATATCTGTGATAAAACTACACAATCAAAGCGATCTCAGTCACATAAGGTGAGGTGGGGCGATCGCCCCGCGACGATCAAAAAACCAAAATAATCGCCAAAAATTAGCAGTCGGGCTTGTGCGTAAGTGCTAATCTGGTACTGTTCTTAACCCTATCCGTACAGATTAAAAACCTTGGCTAAACAGCGACTAGACACTTTATTGGTCAGCCTAGATTTGTGCAGTTCCAGACAGCAAGCTCAGGCATTGATTCGGACTGGGAAAGTCTCCATCAATCAACAGGTAGTTGACAAACCGGGCACTGAGGTTGACATTGCAGCAAAAATTCAGATTAAAGAGCGATCGCGCTATGTTTCCAGAGGCGGCGACAAATTAGCCAAAGCTTTAGAAGTTTTTGCGATTCCCGTTGCAGGCAGAATTTGTCTCGACGGCGGCATTTCCACAGGCGGTTTTACCGACTGTTTGCTGCAAGCTGGGGCCGCCCTAGTCTACGGCGTAGATGTTGGCTACGGTCAAGCAGATTGGGGCTTGCGTAACGATCCGAGGGTAATTTTGAAAGAACGCACCAATTTGCGGTACATGACTGCTACTGAGCTTTACGGCAATTCACCCCCCCCAGCCCCCCCTTGTCAAGGGGGGGAGCAAGATTCACCCCCCCCAGCCCCCCCTTGTCAAGGGGGGGAGCAAGATTTACTCCCCCCAGCCCCCCCTTGTCAAGGGGGGGAGCAAGATTTACTCCCCGCTTGTCAAGGGGGGGAGCAAGATTCGTTGCTAATAGGGGCTTATGCAGATTTGGCGGTAGTAGATGTGTCGTTTATTTCCCTGGATAAGATTTTACCGGCGCTGTGGGAATTGTTGGCACCACCGCGAGAAGCGGTGTTGCTGGTAAAACCGCAGTTTGAGGTAGGGCGCGAGAGAGTTGGGAAAAAAGGCGTAGTGCGAGACTCAGCAACTCAAGCTGATGCGATTTTTCAAGTGTGGAAGGCAGCCACAGCTTTAGGATGGCAGCAACGCGGCTTAACGTGGTCGCCTTTACTTGGCCCGGCCGGTAATATCGAGTATCTTTTATGGTTGGGGATCGATCGCGAACAAGAAACAGACCACAGGGCGATCCTCTTCGAGGGCTGCGCTAACGAAGAGGATGTTGTGAAGGAACGGATCGCACAAGTCACCAAAGCGGCGGCGCGGGAACTTGTCGATCGATTGTAGATTTTAGATTTTAGATTGATTTCCAGATGTTGATCTAATCAACTTTAAAAATCAAATTTGGAACTCCAGATTGCTATAAATTTTAAAAATTTTTGTCAATCAGACTCCTAAACTTTCACAAGAGTGAATAATTCCATGCAGTCATTTAAACAAGTCGGTTCGATTTTACTCTACGTTCTAGGTGGCATTGGGTATGTGGCGATTGTAGCTACTATTGTAGGCGTTTCAATTCTGATCAAGTGGGCAGCTCTGCTACTGGCAGACAAATTATTATATACCATTCTGATTATCGGCGATTTGTTGAGAGGCCTCGAAATTATTGAACTGTTAAATATATTGATATTTGCATTTATCGGTATGGGAGTGGGTGTGGCGACAAGGCTCCTACACCCTCAATATGGTAGAAAAATTAGTGCCGCTTTGTTGATAGTTATAGTTCCTTTAGTTTTCATGATTACGCCAGCCATCAGATATAATTCTTGGCTGGAAAAAGTAGAGGAATCGGATAATTTATTACCAGCGCAAACTGCAACATTAACTAACTCATTTTTGAATAGAAAAGTGGGATTGCCTGGTTTTATGGGTTATTACGTATATACTGGTCAGTTTCCCGTTATTCCCACGAAACAATCGGAGATGAAAGACCTGGACAGCTTTGAAAAAAAAGTTAATTCCAGATTTGTACAGTTCACAGGTATTGCTCCGACTATTGTTTCTTGGTCAATGCGGGTTTGTTTTTGGTTGATTAGAATATTTTACTTTTCTATAGCAGTAATTGCCACGATCGCGCATTTTAGAGAAGGCGTTAGAATCGCGAGACGGTAATACGATTTTAGGATCGCGAATTAAATAACTTACAATTTTAATTGTTATTGTGGGATGGGCGTCCCGCCCATCCCACAAACTTGTGGAAGTTATTTAATTCTCATTCCTTAGATTTTAGATTTTAGATTAAAGAAGGGGGTATCACTGATGAGCATGGTGGTTTGGAGTTTACCTACAGTTGCATTCTTTTTTGACAGTTGTAGAAGAATAAAAGCAGTAGGGTGCGTCAGATCCTAATTCTTCAATTATCACAAATAACCCTCTCCTGACGCACCCTACTCAACTACTAGGGCAATTTTTAAGTGCCAATTTTAAACTCTTGCTGCAGGCGATCGATAATTGTATTACGCTCGATGGTAGCGAGAATTTGTTGAATTACCGTATCTTGTCCCAGGGGGCCCCAGGTGCAGCCTTTTTCTAAGTAAACTTGGGCGGCACGACCGACAGCGTAGGTTCCGTAAGCTGCTAAACTAGCTTGAGTGACAGCAACTCCGGCAAAAGTAGAAAAGCCGATGTGCGGGGCCGCTGCGGCTGCACTTTTGCCAAATCCCAACAGAAAACTGCTGCCCAATTCTCCCAAAAGTACGCCGCCAGCGCTGGAGAAAATAGTCTGCCAAAGTTTGCCGGCTTCGTAACCAGTCATGGGTAAGCCGTAAAGTCTCGATAAAGAGCGAATTAAGGCTAAATCTGCGACACTTGCTCCCATTACATCCAAGAATGCCACTGGATTTAAACCGACAGCCAAAGCTTTATATTTTGCAAATTGCCAGATTAAATCTTCGGCTTCTGTTTGTCGCAATTTGAGAACGTGACGGGCAATGTTTGCTTCGGCATCTCTAGCTTCAACTAAAGCATTTAGAGCGAGGAGCGATCGACCTTCTCTGTTAAGAATTGTCAGAATTTTATGTTTGAGTTCGTCTATCTGCGCGGGGGGCGACTCCCATTCGTTAGTTACTCTTCCGTCGGCCCATTCCACCCGCACTTGCACCGGTGCTGGTTCGGCGGCTACCATGACTATTTCTAAAGATTTGGAAGTTTTAGGCGGTGATTTTGCAGTAGATTTATCAGATGGGTTGTTTGGGCGATCGGACAAATTTTCGCTATCTGTTTCCTCTGTTACCGCAGCGGCTGCTAACTCTTCAGAATTTGCCAGCGCTTGCAAACTTTGGAAAATAGCTTTTCTGTCTAATTCTGGATACAGGTCAATTTTATTAAAAACTAAAATTACCGGTTTTTGAGCTGTTTGCAATTCGCACAGTGCTTGATATTCAGTTCGGGTAATATCGCCTGCAACGACAAACAGAATTAAGTCAGCTTGGCGAGTTACTTGTTTCGCCATTTCGCCCCGGACTTCGCCACCAACTTCATCAAGTCCGGGAGTATCGATTAATTCTACTTGCACGCCTCCTTTCCCCCCCTTGGCCAGGGGGGGTTGGGGGGATTCCTCGCTGTCAAGGAAGGATAAAGGCACACTCCAGCGCACGGAACGCGGCCACTGAGTCACGCCGTTGAGAGGGCCTGTTTGCAGAATTTTGTGACCTAAAAGCGCGTTTAATACGGCTGACTTGCCACGGCTGACTAAGCCGAAAGTAGCAATGCGGATTATGTTGTGGTCTAGTTTTTCTGAGGTGGAAGTTAAGATATCTAGCTGATATTGCAGCGCCGCTTCTAATTCTGTATTATTCGAGTTCTTTTTCCCTTGGCGCAGGTGGGAGTAGCGCGCCAGGGCTTCGCGCAAACTGGCGCGGGCAAGGGATAAGCGATTTTCTTGAAGGGAATTGTCAGCCATTGGCGATCGGCTTTTTTAAGCAGGTAGAATTGATCGTCGAATTATAAATCCTATTTCTTATTTTAATACAATTTTTCATAAATTTATAATTTTTTGGTAAAATTTCCAAAAAATATTGAACGGGCAAGATGCCCGTTCCACAATAACAAAAAATTTTTTGTGGAACAGGCATCTTGCCTGTTCTTCCACAATAACAAAATTTTTTGTGGAACAGGCATCTTGCCTGTTCTTCCACAATAACAAAAAATTTTTTGTGGAACAGGCATCTTGCCTGTTCTTCCACAATAACGGGCAAGATGCCCGTTCCACAATAACAAAAATTTTTTGTGGAAGAACAGGCATCTTGCCTGTTCTTCCACAACCAAAAAACTGTCTTGTGGAACAGGCATCTTGCCTGTTCTTCCACAACCAAAAAATTTTTTGTGGAACAGGCATCTTGCCTGTTCCTTTATTTTACTTAATTGGCCACGGACTTAACAGTTTCGGGCCCAGATACCTGAGAGGAAAGGCGACTCGCCACTTGGTTGACGAAAGATTGCAAGAAAGAAACTTGCTGATTTTGCGTAAATACGGCTTGCAAAGTTTTAGTCAAATGGTCGATATTTAAAATGCCTATTCCAGCATTTTCCCCTTCTCGACTTTGGAAATATTCAATTAAACTTAGTCCAGCTATTCTGGTAAAATATGCTGCACTAATTCCCTGCACCGCGCCTCCTGCTACGTAGGTGACAGCATTGCTTTTCAGCAGTCCAGTAATAGTTTGAGTAGACAGTTCTACTAATCCCAATTTAAACATTTGAGTTGCCAAAGTTCCGGCTACTGTCTTAGCTTGGTCTAAGGAAAACTTTTGCTGGTAGATGGCGCCGAGGTCGATTACGAGTTGGGTGCTGATAGCGGTTGTTGCTAGCAAGTCTAAAGCTGGAACCGGGTTAGTAAAGACGGCGGCGGCGGCGATGTACTGATATTGTTCGATAATGGGAATTGCCCGATCGCGCCTGACTGCATTTAAGAAGGTTTTTGCCTCTAACTTGATACTTGCAGCCTCCCGCACTGCACTCGCCCAGACCAACTGTTGCCGTTCTTCCGTTAAGATTTTAGTCAATCTTTCCGTCAGCGCGTCGAGTTGAGAGACTTGATTTTCGATCCGTTCTTTAAATGTGCCGTCCGCTTGGTGCTGGCGCACTTTAATAGAATTGGGAGAAGCGGCGATCGCAATTATCTCTTCTGTCCCCAATATTCCTTGCATTTTCTGCTGCAAAGAGTTCAAAACCTGCGACTGCTGTTCTGGCAAATATTGGTCTTGTTTGTTCCAGACTAGCAGCACGCGCTGACCGGCGGACGCTAGCTGAGATAATGTTTTAAATTCCGAATCTGTGATGTCGCCCGCTGTCACAAACAGCACTAAATCACCGCCGATTTTGGCATCGGCATTTGTATTAGCAAACAGCGCTGCAGTTTCTTGTAAACTAAGCTTTTGCGGGTGTTGAGATGCCCAATTAGAATTTAAAACTTGAATTAAGGCAGTTTTGCCGACAGCTTTGCCGCCAGTTACGGTAATCCGTAAATCTTGTCTGTCTAATTCGGCTCTGAGCCGATCGAGCTTTGCTGTTAGATTAGCAGGATCGGCGGAGTTTTGAGCTTCTGAGGCTAGCAATTTAATTGCGGTTTCTGAAGCCGCGATCGCTTTTTCGGCTGCTTCCCGGTTCGCCAGGGGTTGCGGGAGTGCGAGTTCGAGTTTGGGGGATTGTTGTTTCCACCACCAATAACCCGCACCGGCAGCAGCCAAGCCGATGAGTGCCGTTTCGCCCATTTCTGAACCCGAATGCTGTAGAGTTTCCAGCAGCCACAGCGCTGCTGAAAGTCCTATTCCGCCTATCAAAATCGGTCGCCGCAAGTTAAGTGTCATTTTTCCCTTCCTCTGGGTATTGTCGCCAAGCTTAACCTTACCGGGCTTGGCCTCCCTCCCTATATTCCATCGTACCTCTGCGGCATCCAAACTGGCAGGCGGGCGATCCGACTTTTTGCGATCGGGATTTGCGGCCCCGGCGACAATCAACTTTTTGCACTTCTACAAACGGGGAATGAAGGACTGAAGTCCTCACTACAAACCAATAGATTTTTACATGATTTTGCAAATATAATAGTTGATTTTTTCTCTAGGTTGGTAATGCTTGAGATTGTGATTCAAAAATATCAATTATTTGTTTGGGAATTGCTCGCGGGCGCATGGTGGTAACTTCAACCCAAACCCAAAGCGCCTCTGCTTTTAACAATATTTCGTCACTTCCAGCCAAGCGAATTTCGTAGCGGCGGACAGCGCGCGGGCCGCGCATTTGTTCGATCCAAGTGGATATCTCCAATCGATCGCCCGATGCGGCAGATCGCAAATAGTCAATTTCTATCCGTCGCATTACAAAGACGCCGCCCAATTCCCGGTAGCGAGCGAGAGTAAATCCCAAATGTTCTAAATGTTCGATCGCAGCGTGTTCTAAATAATGCTGGTAAACAGCATTATTTACGTGACCGAGAGCATCCATTTCATAATGTCGCACTCTAATTTCTGTAGTAAATGGTGTCAAATTCTCACCTTTCCAGTTGTTGCGGTATTTTGTAGTTCCGAGTGCGATCGCACTCTGGGTCGATACTGGCTCAGAACTGATTGCAAGTTACACTCAATAGTTGAAACGTCACTGCTTCCAGGTTAATCTTACTCCTGGAAGCACAGACGGTCAATCGATTTTAGATTTTAGATTTTAGATTTTAGATTTATCCCACGGATAAATGCGGGGGCTTGAGGATTTTCGATTTTCGATTTTGGATTGATTCCACGGATAAATCACGTGGCGGATACCACATGAAGAAATTCTTGGTCAATCGATTTTAGATTTTAGATTTTAGATTTTAGATTGACTTGCGCGAGATAAATGCGGGGGCTGGAGGATTTTCGATTTTCGATTTGGGATTGATTCCACGGATAAATCACGTGGCGGATACCACATGAAGAAATTCTTGGTCAATCGATTTTAGATTTTAGATTTTAGATTTTAGATTGACTTGCGCGAGATAAATGCGGGGGCTGGAGGATTTTCGATTTTCGATTTGGGATTGATTCCACGGATAAATCACGTGGCGGATACCACATGAAGAAATTCTTGGTCAATCGATTTTAGATTTTAGATTTTAGATTTTAGATTGACTTGCGCGAGATAAATGCGGGGGCTGGAGGATTTTCGATTTTCGATTTGGGATTGATTCCACGGATAAATCACGTGGCGGATACCACATGAAGAAATTCTTGGTCAATCGATTTTAGATTTTAGATTTTGGATTTTAGATTGACTTGCGCGAGATAAATGCGGGGGCTGGAGGATTTTCGATTTTCGATTT
>NZ_JAUBTG010000050.1:0-46947 GCF_036702395.1 Microcoleus sp. D3_18_C2 | reverse complement strand
AGGCAGGAGTTTTGAGGCAGGAGGCAGGAGAGAAGAGAGAAGAGGAAGAAGGAAGGAGCCAGAAGAAGTGTTTTTACCAATATGAGATGCTCCCGATCGATCGCCCTTTCTAAGGACAATTCAGAAAGGATCTCGCTCACTTCTCCCCTATAATTCCAATCAATCCCTCTTTCAAAGACTGGATATCTACATCTTGAAGCCTTCCCAATTTTTTGAGAATCAGTTGCATCTCAATTGTCGTAATAACTGGCTTAATCATAAAAGCTTTTAAAAGCCCAGCCGATCGCCAATCTGTGATGATAATATCACAGACTTTTGGGCTAATGCTAACTTGGCTAGTTATACCCATAAGAATGCGATCGGGATATTCTGCATTATAAACGTCAGAACTAATAACAACTGCTGGACGTTTTTTAGTGGTAGTTTGATCTGTAAAAGGAAACGGAACTAAAACCACGTCACCAAAATTATAACTCGTCATACTCCGCGTCCTCTGGGTTATCCCAAATTTTAGCAAAAGCTGCTTCTGAGAGTTTAGTTGCAGTATAAACGAGAAGACGATCTTCACTTCGCGTTAAAAGGAAATCGATAAAATCTTCTAATACCGTAATTTTATCGGGCGGTAAACTACGGATTTTTTCCATCAGCTTTGTTTCCTGGTTTGGGGCGACACTCATGTTATCTCTCACTTCTTAATGTTAAATCAGCATATATTGTAAAAATACTAGAAAACTCCCTGAAGTTATTTGGCTCACAAACTGTTTAGAGTTACCACTATTTTTATGATAACATACATTCGTAGATAGTGCAAAAAAACTAGCAAGTATTAATAACGCCATATTCACCGATAAACTATGAAAAAAATCATCATTGGCATCATGGGCCCCGGCGAAAGTGCCGCATCAACTGACTTAGAAAACGCCTATCAACTCGGGCAACTCATCGCCGAAGCAGGGTGGATATTGCTAACTGGCGGCAGAAATGTCGGCGTCATGGATGCCGCCAACAAAGGAGCAAAATCAGCTAACGGTTTAACAGTCGGCATCCTTCCGGGGAATGACACTCGCGGCATTTCTGAATCTGTAGATATTGCGATCGTCACCGATATGGGAAACGCCAGAAATAACATTAACGTTCTTTCTTCAGATGTAATAATTGCCTGCGGTACGGGCACGGGCACTGCTTCGGAAATCGCCCTCGCCCTCAAAGCTAACAAACAAGTTATATTGTTAAATCACAGCGCCGAAAGTCAAGTTTTTTTTAAATGTTTAGCACAATTTAACATCTTTGTGGTAAACAATGCTGTAGAGGCTATGAATCAAGCTCGCGAAATCCTAGCAAATTCAAGATGAAATCCAAGATGAGAGTAAGCAAATTCAACTTTTGTGCGATCGGCATTTTCCTGACTTTGGGGATTTTCGTCAGTACCAAAGCAGACGGAAGAATTGCACAGTTCAGTTTCAACAACAAATCCACTCAAAAATTAGCACAAACCCTCCCTCCTCCTCCCCCTTTCGCACAGCCTGTTACCGAACAAGAAGCGCCACCTATTCGCAGCGAATCCGTGCCGGATCAAATAGCTTTAGCAACCCATTTGCAGACCATCAAAGCTAGAATGTACGGTGCTTACTGGTGTCCTCACTGTCACACGCAACAAGAACTTTTCGGCAAAGAAGCATTTACCGCAATTACTTACATTGAGTGCGATCCCAGAGGCAAAGATGCTCAACCGGATTTGTGCAAAGCTGCCAATATTAAAGCTTATCCCACTTGGGAAATTCGGGGGAAATATTACACGGGGCGGCAATCTTTGGAAAAACTGGCTATTTTATCCGGTTATAAAGGCAGCAGCAATTTTCTGCCACCGGTTCCCTCTCCTTAAAAATATCTAAATTAGTTCACACTTGCACTCGCCCACTAAGAAACCGGGTTTTTGAACCCAGATTGACTGTTTTCAGCAATTATTTTGGTAAAAAACCCGGTTTCTCGCCACCCGTGCGTGCAAGAGTATAAATGTAGGGTACCCACGGCGCACCTAAAATTATGATTTTTATGAATCCAACTTCTGAATAATCTGAATTGACATCACAGCGAGCTGGTTATTTAATGGTAATTAGGCGGACAGATATATGTCAATTTCAGACTAGCAGTTATTCAGGAGACTGAAGCGATGCAGTTACAATTTAGCAATAAACAAATAATCTGGAGCAGTTTGCTGTGCTTTTCGGCAATTGCATTTCCCCTAACAAGCCAAGCTATAACAGTACAAGAAGTACCGAATCCCCGTCAAGTAAATAACACTTGGGTAACGGACAAGGCAAACATTCTCAGCAACAGCACCGAAACTCAGCTAAATCAAATGATTTCGGATTTAGAGGCGAAAAATGGCTCAGAAATCGCTGTTGTGACAGTGACTGGTACTAAACCATCGGCGACACCAAAAGCATTTGCTACAGAACTATTTAACTTTTGGGGTATTGGCAAGAAAGGTAAAAATAACGGAGTTTTATTGTTGATTTCTTCGGGGGAACGCCGCGTTCAAATTGAAACAGGTTCTGGCATTCAAAGCATTTTGCCGGATGCTAAAGCAGTGGGCATTATTCAAGCCGAAATTACGCCCCGATTTAAACAGCAGGACTTTGACGGGGGCACATTAGCCGGGACAAAGGCGTTAGTAAATGTTTTACAAACTCCGACGGTAAATGCTCAATCTCAAACCACGCTACCTTTGGCTCCAATCGTACCATCTCAAGGGGTGAAACCGTCACCAACACCTAGTCAATCGCCAGTTATTAGCAATAGTACCTCCACAGGTGAAGATTCATCGAATTCAATCTATGACTTACTTGGGTTCTTATTCATAGCATTTATACCTTGCTTCATTATCTTCAGGATATTTGGCAGCTTATTTTCTGGGAAATCTCCTTTCCCCTCCCGCAGCCGTTATCAGGGCAATAACCGCAGTGACTATAGCAGTAGCGACTCCGGGGGTAGCTTTGGCGGGGGCGAGTCTAGTGGTGGGGGTGGCGGTGGGGATTGGTAATTCGGGAAGCGAGGTAGAAACCGAGTTTTTTTAGCAGGAATTAGTCCCCCTCTGCGGGTAAGAAAGTTTGTATAGTTGCGCTTTCAACCGCCGAATAATCGAGGAGTAGTTAACTAAAATACTCTTCAACAATTTTCAAAATCCGCGAGGCGGCCAAACCGTCCCCAAAGGGATTAATTGCCATTGCCATTGCGTTGTATGCTTCCGCATTGCTCAGCAATTCTGCCGCTGCTGCTGTAATTATATCAGAATTAGTACCAACGAGTTTAGCAGTACCTGCAGAAATTGCTTCTGGTCTTTCTGTGGTTTCTCGTAATACTAAAACTGGTTTGCCCAAACTAGGTGCTTCTTCTTGCAAGCCGCCGGAATCAGTTAAAATTAAATGACATCTCTGAATTGCTCCTACTAATTCTGCGTAATCTAAAGGTTCAGTTAAAAAGACTCTCGGATGGTCGCCCAAAAGAGCTTTTAAAGGTTCTCTGACTGTGGGATTTCGGTGTAGAGGTAAGAGCAAGGCTGTATCGGGAAACTTATCTAAAATTTGGAGAAATGCCCGCGCAATTCCTGCTAATGGTTCTCCCCAATTTTCGCGGCGGTGAACTGTTGCTAAGATAGTGCGATATTTGCTCCAATCTAAATTGGGAATGTTGCATTCTGGTTGGCGTTTGGCGACAGAAAGCAAAGCATCGATTACTGTGTTGCCTGTACGGTGAATTTCTCCCAAAACGCCCGATCGCCCTAAATTCTCTTGAGCCAGCTCTGTCGGGGCAAAATGCAGCCGTGTGAGCTGAGATATCAACCGTCGGTTAGCCTCTTCGGGGTAAGGATTGAACACGTCGTCTGTCCGCAATCCCGCTTCTACGTGACCTACGGGTATTTTCTGGTAAAATGCAGCTAAAGCAGCGGCAAACGCTGTGGTTGTATCGCCCTGTACTAACACGATTTGGGGCTGCAATTCTTTAAACAAGGCTTCCAAACCCTGCAAACTCCGGGATGTAATATCCGTCAAGGTTTGCTGGTGCTGCATAATTGCTAAATCCCGATCGGCTTTTAGATCGAACATTCGCATTACTTGCTCGACCATTTCTCGGTGCTGACCGGTTAAAATTACTTGGGTGTCAAAGGTTGGCGAATTTTTGAACAGTTGAATTACTGGGGCTAGTTTAATCGCTTCCGGGCGAGTTCCTAAGACGATGCAAACGCGGTGTGTGGCTTCGGGCATGGTAAAATTGGGTAGTTGAGATTTGCGAGGCTCTTAAAGGCTGAAGATTTTAGAGCTGGTTTGAATCTTTGGTTAACAAGATTTATTTTTTTATGAACCGCAGAGGGCGCAGAGGGCGCAGAGGAGGGAGAGAAGAGAGATAGAAAGTGGTTTGACGTTGGGTGGGGGCGGGTTTTTGAGATTGTGAGTTTTAGCCAATTATTGTCGGTGAAACCCGCCCCTACAGGATTATTGATATTAGTACATTTTTGTTAATTGCTTATGCCCTATCGTTACATTCTATTTTACAAACCTTATGATGTTTTAACTCAATTCACTGACAACTCCAGCGAAACTAAACGCAGCACTCTCAAAGACTATATTCCTATTCCTAACATTTATGCAGTGGGAAGGCTCGATCACGATAGTGAAGGTTTGTTGCTGCTAACCGATGATGGACAACTGCAGCACCGCCTCAGTGACCCGAAATTCGCTCATCCCCGCACTTACTGGGTGCAAGTTGAACGAGTTCCTGATGCAAGTGCGATCGCTGCTTTGCAGACAGGTGTCACAATTCAAGATTATCGGACTCGATCGGCAAAAGTGCAATTATTGTTAGAAGAACCCGCTTTGCCGCCCCGCGAACCGCCGATTCGATTTCGCAAAAACGTGCCGACAGCTTGGCTGGAAATGACTCTGACAGAAGGCCGCAACCGTCAAGTGCGCCGGATGACCGCAGCAGTAGGGTTTCCGACGCTGCGGCTGGTCAGATGTGCGATCGGGCATTTGCGTCTGGAAGGCCTCAAACCCGGTGAATGGCGCGAATTAACTCAAGCCGATTTTAGATTTTAGATTTTGGATTTTAGATTGGGGAATTACAGTCAACCGCCTTGACATTTAGGACATTCTTGATATCTGAAACTATGACTGCGACTGCATTTCCCTTCTTCCTTCTTCCGACTTCCTGATATCCGTTACATCCGTTACATCCGTTACACAATCCGTTGCCGAACTTCCTTCTTCCTTCTGCTTACTTTCGAGGGGGCAAAATAAAACTCTCGTTTCCATCCCGATCTTTTTGCACCTGAGCTCCCAACTTGACAAGAGCTTGTCTCGCCCTTTGACGCACCAACTTATCAGTTGTTTGAGCATAAACCGTGCTCCAAGCAGTAAACCGCACCGGCACGCTATCGGGATCTCGGCGCAAAAACTCAGCAGTTGCTCGAAACCTCGGCGCCAATGAAGCTCCTTCTGGGGTTCCTTCCACCCAATCAGCGGCCATTTCGTGGGAGCGAATTGACTCGGGAATATCCCCCAACAGCAGCAACTCATCAATACCTTTCGTTCGCCACACTATCCACGATTGGGAATGAAGTTGGGGCGAAAGGGCAAGGGCCCTAGTACCACGCTCTATAAAGTTAACAGCAGTTTCAGGGTTTCCTTGATAAAAAGAAATAGCTGTGGAGAGAAACAGGTAGATGTCAGCCCACCGCGGGTCGCGCTGCGTAACTATGTCAAAATAATCTTGGCTCAGATTGTAGCCCGTCACATCTCGCGCTTCGTCGTCGCCAAAATACTGCAAAAATTTGAGAAATGTCCAATCTGCAATTAAATTATCAAATCCAAAACTAGGGATAGTTTTGAGCATTCTCAGCCGCAGGGCTTCTTGCTGCGCTTCTTGCTGTGCGGCTCGCTTGAAACTGGCAGCGGATATTCCAGAGGGCGGGTTTTGCCCCTGAACGCCAACTGGGGACATTCCGCCTAACTGCCCGCTAGACTGCATGGCGACGACCCCCGCCAGCGCTGCTAGACCGATAGCTCCATTAACGAGCAGGCTCAACCACTTACGCGAAAATTGTTCGATTTTAGCTTCCACGGCACTTTATAAATCCAAGTTTTAAATTAAGTTTATTGAAAGAGAGTAATAATTGGTTGGCGATCGACTAAAAATCTCGTTAAACTGTCCAAAGGGATGGTGGAGCCTCCACACAATAGTTTAAGTAGTAGTTTGAGATTTTTTAGCAATATAAAATCTCAAATCAAAAATCTAAAATCGAATTGAGCCAAATTCAATGAATCAAGCCCGCAGACGCTTTTCTAAATTACAGGCAGCCCTGTTCAGTGGGGCGATGGCAACAACCGCTTCGATATCTTTGCTCGTTCCCGGCCTGAGTCAATCAGTCCGCGCTGAGCTTCAAGATAGCCCCAAAGCTGTCTTAGACGAAGCTTGGCAAATTGTCAACCGAGAGTATGTTGATGGCAGCTTTAACAAGACTGACTGGCAATTGACCCGCCAAGAATTGCTGAGCAAAAATTATACCTCTCGCGAAGCTGCCTACACCGCTCTCCGCAAAGCCCTAGAGAAATTAAACGACCAGTACACGCGCTTCATGGACCCGAAGCAGTACGAAGCGCTGACGAATCAAACCTCTGGGGAACTGACAGGGGTGGGGATGAGGCTGGAAGAAGACGAGAAAACGAAAGCGATTAGGGTAGTCGAGCCGATGGAAAATTCCCCGGCCCTGAAGGCAGGGATTCTAGCGGGCGATACGATTTTGGTGATTGACGGCAAAACTACCAAAGGCATGACTGTCTCGGATGCGGCTCAGGTAATTCGGGGCGACGAAGGTACGAAAGTCACGCTGCGGATTGCTCGTGAGGGCAAAAGCGAATTTGACATCACTCTGACTAGGGCGAGAATTGAGGTAGCAGCGGTTCGCTACAGCCTCAAGAATGAAGGCGGTAAGAATGTGGGTTACATCCGTTTGCAAGAGTTTAGCTCCCACGCGGGCGAACAAATGGAGGCGGCGATTAAAAAGCTCTCGGCTCAGAAAGCTGACGCTTTTGTGTTGGATTTGCGGGGGAATCCCGGCGGTTTGCTGCGAGTGAGCATTGATATCGCTCGGATGTGGATGGATACAGGGGCGATCGTCCGCACAGTCGATCGCGCGGGCGATTCTCAGGAAATGAAGGCAAATCGAACTGCGCTCACTGACAAGCCTTTGGTGGTGCTCGTGGACGACAACTCGGCCAGCGCCAGCGAGATTTTGGCCGGTGCTCTGAAGGATAATAAGCGCGCAACTGTGATGGGCGGCCAAACTTTTGGCAAAGCTTTGGTGCAGTCGGTGCATTCTTTGGCTGACGGTTCGGGATTGGCGGTGACGATCGCTCACTACTATACTCCCAACGGTACGGATATCAGCCAGAAGGGGGTTACTCCCGATGTTAAAGTCGAAGTCACCGACGAACAAAAGCTGAAATTAGCTAACAAACCGATGTTGGTTGCGACTAAGGATGATCCTTGCTACGCGCAGGCGATCGCACTTTTGAAAACTACTGCTTCCTCGGCGCGTCCCCTAGCCGCTAATGAGGTTATTGTTCCTAAAAAGTAAGTAGTTGAAACCGTAATTGATTAACCATAAGGATGAAGATGAAACCCGCACCAGCGGGTTTTATTTTTGTATTTTTATCTAGCTTCAGATTGCTAAAAAATGGTTTGTAATAACAGCCAACTATTTAATCCTACTATAATACTAGCCACTAACCAAGCTAAGGCTTTCAGCCAAAATGGATTCACAAACTCTCCCATTAAGTTGCGGTTTGAGGTAAACATTACCAAGGGAATTACTGCAAAGGGTAATTGCAAACTGAGAATCACTTGACTGAAAACCAGTAAATTAGTTGTACTGCCTTCCCCAAACAATATAATTACGATCAAAGCCGGCACAATTGCAATCAATCGAGTCAGCAAGCGCCGCAGCCAAGGCCGCAGCCTAAAATTCAAAAATCCTTCCATCACAATCTGTCCTGCTAGAGTTGCAGTTAAGGTTGAATTCTGCCCCGAAGCCAATAAAGCAAAGGCAAAAATTGCACTGGCAGAACCCACACCCAGCACCGGAGAAAGCAGTTTGTAAGCATCTTGAATTTCTGCTACTTCTTGATAGCCGGAAAAGTGAAAGCTGGCAGCAGACAAAATCAGAATAGCTGAATTAATAAACAAAGCTATTGACAGCGCTACGGTAGAATCAATTGTGCCAAATTTAATTGCTTCCCATCTTTTATCCGCAGTTTCTTGCCAAGAACGAGTTTGCACGATCGACGAATGCAGGTAGAGATTGTGCGGCATCACAGTTGCCCCCAAAATACCAACCGCAATATAAAGCATTGCCTGATTTTGCAAAATCTCTAGGCTGGGAACATAACCGAGTAAAACTCCTCCGGCATCTGGTTTGGCAAAAATTATTTCGGCAATAAAACAACCGCCAATAATTGCAATAATCGTAATCACCAAAGCTTCGATATAACGAAAGCCTTTACCTTGTAAAAATAACACCATTATCACATCTAGTGCAGTGATGCACACTCCCCAAACTAAGGGAATGCCAAATAGCAATTGCAGTCCGATCGCACTTCCAACAAGTTCAGCTAAATCGCAAGCCGAAATAGCAATTTCACAAAGTATCCACAGCAAAAAACTAACTCGCGGACTGAAATAATCTCGACAAGCTTGTGCCAAATCTCGTCCCGTTGCCACTCCTAAACGCACGCAGAGTGATTGCAGCAAAATTGCCATCAAATTAGATAGCAAAATCACACTTAATAGCGCATAGCCAAACTTTGCTCCCCCCGCTAAGTCAGTCGCCCAGTTTCCGGGGTCCATGTAACCCACTGAAACCAAATACCCAGGCCCTGCGTAAGCCAGCATTTTACGCCAGAAACCTTTGCTGTTGGGAACCGGGATGCTGCGGTGGACTTCAGGAAGGCTGGGTCTGTTTTCGGGGTGAGTCATTGGTTTTACCGTTAAATAATTTTCATATTCTTTTCATAATCTCACAAAGGTAGCGGAATGTCATCAGTCGGATCGAAATCCGGCAGAGTCACCGTATATATTAAGTTGTGTATATTTTGACCCTGAACCGAGATGTGTGCGATCGACTATGATGAGGTCGATCGCCAAAAATCACTCTTGTCACCGTTCCTGATTTGAGAGGTTTTTAAATTCGCGAGTTCCCTGATAACCTGATAAATCAGCTAACTCCTGCAAAGATTTTTGCCCTGGGTAAAACTTACCATTAATTTCCCAAGTAGGAGTCCCCTGAATCTTGGCAGCTTCGCAAAGATCGCGGCGAGCATTTTTCCCTTGCGGATTGCACTCGATATAATTGATAATGCGAGCCGCTTCTTTGCCAAAACTTTCCTTCTGCATCTGACAGTGATCGCAGGTAAAAGAGCCGTACATTTTAGCTCCCACTCTTTTTAAATGTCGGGCTAAAGCAATTTCTGAAGTACCAGAAGATGTTGTGGTATTCATACTTGTTTCCTTAGCTGTACCGAGATTATTGACATCGGCATAAAGAGCCATAGAGGAAATCAGCACTAACATAGACACCAGAATTCCTATAAAAAATAGTTGCCCGATATCATCCCATTCGCGACCGATTAATGCTAAGACAAACAAGCTAGTTGCAAACAAAGCAGACGCAATACAGTAAATACAAGCTGCTTTAATATCAACAGCCAGTACATACATCAGATAGCCGCTGAAAATCGTCATAGCTGTGCTACCAGCAAACAGAAATAGTCCCGTCCAAGACTCTAACTTAGAGCGGAGACTCTTCTGTTCTGCGGGATTAACAAGTAGGGGAGCTACGGCAAAAACTATCATGCTCAAGTAGCCCAAAAAACCGAACAAAGAAAGAGGCAAACCAAAGACATAGGCATAGGGACTCGAAAGCACGATATCGCAGCCTTCGATCGGACAAACTGCCGTGCCGTTGGATAACTTGACCGCTGTTAGATAAGCAGTGATCGCAGCCCCTATCGAGGCAATTCCTGCCGTGATGGGACGAGAATAGCGGTGAATCCAGGGCTGAGAACGTTGACGACGCATAGTATTTTTGACCTCAAAATGTATGTTTCAATTGTGGCGTAAGGTGGACAATGCCCGCCCTGCGAACACTCTATTTCAAAACTCTAGTCGCATTGAAAATAGCTGCTAAAGCCACCCCAACATCGGCAAAAACTGCCTCCCACATTGTAGCTAACCCAAAAGCACCGAAAGCAATAAATATGCCTTTGACTAACATGGCAAAAATGATATTTTGCCAAACAATATTGTGAGTTTTTCGGGCAATTTGGATGGCTTCAGCCACCTTGGACGGTGCATCTGCCATAATCACAACATCGGCAGTTTCGATCGCCGCATCGGAACCCAAACCCCCCATCGCTATGCCCACATCAGCTCTTGCAAGAACGGGTGCATCATTAATTCCGTCTCCAACAAAGACAATTTTATCGCCTTTTTTAGATTGACCGATCAGTTTTTCGATCGCCTCGACTTTTCCTTCTGGTAATAACTCGGCTAAATAGGAATCTAAACCGAGCTTTTTAGCAACACTATCGGCTACAGCTTGATTATCTCCTGTGAGCATCACTATTCGCTCAACACCCAGTTTCTTGAGGTCGCGAATAGCCTGCACTGCGTCTTCCTTAAGCTCGTCAGCAATCAAAATATACCCAGCGTAGCGGTTGTCTACCGCTAAATGCACTACTGTGCCTTCAGCATTGCAGACATCGTGAGCAATGTTTTCTCGGTGCAGCAAACGGTCATTTCCCGCCAGCACAATTTGATTATTTAATTTTGCTCGGATGCCGTGTCCCGCTATTTCTTCGTAATCTTTCATATCCGATGAATCTATTTTCCCCCCGTAAGCTTCCCGAATAGATTTCGCGACAGGGTGATTTGATTGAGATTCTACTTTAGTCGCTATTTCCATTAACTCTGTTTTGGAAAAACCATTCTGAGGCACAATTTGTGCTACTTTAAAAACTCCTTTGGTCAGAGTTCCTGTTTTGTCCAAAACAACTGTCTTGACTGATGTCAGGGTATCTAGAAAAGTCGATCCTTTAACCAAAATACCGCCCTTGGCTGCACCGCCAATTCCTCCAAAGTATCCCAGAGGAATGCTAATCACCAATCCGCAAGGGCAGGAAATAACTAACAAGACTAGGGCGCGGTAAATCCATAAAAATCTGTCTGCATTAGTTGCTGCTGAAATGAACAAAGGCGGAATTAAAGCCACTGCTAGGGATGCAAATACTACAAAAGGCGTGTAGTAACTGGCAAATTTGGTGATAAATTTCTCAGTTTCAGCTTTTTTGCTTCTGGCATTTTCTACTAATTCCAGAATTCGGGATATTGAAGATTCGCCGAAGAGTTTGGTAACTTTGACGGTGAGAACTCCTGTCTGGTTAATTGTTCCTGCTAAAACTGTTTCTCCAGCTTTCACGGTTCGAGGTACTGATTCTCCAGTTAGTGCAGATGTGTCAATCTGAGAATTGCCGTCTATAATTTCACCGTCTAAGGGAATTTTTTCTCCCGGTTTGACTAGGATGATCTCGCCGACGGCTACGGTTTCTGGTGCAACTTTTTTGATTTCGCCCTTTGCCTTGAGGTTGGCGCTGTCTGGGCGAATTTCTAAAAGCGATCGGATCGATTGACGCGATCGCCCAACCGCAAATTCTTGAAAAAGTTCTCCGATTTTGAAAAACAACATCACCCCGACTGCTTCCGGGAGTTTGTGAATAGCCACAGCGCCGAGTGTTGCTATAGTCATTAAGAAATTTTCATCAAAAAATCGACCTCGCAGAATGTTGCGACCCGCACTGGTTAAAACATTCCATCCGCTTAAAAGATAGGCTGGGATGAAAACCAGATATTCACCTATAGAATAGGGCGTGTTGTGCAGTTTTTCTTCAAAAATTAAACCGCCGACAAATAGTACAACAACCAATATCACAGGAATCAATTCTTGATTCAGGTTAAAATCTCCGTTCCCGTGGTCGTGGTCATGGTTATGATTCTCATGGCTGCGATCGTGGTCGTCGTCGTGACTACAGCAGCCGGAATCGCTCAATTTGGCTTTTTGCATGGTTTTTCCTGGGTTTATTTTAACACCTGATAGTATGAATAGATATTCATATTGTATAGTCAAAAATAAAATATAGTAGATTGTGAGTTAAAAATCTACTGTATTTTATAAAAATATTGTTAAGTTGGTCGGGAACGTTACCAGGGATTAAGAGTAATAACTATTCTCAGTTTCCGATTGAGAGAGAGAATGATTATCCATAGTCATTAGCGATCGACTAATTAAGCCGCCGGATAAATTCTAAAGGCAAACCATCAGTATCGGCAATAAAAGCTACTTCGTAAACATTTTGCCCGATCGCCTGTTGAGTCGGTTCTAATAAAACTTTCAAAGCTTGAAACTGGTTTGGTTGGTCTTTAGCAGCTTCCTCAAACCGTTCTTTCAGAGACTGCAACCAGCTAGGCAAGTCAGTTGTCGCCTCAGTTAAATCAAAAGATAAATGATAATATCCAACATAATGCTCGTCTCCGAAAGCATCAGGTGCGGGTTTTGGTTCCGGGATTTGAATTAGTTCGATGCGTCCGTTGAGACCTTCCATCCAACAGGCTAGAGTGTAACCAGTGGTAAAGCGATCGCTCACAGTAAATCCCAACTGTTCGTAAAAGGCGATCGCCCGGTGAATGTTAGCAGTGCGAATGGAGGCGTGGTGCATTCGATTTTAGATTTTAGATTTTAGATTTTAGATTTTAGATTGGGTAATTGGGCATTGGGCATTGGGCATTGGGCATTGGGCATTGGGCCTTGGGCATTGGGCATTAGGAATAGGAACTAACTAATGACTAATGACTACTGACTAATGACTACTGACTACTGACTACTGACTGCTGACTACTGACTACTGACTATTCAAACAACCGAAAATAGGGATATCTAATCGGAACTCCCGGCTCTTTTTCCAAATCAAAATTAATCACTTCCCAGCAAGGATCCTCTTGAGGCTCGGGGCTAAAATCCACAGGCAAACCGTACAACCTCGGCCGGGGCGATTCCGACTGGCCCCGCCAAGGCGTGCTGCGTTCCAAATAAGCGCTGATTAAGTCCCGATAGCGTTGGGCAACGATCACGCGAGTTGCTCGGTAGCCTTGAGTATACAGTCGATCGAGCGCTTCGTGAATTTCAAACCGAATCCCGTCGGGGTGCGTGTGCTGGCGATACCATTCATTCTCCCAGCGGCGCCAGTGCCGCCCAGACTGAAGGTGAACCAGTTCCCCCGTTTTTGGATCTGCCTCAAATGCCCCGTGACGCGGACACAAATAGGTATCCGTGAGCGTTAGAGCCGGAATTGTTTGGCGACAGTGGGGACACTGAATTTCCGGGCCAAACATCGGGTATTGCAAGGCAACTTCAATCATTTATTTGCGTCCCAGCATATTTTCTCTGCAAAAGTCCCAAATACTTTTATTATATCCCGTATCAACAACCAGCTAATCTGCTAGAAGTATAACGATCGAGCAACTAATGAGCAATCTCAACGAACCTCTGTCTGCACTTCCTTCCTATTGGCCCAGACCCGATCTGTCCCAAGCGGCTTTTGTCGCTGAAGGCGCTGTTGTCATCGGCAGGGTAGAGGTGGCTGCAGGGGCTAGTATCTGGTACGGGGCGGTGGTGCGGGCGGATATAGAGCGAATTGCGATCGGCTCAAGTACCAATATCCAAGATGGAGCAATTCTGCACGGCGATCCGGGGCAACCGACTGTTTTGGAAGATTTCGTGACAGTGGGACACCGAGCCGTGATTCACTCAGCTTACATTGAACGGGGCTGCCTGATCGGGATTGGGGCGATCGTCCTGGATGGAGTGAGGGTGGGCACAGGCTCGATCGTCGGTGCAGGGGCGGTTGTCACCAAAGACGTTCCCCCTCACACGCTAGTTGCGGGAGTGCCTGCCAAACCCCTGCGGGATGTCTCTGAGGAAGAAGCAGCCGAGTTGGTGGAACACGCTAAGCGTTACGAAAAGTTGGCTTTGGTTCACGCGGGGAAAGGTTCTGATTTGGGATTTGGTTAGTTGATAGAATAAGATTTTCAGCAAAAAACTATTTGTTTCCAATGGCTTACACCGCGCAAAAAATCCTAACTTTTGAAACATTCCTCGATCGATATTGTGACAACTTCCGCTACGAGCTCGCTGACGGAGAATTAGTTGACATGGAACCCACAGGCCCCCACGAAACCGTCAGCGGTAAACTAGCAACTCAAATCGGCATCGCCATCGCAGCCGAAAAACTACCTTGGTTCATTCCGCGCACTTGTTTGATCCGTCCATTTTCAGATGCAGCTACTGCCCGCCGTCCCGATATTGTCGTATTAGATGAAACTGCTATTGTCAGCGAACCTCTTTGGGAAAGAGAACCAGTGATTACGCTGGGACGATCTATTAAATTGGTGGTAGAAGTCGTCAGCACTAACTGGGAAACAGATTATGCCCGAAAAGTTGAAGAATATGCTATTTTAGGGATTCCAGAGTATTGGATAGTTGATTATCGCGGATTGGGAGGCGTGGCTTTTATCGGTAAACCAAAACAACCTACTATCACCGTTTGCCAACTGATTGACCAAGATTACACGCAGCAACAATTTCGCCTCGGCGATCGGATTATTTCTCCTTTGTTAACCAGCTTGCAACTGCGGTTAGATGATGTTCTACCGCGTTAGGCGATCGACAACAAATTTTAGATTTTAGATGTTAGATTGGAGAATTGATTAATCTGGCAGCCCTGAACCCAATTGCTTTTGGCCAACAATCAACAGTCGAGCGATTTGAGATTTGAGATTTGAGATGGGAGAATTGATGAATCCGGGAGTCCAGAACCCAATTACTTTAAGTCAACAATCTACAGTCAACAACCGTCGGAAATCTCGGAATTTGTTCGATAGATAAAAGTTTAAAATAAAATAAAAAAAATTGTAAAGCTCGATCGAGCGCTAAGATTAATCACATGAATAACGATCGCACATCTACTCCAAACATCCCCCCGCACACCTGGAAACGTCCCATCGGCCTCGGTTGGGAGAATCCCTATACAGTCCGCTACGCAAGCAATCTCGACGACGGGCCCTGGCACGGAATGCCTCTGGGCGGGTTCGGTGCCGGCTGCATCGGGCGATCGTCCCGCGGCGACTTCAACCTCTGGCACATTGACGGCGGCGAGCACATTTTTCGCAGTTTGCCCGCTTGTCAGTTCAGCGTTTTTGAAGAAACTCAAGGCAAGAAACAAGCTTTTGCACTGTCCACTGAACCGCCTACCGATGGCAGTTTATCGAGTTGGAAATGGTATCCAAAAGAAGGAACAAGAGAAGAGTCTAATTCTGGTACTTATCATGCTTTGTATCCGCGCAGTTGGTTTGTTTACGAAAATGTGTTTCATGCTCAATTAAGCTGCGAGCAATTTTCGCCAGTTTTGCCGAACAATTATCAGGAAAGCAGTTACCCAGTCGCCATGTTTGAATGGGTGGCGCACAATCCTACAGATGCGCCGATCACTCTCAGCATCATGCTGACTTGGGAGAATATTGTTGGTTGGTTTACTAATGCCAACAAGTCGCCGAAAGTGATGGTGCGAGATGATGGTAGTCCATTTTATGACTATCAATCCCGGTGGGGAGAAAGTGCCGGAAATTTGAATTTGTTGGTGGAAGATTTTCACCGGATCGGTTGCGTGATGACGCGGTTGACTGCTGAGGACGAACCGCAAGAGGGGGATGGACAATGGGCGATCGCAACTATTACTAATCCGGCGGTAGAAGTATTCTATCAAACTCGTTGGAACCCGGCGGGGAATGGCGAGGATGTTTGGCGCAACTTTTCTGCAGAAGGTTTCTTGTTGGATGACAAAGACGAGACAGCCGCAGCAACAGGAGAACAGTTGGCTTGTGCGATCGCAGTTCGCTTTACTATTCGACCGGGAAAAACTCGCAAAATCCCCTTTATTATAGCTTGGGATTTGCCCGTTACTGAGTTTGCATCGGGAGTTTGGTACTACCGCCGCTATACGGACTTCTTCGGCCGCAACGGCAAAAATGCTTGGCCGATTATTCGCACTGCAATGAAGCATTCCGATACTTGGCGCGAAAATATTGAAGCTTGGCAAAAACCGATTTTAGAACGGAAAGATTTGTCAGACAGTTTTAAAATGGCTTTGTTTAACGAGTTATACGCCCTCACAGACGGCGGTACTCTTTGGAGTGCGGCTGACGAACGCGATCCCAAGGGTCAATTTGCGGTTTTGGAGTGCATTGATTACCGCTGGTACGAAAGTTTGGACGTGCGGCTTTACGGTTCTTTTGCTTTGTTAATGCTGTGGCCGGATTTGGAAAAGTCGGTGGTTTTAGCGTTTGCTAGGGCAATTTCTGCCGGAGACGATACGCCGAGAATTATTGGCTGGAATCAAGCTTCGGCTATTAGAAAAGCTGTCGGCGCGACGCCGCACGATTTGGGTGCTCCTAACGAACATCCTTGGGAGAAAACGAATTATACTAGCTATCAAGATTGCAATTTGTGGAAGGATTTGCCTTGCGATTTTGTGTTGCAGGTTTATCGGGATTTCCTGTTGACTGGCGCCACAGATTGTGAGTTTCTGCAAGAGTGTTGGCCGGCAATTGTTGAGGCTTTGGCTTATCTGAAAACTTTTGATGAGGATGGGGACGGAATTCCTGAGAATTCTGGAGCACCGGATCAGACGTTTGATGATTGGCAAATGCGGGGGATAAGTGCCTATTGCGGGGGTTTGTGGTTGGCGGCGCTGGAGGCTGCGATCGCGATCGGCGAAATCTTGGAAGATGCAGCACCGCAGATAATTCCTAACCCTCAAGCAAAGATAGCATTATATCACAGTTGGCTGCTACAAGCAAGACCGAGCTATCAAGAAAAACTGTGGAACGGTCAATATTACCGTTTGGACAGCGAGAGTAATTCCGAAGTGGTGATGGCCGACCAACTGTGCGGTCAATTTTACGCGAAACTGTTAGGATTACCGGATATTGTGCCGCCGGAATGTGCAGCCAGTGCTCTAGAAACTGTGTACGAATCTTGCTTTTTGAAGTTCAACGATGGCGAGTTCGGTGCGGCAAATGGGGTGATGCTGAACGGTTCGCCGGAAAATCCTAATGCGACTCATCCTTTGGAAGTTTGGACGGGTATTAATTTTGGGTTGGCGGCTTTTTTGGTACAGATGGGGATGGAGGAGAAAGCGTTTAAATTGACGGATGCGGTGGTGAAGCAGATTTATGAAAATGGGTTGCAGTTTCGGACGCCGGAAGCGATTACGGCGGGGGGAACTTTTCGGGCGAGTCACTATTTGCGGGCGATGGCAATTTGGGCGATTTACGGAGTGTTGACTAATTTTAAATAGGGGAAAAGGTAGATAGCAATCCTTGTAGGAGTTGTAATTTTTTTGACCCCACCCCAACCCTCCCCGAACCCGTGGGGAGGGAGTAAGAAATTCACAAATGATTTAGATTACTATATTAGGTGGTGAATCCCACTTAACTTTAAAAAATTTAAGACTTCATATCATGTCCCGTCGATTACCCTTCATCAGGTAGGGGCGGGTTCACCAATAACATCGGCCAATAATTGACAATCTCAAAAACCCGCCCGGCCGGGATATTATGGTCAATCCGATATGAGATCAACTCCATTTTTAGCAAGAAAAACGGTTAATTTAACTATCGCTAAAATTGACCGTTAAAATTTTTAGCCTTCCAGGGAGACGCTAATGTTTCCTGCTCAAACTTTAGCTATGCTAAAATTTTAAAATGAAACAGCCCTGCTGGGATGCGAGGGAGATCGAACTCGGCTATAAACTAGAGAGAAAAAGGGTTTGAGGCGATTGTTGACACCAATGCAGTCCGCACCTTACCCGTATATAATTTGGAGCGATCGCCAATTTCAAGATAAAATAGAAAAATGTCAAATCCTTTGCTTTCCCTCAACTACGAACCCGCCCTCGAATCCCTCGGTGGCGACTATTTTGATGAAGTCCCTGCGGCCGATTTTCCGCAGCATATTCTCCGCTTCCGCAACGACAAATTATTGCCGATATTGGGTTTAGACCCAGCACAAGTAACCGACCAACATTTTATCGAAGCGTTCGGCGAATTTCACTGCGTCCGCCCCTTTCTCGCACTCCGTTACCACGGCTATCAATTCAACCAATATAACCCCAATTTAGGTGATGGTAGAGGCTTCTTATACGGCCAAGTTCGCGGTACTGACGGCAGACTTTACGACTTCGGCACTAAAGGTTCCGGCCGCACTCCCTACTCGCGGGGCGGTGATGGTAGACTCACTCTCAAAGGGGGAATTCGCGAAGTTTTAGCCGCCGAAGCTTTGCACCGGTTGGGAGTTAGAACATCTCGCTGTTTTAGTTTAGTTGAAACTGGAGATGCTTTGTGGCGGGGGGACGAACCATCTCCGACGCGATCGTCCGTAATGGTGCGTTTCAGTCATTCTCACATCAGGTTTGGAACTTTTGAAAGATTGCACTATATCCGCCGCCCGGATTTAACTAAAAAACTTTTAGATTTTGTTATTGAATATTACTACCCTGAACTGCATTTAGAAGCAACCAATGCGGGTGTTTCGCCGCAGGAAAAGTACGCCCTGTTTTATGCAGATTTAGTCAAGCGAGTAGCTGAATTAGTCGCTCAGTGGATGGCGGCAGGATTTTGCCAGGCCGTGCTGAATACTGATAATATGTCAATTACAGGAGAAAGTTTCGATTACGGGCCTTTCGCTTTTATCCCAACTTACAAGCCGCAATTTACAGCAGCTTATTTTGACTATTCGGGTCTTTATTGTTACGGCAATCAACCGTTGATTTGTAGGGACAATTTAGAGAAGCTTCAGGAACCGCTAGCAGCGGCGATTCCTCAAGCTGATATGGATGCGGGTTTGGCAAAGTTTGGCGATTATTATAATGCAGCTTATCGGCGGTTGATGCTAAATAGATTGGGATTTGAGGATTTGCCAGAAGCTGATGGAGATGAGTTGTTGAAGGTGACAATTAAAATGCTGGCGGAGTCTCAAGTAGGCTATCACGATTTCTTTTTTGAACTGCGAAGACAGTTTTCTGGCACTTGGCGAGATGATGCTAGTCTAATTTTTACTGAGGCGGAACCGGCGGACTTGATAGCACCTTGGCGACAGTTTTATTATCACGTTTTGCAAAGTTTGTCGGCGGATGATATGGACAAAATGGCGGACAGGTTGCTGCGGCACAATCCCGAACAATCGCTGTTGAGACCGACGATTGAGGCTGTTTGGGAACCGATAGCTATTGATGATAATTGGGAACCGTTTTATGAGTTGGTGAAGAGACTGCAAGACCCAGAAAATTGATTGATAATAGCTTGAATTAATAGCGCGTAATGGCTGGTTCACCTGCATTTTCTGTTGGTATTAAAGATTAGCGTGAACCAGCCCCGGAGCAATCTGAGATTATAAAAATCTGCCACATAAGAAATATAACACCGAGAAATAATGACTAATGACTAATGACCGAAAGCATCCAGGATACAAGCCCCCGGATTCATTCCGAAAGCAGAATCAGGACGGAGAAATACAGCATATTCGGTGGTTGATGAAGTACAGTAGCTGCTATATTTATGTTGTGTGATTTTAATATGTAGGGTGCGGATCTGCGACCTTTTAAATAGAACTTGCAGATTGACTGGTGGCGACGCACCTTACTTACTACAAGATTGTGTGTACTAAATATACATGGAATATGCTGTAAAAAACCTGTATCCGATGAAACTTGCCGAACGTATTTATCCGTGGGGTCAATGCTTCAATTCTTTAATCTAAAATCTAAAATCTAAAATCTAAAATCGATTGACTACTTGAGTTTTTCAATCTCAAATTGTGCATCTTTGTAACCGCCAGTAAGTCCTTGATCGAGAAACATTTTGCCAGCTTTTTCTAAATCGCTAATTGCTCCTGCTTTGTCTCCCAAGGAGCTACGAACCATGCCTCTACCGTAGTAAGCAGCAGCATAATTAGGACTGATCCGAATAGCTTGCACGTAATCTGCGATCGCACTATTGTAATTCTTTAACTCGTGATAAATCTTAGCCCGATTGGCGTAAGCTTCAGCATTGTTGGGATTGAACCCGATTGCTGCTGTAAAATCTGCGATCGCCCCCTGGGCGTCACCCCCGGCGCTGCGAGCTAAACCGCGATTGTTAAAAGCATTAAAATCATTCGGATTCACTGTCAGCGCTTGAGTGCAATCGGCAATTGCTTTGGGATAATCCTTCAAATTTAAATAAGCAATGCAGCGATTGTTGTAAGGAACCCCATCCTCCTCGCTCAGCGAAATTGCCTGAGTACAATCGTCAATTGCCGCTTGATGCGCTCCTAAATTCAACTGGGTGCTACAACGATTAGCGTAAGCATCTCCACTCTTGGGATCGATCGCAATTACCTGAGAATAATCCGCCAAAGCTCCCTGATAATCTCCTAGGTGAAAGCGAGCTCTCCCCCGACTGTAGAAAGCATCAACATTCTTAGCATCAAGTTTAATTGCTTCAGTATAATCTCCAATCGCCCCCTGCAAATCGCCACTCCCAGCACGAGCCAACCCCCGCGAATGATAAGCTTTAACCAGGTTCGGCTGCAACCGAATTACTTCATTAAAATCCTGAATAGCCATCTTGTAATCTTGCAGTTCTAAATAAGCAACTCCTCTTTCATAATATGTATCAGCATCCTTGGGCTGGAGATTCAGAGCTTGAGTGTAATCCTCTATCGCCCCGCGCGTGTCGTTAAAATCGTGACGGGCTAGGCCGCGGTTAAAATAAGCCTGAACATATTTAGGATTGAGAGCGATCGCCTGAGAATAATCTGCAATTGCTTCTTGATATTTTTGTAAATCATAATTAGCATTACCGCGCTGGTAAAAACTCTCAGCATTTTTAGGATTCAATTGAATTGACTTATTAAAAGCCTGCAAAGCTGCATCCGCATCTTTATTGCGAGACTTTTCCACTCCCTGTTCGTAATATTCCTGAGCTTTAATCGGATTCGGGCGGCGCCAGTAACTAAACAGAAATATCAGAACTATTGCCGCCCCGACGCCTGCCAAAATCAGCAACCAAAATCGACTTCCCAAACGTGACGAAAAACTATCAGAAGAAACTAAGGTGGGAGCCATACTTTTCTTGTGAGCCGGATTCATCGGTTCTTGGCGGTGTCTCAACTTGCTCAGAGCTAGCAAAACTTCATCCGCAGATTGATAGCGCTTGGCAAATTGGTGACAGACCATTTTGTCAATTATATTGGCTAATCCCACAGAACATTGAGCTCGGTTTCGCCAAACAATTTCCCCGGTATGAGAAGGACTCGGATCTTGCAATTTTGGCAAATCCGTACCGGGTAAACCAGTGATAGCTTGGACTGCCATCATCCCGACTGCATAGAGGTCACTGCTAAATTGCGGGTTGCCTTGAAATTGTTCGATCGGCATATAAGCCGGAGTACCAGTAGCAATGGTGCGCGGAAATTCGGTATCGTAGTCACTGACGTGACTTGCAACTTCTTTAACCGAACCAAAGTCAATTAAAACTAATTTGCCGTCTGGTTTGCGGCGGATTAAGTTGGAGGGATTAACATCGCGGTGAATCACTCCCTGAGAGTGTACGAAGGCGAGAACTTGTAACACTTCTTGCAACAGATCCAGCACTCGTTCTTCTCGCCAAGGTTGACCGGCCACAATTTCCCTATTTAGGGCGTGTCCGGGGACAAACTCTTCAACGAGGTAGAATTGATTCGCTTCTTCAAAATAAGCTAGTAAAAATGGAATTTGATCGTGTTTTCCCAGCTTTTCTAATATTTCTGCTTCTTGTTTAAATAAGCGATAAGCTGTTTTGAGAACTGTGGAAGTGTTGCTGGGAGGGCGCAGTTGTTTGACTACACATTGAGGATGGCCCGGTCGGCGAGTATCGACAGCTAAATAAGTCTGTCCAAAAGCTCCTGAACTGAGAATTTGCACTACGCGATAACGCCTGTCTAAAAGTTGACCAACCATGTTCATATCTATAATTTAGAATTGGTAACGGGGAATTGGTAATTTGTAATTTGTAATTGGTAATTGGTAATTTTGCTTTCTTGTTTCTTCCTTTTTTCTTCTCCCTTCTGACTTTTTTCTGCTTTTTTTAACATCTGAATGGTGACTAATAGTTTATTTAGGGTCGTTGATTTGTGATTGTGCGTTTTGGAAACCATCGGCTCTTCCTTGTTCTAGAAAGAGGGTTGCAGCTTTCTGAAAATCCTCGATCGCCCCAGCACGGTCTTTGAGTTGGCGGCGGACGAGGCCCCGGCTATAAAAAGCGCTAGCATTGTTGGGGTTGAGCCGCAGCGAGTGAGCGAAATCCTCAACTGCTAAAGGGTAATTTTTTAGTTCTGAGTAAATAGTACCGCGATTGCTGTAAGCTACTGCATCGCTGGGATTGAGCCGAATTGCTTGAGTAAAATCTTCTAAAGCTCCCTGCTTGTCTCCTGAAGCCGATCGAGCTAATCCTCGATTGCTGTATGCTTTGGGATTGTTGCCGTTGAGTCCGATCGTCAAACTGCAATCTTCGCTGGCCTTTTGATATTGTTTTAAATTCAGATAAGCAATGCAGCGGTTGTTGTAAGCTGCTTCATCTTTTGGATCGAGGCGAATTCCTTCGGTGCAATCTGCAATCGCTTTGTCGTAGGTGGCTAAATTCAAGTAAGCGCTGCACCGATTGGTATAAGCATCGGCGAGATCGGGTTGTAATTCGATCGCCTTAGTATAATCTTCCATCGCTCCTTGATAATCTGCCAGATTAAATCTCGCTCGACCACGACTGTAGTATACGCCAGCTTGTTTGGGGCTAATTTGCAGGGCTTGAGTAAAATCTGCCATTGCTCCTGTTTTGTCGCCTGCTGCCGATCGAGCTAAACCCCGATTGCTGTAAGCTGTAGCATCGTTGGGACTGAGCCGAATTGCCTGAGTGTAGTCTTCAATTGCTGTGCGGTAGTCGCCCAAATCGTAGTAGGCCAAACCCCGCTGAGAGTAGGCCTCACCGTCGCTGGGATTGAGTCGCACTACTTGGGTGAAATCTTCCACGGCCCCCCGCTTGTCCCCGATGTCGAGGCGGGCCATACCTCGATTGTAGAGAGCTTTGGTGTGGCTGGGATTGACTTTAATTGCTTGCGTGTAATCCTGTATTGCTTCCTCGGTGGCGCCCGTGTCGTAGCGAGCGTTTGCCCGCTTGTAGTAAGTTTCCGCATCGCTGGCATTCAGGGCGATCGCTTGAGTATAATCGGCGATCGCGCCTGTTGTGTCCCCTTGCTGCGCCTTGGTAACGCCGCGGGCCAACAATTCTTTTGACCTCGCCGGACTTTGACTCTGCCAAAAGTAAATCATCAGTGCAGTCAAGATTAAAGCTGCCGCTGTTGCAGCCAACAGCAGCAGTTTGGTTTGGCTTTGTCTTCGCGGTTGACTCATAGCGTCCGTGATGATTGTGGCTGGCGGCGGCTCAACCTCCAATTTTACGGCGATTTGTTTGAGGTCTGCTAAAACTTCGGCGGCCTCCTGATAACGTTCCTCGCAGTCGGGGCGCACCATTCGATCGATAATATCTGCTAGGGCGACCGAACAAGTTGCCCGGTTTCGCCAGGGAATTTCGTTTTTGTTGTTTTTTAAGGCACTCAGTTCGTTGGGTGAGAGTCCCGTGACGGCAATCTGGGCGATCGTACCTAGAGCGTAGATGTCGCTATTGTAACGGGGGTTGCCGCTCAATTGCTCGATCGGCACGTATAATTCCTGAGCCGCCAAATCCTGTTTTTTTGCCACAGGCCGTTTAACAGAGTTCGGGGAAGTTTGCGACAACAAATGACAGTTAGCAAGTTCCGGGTTAATTTCTTTGTCTAAGCTAAAGTCTACCAATACAAATTTGCCGTCAGACTCGCGCCGGATCGCTCTGTCTGGTTGAATTCTGCGGTGAATAAAACCCTTCTCGTGGATGAACACCAAAATTTCTAATATTTCTGATAGCAGATTAATTACTTGGTCTTCATCCCAAGGTTGACCGGGTATTAGTTCTTGACTTAAAGGTAATCCGGCAATAAATTCTTCAATTAAGTATAAACTTTGATTTTCCTCAAAATACGCCAATAATTCCGGGATTTTGTCGTGTTTTCCCAATTTTTCAATTATTTCGGCGTTTCTTTGAAATAAAACTTTGACTAATTCTGGAGTTTGCGAACTTGTGCCGGGTAGCCGCATTTCTCTAACCGTGCATTGCGGATACCCGGGACGGTGAGTATCTGCTGCTAGATAAGTTTTTCCCACCTCACTTGAGTCTGTGACTTTAATGATGCGGTAACGTCTGTCTAGAAGTTGACCAATCATACTTTGCCCTCTACCCTGTCAATCGATTTTAGATTTTAGATTTTAGATTTTAGATTGAAGCATTGACCCCACAGATAAATTCGGGGGGCAAGTTTCATCGGATACAGGTTTTTTCTTTCTCCACGGATGAATCCGGGGGCTTGTATCCTGGATGCTTGATTGTCAATTTTCCATTATCGCATGAAATCAGAATAGCCAAAATATTTGGCTGAGTAATTTAAGTTCGATCGATCCGTGACTCCTACCCAAAAACCGATAGTTGCTTTCCGACAGGAGTCGTTAGCCTCCCAAAATTTTAGACCCCTGTTCAAGCTACCCGATTCATTTGTGGAGTCAATCTAAAATCTAAAATCGACTGACTGGACAAACGGGCGATCGGATTGGCTAGCCAAGTCCATCGCTGTTGCCACGCTCTTCTAATATTTTAGAAAAAAAATGCTGAAATTGTTTATCCTGTCAATGAGATATGTATAATTTAACAACCAAGCCGGAGGTCAGTCAAATGAACGTACAAGTGGTTGAATCCCTAATTCAAGTTATCTGGTCTCTCGCAGCCGACGAGCAATTAGCGATTCTAGGGAAAAGATTACCAAATATCTCCTACGCTTCGACCCGGAAACTGGTGCATTTTGCCCTAAAGGGCGACTATTTTAATTTTTTGAATGACGAACTAGAGATTTATACTCTCAAATACCGAGAAGCAATTGCCTGATACTCAAAAACAGGAGATTGAGAGAACTTTTAAATGTGTGAACAATAAAAATGTCTGAATCACTAACAAAAGGAGGAACGATCGCAGCGATCGCCACCGCCATAGTTCCCCAACAAGGCAGCGTCGGCATTGTGCGAGTTTCCGGTTCCGCAGCCTTAAAAATTGCCGAAACTCTGTTTCGCGCCCCAGGACGGCAAATTTGGGAGTCTCACCGCATTCTTTACGGCCACATCCGCCGCCCCAAAACTCAAGAAGTAGTCGATGAAGCTTTGCTGCTAATCATGAAAGCGCCGCGTTCTTTTACTCGCGAAGATGTGGTGGAATTTCACTGTCACGGTGGCATTATGGCTGTGCAGCAAGTCTTGCAGTTGTGTTTGGAACATGGGGCGAGATTAGCCGCGCCAGGAGAGTTTTCGCTGCGGGCTTTTTTGAACGGGAGGCTGGATTTAACTCAAGCTGAAAGTATCTCAGATTTGGTGGGAGCAAAATCGCCCGCTGCTGCACAAAGTGCTTTGGCCAGTTTGCAGGGAAAATTAGCGCAGCCCATTCGCAAATTGAGAACAACTTGTTTGGACGTGTTGGCAGAAATTGAGGCGAGAATTGATTTTGAGGAAGATTTGCCGCCTTTAGATGAAGCTAAAACATCTTTGGAAATAAATCATGTTTTGGAGGAATTGTCAACAATTTTGGCGACGGCAGATCGCGGAGAATTGTTGAGAACCGGTTTGAAAGTAGCGATTGTTGGGCGGCCGAATGTGGGAAAATCGAGTTTGTTGAATGCGTGGAGTAAGAGCGATCGGGCGATCGTCACGGATTTGCCCGGTACGACGCGGGATGTGGTAGAATCGCAGCTAGTTGTGGGCGGCATTCCGGTGCAGGTGCTCGATACTGCGGGCATTCGAGAAACCGAAGACAAGGTAGAAAAAATTGGCGTTGAGCGATCGCGCGCAGCAGCAAAACAAGCCGATTTAGTGTTGTTGACAATTGACGCGACATCTGGTTGGACAGAGGGCGATTCGGAAATTTACGAACAAGTAAAGCACCGCCAGCTAATTATAATTATCAACAAAATCGACTTAGTAAAAACCCTCCCCGAACTACCTTTTTCCTCAGAAATTCACCCAATAGTTACCACAGCCGCCGCCATCGACCGAGGCATAGAAGACTTAGAAACAGCAATTTTAGATGCTGTCAGCGGGGGAAATTTGCAAGCAGCCAACTCCGACTTAGCAATCAACCAGCGACAAGCAGCGGCCTTAACTAAAGCTAAAATTTCTCTGGAACAATGCACAGAGACTATGAACAACAAATTGCCTTTAGATTTCTGGACAATAGATTTGCGCGGTGCAATTCAAGCATTGGGGGAAGTTACGGGCGAAGAAGTGACAGAATCAGTGCTGGACAGAATATTTAGCAGGTTTTGCATTGGCAAATAGTAATAGGAAAAGAGTAAATTAAATAGGTAAGCTGTCTCGCATTTAAGTTGTATTTTTAGGGCGGGCGGGACGCCCACCCCACAAGAATTTCACTATTTGTGGAACACAGAATTTCACTCTTTGTGGAACAGGCATCTTGCCTGTTCTTGAGAATAGTGTAAGATGTTAAGGAATGAGAATTAAATAACTTGCATTTTTTGTAGGTTGGGTTGAGGAACGAAACCCAACAATTAAGCGTGGCGTTGGGTTTCGTTCCTCAACCCAACCTACGGAAGTTATTTAATCCACGATCCTAATTTCCTCAAACTTGACTGTAAAATTTAGATGCGCCTGGGCTTAGTGAAGCAATACTACTGACAAATAACAACTAACTTATTGTCACGATCGAGGTCTTCCCAGACTGGTAATATAAAGCACAGCCTCTCCCGCAGGAATACCGAGAACGTCATTGACGCGATCGTCAAAAAAGCCCGCGATACCGCTGACACCCAAACGCAGTTGCATAGCTGCTAAATTCAACCGCTGGCCCAAATGACCCGCGTCCATGTGCAAATAGCGGTAAACTCGATCGCCATATTTTGCTACAGCCCTGTTCAAATCCGCCGTGTGAAATAACAGCGCCCCCGCATCTCTGCCCAAGTCTTGCCCCAAACACAAAAAATGCAATTCCCTGCGGAAATTCTTAAACCGAATTTGCCGCAATTCTTGAGCTTTCGGAGCGTAATAGTAACAGCCTTCTTCTAACCCATGCACTCCCGAAACAGCAATAAAAGTCTCGATCAAACTTAGATCGAAATAGTCTGGATTACCGTCTAATCCTTGGTCGATATAGTGCTGCGGCTGGTAAGTAAAATCCAGCATAGCTAGCAGTTCGCCCAAGCTCAAAGAAGCACCTGTATAAGCACGGGTCGAACGCCTTTTGAGCATAGTGTTTTCTAAAGTTTCCAGGTTCACTCCCCAAGGAATCGAAGGAGTGACAGTCGAAACTTTAGTACAAAAGGGAAAGTTGTATTTATCTTCTAATTCCCCTTCATTTTCATCAACTTTCCAGCCGTCAGATCCGGTAGGGTCTGATTCTAAATGCGTCGCTTTGTGGAGGTATTTTAACAGTTGACCTTCGGAAATTTTCGGGTAATCAGTGGTGGTGTTTCCGGGCAAAGCTGTTTTAAATTTAGGCAAGTTTTGGTCAATATCTAGCAAGTCGGCTAAAGCAACTACACAAATTGCTCCTTCTTGATCCGAGTCGATGTACAGTAATTCATTGACAGCTTCGTCGGCGAATCCTCCAATCAGGTGAGGTCGGTAATCGTTGACGGCGCAAGCTAACTCGATATTGCTCAATAAATGACCGGTGTCTAGAAAAATTCGCCGATAAGCTCGGTCTTCGTAACGCCAAGAAGAACGGAAAAAAACAGTGGTAATGGCGATCGCCAATTGGGTATTTTCTAGCGCGGGCGACTGGAAACAAGCTGCTTGCAATGTCGGCCAAACTTGACTGTCCCAAAAATGAACAAGTGAATGAGTTCTGCACTGATAGTTGTAGAGTCCGGCCGGCAACTGGGCAGTGCCACGGGAAATTAAATAAACCTCTGCTGGGTAGAGTCCACCCGCCGACGGTGCGGATCGCAAATACAGGTAGCTGTCGTCTACCGTCTGCACTTTCGCCGTCAACCCGTAGCTGCACAGCAACAAGCTAGATAACCGATGCCACCAAGCGGCATCGGGATCGGCATCGGCATCCTCCGAGGGGTCTTTGAGATAAGGCTTGAGGTCAAAATACGCTCCAATTTTATATTCTTTGAAAGGCACAGGTTGCTCTGTCCAATCTAGCTGTTTGCTTTTAGCAGCAATGGTTTCAGGGTCGTATTTTGTCCGTTCGTGGTAGTGCTGAGCAATGGAGAGAGGAAGTTCTGGCATATTTCAGTAGAGGATTGGCTTTGGTTTCTCGATCGATCTTGACATTACTAACCGCTTACTGGTTAAGCAAGGCAGAAATTTACAAATATAAAAAAAATCTTAGAAAAAATGCGACTGTTGTTACACAAGCTTAACATAAGAATATGCCTAAGTATAAATACGCAGAATAATAACCATTAATTACTGTTATGGATTGGCTGCAGTAGCTGTCGTCATGAGGGGTGAAAATGCAAAAGCTAAGCGCTGAGGAATTGCTCGCTCAGTATGCTGAGGGCCAGCGAAACTTTAACGCAGTTGACTTAAGTGAAGATAACTTGTTTCAAGCAGATTTGACAGAAATAAATCTTTCTGGTAGCGTTCTGAGGCGAGCTTATTTGCCCTACGGAAATTTGACTCAAGCCAATCTTTATAAAACTGATTTGCAAGATGCTGAATTGGGCGATATTCAACTTTATCAAGCTAACTTGTCGGAAGCAACTTTATCAAGAGCAAACTTATCAAGAGCAAATTTGCGTCACGCCAATTTGCAAGGTGCTAATTTGCAGAAAGCCAATTTGCAAGGTGCGGATTTGTACAATGCAGATTTGACGAATGCCGATTTGAGATATGCGGATTTGAGCCGTGCTAATTTGGAGAAAGCAAAGTTAACCAAAGCTCAATTAGCGGGATGCAACTTATTTCGATCGCGCTTGGTTGATTTGTCGGAAGCCGAGTGCGATCGCACTACTATCGGCCCCGAAGGCTATTGATGATTGGCAGCGGCTAATCTAGGGCGTAGGGCGATCGGCTTAATTAGTCGTGAAGCGTAAGCTGTTCTACATTTAAATTGTCTGTTAAAAAACAATTCCCCGTCTTGTGGGGTGGGGTGGGCCTAAAAGCCCGCCCTGAATATACAATTTAAATGCGCGACAGCGTAGCTATCCCGTAGGGAATCGCCCTTTTTAAAATTTCTTAACATTTCTCGACACGCCGGAAAAGGTGAGTTACAGTCGTAGAGAACTTATCGCTCCGCAACATTGACAATAAATAACACATTTTTTCAGCGAAAAACAGGCTAAAATTTATGAATTCTCCAGACAACAAATCCAGAGAACTCCGGCGCAAAGAACAAGAACTGCGGAAGCGCGAACAAGAAATTAGGCTCCGCGAACTAGAAGCCGAAATTGACCGTTCAGTGCCCGAACATCTAACAAGCAAGTACCAAGAACCCGACAGCCAAGTTAACGGCAAACTCAAACAGTGGCGCAGAAAAATTATAGCAGCCGCTCAATTTACAGGCATTGTCATTGCTGTTATCGTTGCAGTTCGCATAGCATCTTGGCTGGCAGCCGCGCTGATAGTGGGAGGCATTGCTTTCATAGCTTACAAAATGTTTATTGAAGAAGACAAAATTTGAGAATGTCAAGCAGGAAACTATCAGGAAATACCCATGAACCTTAAAGTAGAAACTAGCAACTTTCTCAACGATTTAGAGCGAGTAGCCGCCGTCCGCCGAGAAATTGCCACTCGCCTCAGCAACATCGCCACAGCCATCAACCAATCAGAATTAGCAGGAGGAGAAGCATCGGGAAAACTCGGTTTAGAAACAGACAACGCCGACATTGATATCGCCAGTAAAAACTTGCGCCAAGGAGTCTTTCGGCTGCTAGTGCTAGGCGACATGAAACGCGGTAAAAGCACTTTTCTCAATGCGTTAATCGGCGAAAACTTACTGCCCAGCGACGTAAACCCCTGTACAGCTTTGCTGACGATTTTGCGATATGGTTCAGAAAAAAAAGTAACAGTTTATTTCAATGACGGCAAAAGCCCAAAACAGCTAGATTTTAAAAGCTTTAAACAGAACTACACAATTGACCCCGCTGAGGCAAAACGCCTAGAAGAAGAAAAGAAACCAGCATTTCCCGATATCGATTGCGCCGTAGTAGAATATCCCTTACCTTTGCTAGAAAAAGGCATAGAAATAGTAGACAGTCCCGGACTGAACGATACAGAAGCCCGGAATGAATTATCTCTCGGTTACATCAACAACTGCCACGCTATTTTATTTGTACTTAGAGCCACTCAGCCTTGCACAATGGGCGAAAGACGCTATCTAGAAAATTACATCAAAAATCGCGGATTGAGCATTTTCTTCCTGATAAATGCTTGGGATCAGGTGCGGGAAAGTTTGATTGACCCGGATGATCCTGAAGAATTGGCAGAAGCAGAAGGGAAACTGCGGCGGGTTTTTCAAGCTAATTTGGCTGAATATTGTTTAACAGAAGGCCACGACATTTACGACGAGCGAGTGTTTGCAATTACCTCAATTAAGGCGCTCAGATTGCGGATGAAAAACCCGGATGCGGATTTGACAGGAACTGGTTTTCCAGAGTTTATGGCGGCACTAAATACGTTTTTGACCCAGGAAAGAGCGATTTCGGAATTGCGTCCGGCGAGGACTTTGGCGCGTCAAATTTCTGCTCGTGTCCGCGAAACTGTTGGGCGCAGATTACCATTACTCGATCGCGATGTCAATGAGTTGAAGGAAAAGATTAATTCAGTTGAGCCGGAGTTTAAGAAGCTGACTCACATTCGCGATGAGTTTCAACAAGAAATTATCGAAGTTAGAGATAGTAAATCGCGGGCGATCGCAGATTCTTTCCGCACCTACGTTCTCAACTTAGAAAATACCTTTGAAACAGATTTCTTACGGTATCAACCTGAACTGAGATTTCTGGATTTCTTCAGCCAAGGCAAGCGAGAAGCCTTTGAAGCATCGCTCAAACGAGCATTCGAGCAGTACATCAATGACAAACTAGCAGCTTGGACTCTAACTGCTGAACAAGAGATGAATTCAGCATTTTCGCAACTCTCGAAAAGTGCCGCAAATTACGGAGCATCTTACACGAAAGTGACTGAAAAAATCACCGAAAAACTAACGGGACAAAAAATACCAGCAGCAGTCAGCAACTCGAACGAAGATAACTCGCCCAGTTGGGCAAAATGGGCGATGGGATTGTTCTCGTTAACGACCGGGAATCTGGCAGGCGTAGCAATGGCAGGAGCAGGTTTTGATTGGAAAAATATCCTGCTAAACTTAATTACTGTGTTGAGCGTCAGTACGATTCTTGCTAGTTTGACGGGGATTGTTTTGGGGCCGCTGTACTTGGCTTTATTGGGGATGGGTGTTGGGGTTTTGCAAGCAGACGGAGCTCATAAACAGTTGGTGAAAGCGGCGAAAAAAGAGCTAGTTAAATATCTGCCGCAGGTGGCTCAAGAGCAGTGGCAGCCGATTCACGATGCTGTAAAAGAGTGTTTTGATGTTTACGGGCGGGAAGTGGGCGATCGCATGAATGGTGATATCAATTCTCGGAAATCAGAGTTAGATAATTTGCTGGAACAAAAGGAATCTCGCGAGATTAATTGTCAGGCTGAATCACAGCGGTTGAAAAAATTGGAGGCTGATGTTTCTGCGGAGTCGCAGAGTATCGAATCGCTATATCAAGCTTTCCTAGCATCCGCTTGAAATAAAACAACAATATGCAACAACCCGAAATTTATCAATACCTCACCGACAATCTCAAATCAGCACTCGGTATTCTCGAACTCGACAAAAACTCCCAACTTTATCTAGATACAACCTCAATCTGCGAGTATCTCGCCAAACCAACTTTTCAAATAGCTGTCTTTGGCCCGTTTAACTACGGCAAGTCAACTTTGCTCAATGCAATGCTTGGAAATCGTGCTTTGCCGATCGACCTTGTGCCCACTACAGGTGCTGCCATTTATGTCAACTACGGCGAGGAATTGCGCGCAAAAATTACCCTCAAAGACGGCACGGAAATTAGCGAACCGGGGACTGATGTTTTGAAACGCTACGCCATCCTTGACGACGCGAGACAAATGCGGGATGATGTGGCAGCCGTGAATGTTTACTGTCCCCATCCATTCCTGCAAACCGGTGTGGAATTGCTGGATTTGCCGGGAACCAACGATCGCGAAGAACAGGATAATTTGGTTCGGGATAAATTGCTAACGGCTGATTTGGTTGTGCAGGTTTTAGATGCTCGCAAATTGATGACTTTAGGCGAACGGGAGAACTTGAGAGATTGGTTGAGCGATCGCAACATCAACACAGTCGTGTTTGTTGCCAATTTTCTCAATCTACTCGAACCAGACGACCAAAAACAAGTTTACAATCGCTTGTTGTTTGTTGCCGAAAGTTTTCGCTCGAACTTGCCGAACAATATCAGCAATATCTACCGCGTCGATGCTTTGCCGGCTTTGAGGGCGAGGCTGAAAGGAGATGTGGCGGCCGCCCAAACTACAGGAATTGCCAGCTTTGAATCGGCTTTGCAGAGTATTGTGGCAGATCGACAGGAACAACTAGCAGTTAAGTTGCCCAGAATTGAAGCTATAGCTACTAAAATTTGCCAATCTCTTCGAGCCAAAGCTGAAACTGTCACCGCAGAAATAGCCGCTGCTCAAAAGAAGCACAAAGACAAAATTGAAATTAAACAAAAAGCTGAAAAACTGATATCAAAAGGCTTTCAAGCCAGCGTTTCCGATTTCGAGATTTGGCTTTACCAGCCCACACTTTTGCAGCGGTATCAATCGGAAATGGCGCTGTCGCTCCAGGAAGGGAGTTTTGATGCCTGGAAGCTAAAATTTGAGCGAGAGGTGTTGAAGCAGCAGCAAACCATCGCAGAATGGGTAAATAAAGCTTGCGAGTTCTTTGATAAAGAACAGCCGATCGCACTTTTGATTTCCTTTCCTCCATCCCCGCAAGTTAGCTTACCGGAACCGCCACCACCTCCAGCTCAAAAGTCGATCGACAGTGAAGTGACTCCTGTGGCGATCGCCACAGGCTTAGGTTGGCTATTGGGCGGGCCCGTGGGAGCCGCAGTAGTCGGCGGTGCTAGCTATATTTTGAATAAAAGAACTGGGTATGAAAAGCCGCCTGAATCGCCAGAAGCTTATCTAAATCAAGTAACGGAAATTTGCAGCGAGGCTGCTAAAAACTATCTCGCTCGCTTCAGTACCGATACTTTTTCCATGCTGCAACACTATAAGGAAATCGCCGGAAAAGTTATCTGTTTTCAAGACAGCAAAGAGCCATTAAATATGAATGTTCAACAGTACCAGTTACAGTTAGTAAATAATTTAATCGAGAACTTAGAAGCACAATTGGAGAGAATAAAAGTTATATGATTTGAGATTTTATATTACTTTGATGGCTCTGTCAAATCCTCAAGAACAGGCAAGATGCCTGTTCCACAACAATTCAGTTTTATTGTGGGAAGAACAGGCAAGATGCCTGTTCCACAACAATTCAGTTTTATTGTCGGAAGAACAGGCAAGATGCCTGTGCCACACAAATTCAGTTTTATTGTGGGAAGAACAGGCAAGATGCCTGTTCCACAAAAATTCAGTTTTATTGTGGAACGGGCATCTTGCCCGTTCCTAAAAATAATGAAAGATCCAATTTCTAATCAGTCACTGCTTTAACTTCCTTCAAATGACCAAATCTGTAATTAACGGCAAATGATCCGAACCGACATTTCGGCCAGTACGAATCTTTGAAACACCAATTTCTTTGCTCACTAGAAAGTGATCGATCGGAATATAAGCCAGCGGCATAAAAGTCGGCCAAGTCGGTAAAATGCCAAAGCCCGATCGCGCATTTCGCAGTTTTGCGGTTTTTACCATATTTTTGTAGAATGGCGACCACATTACCTGTTTTACCTGTAGCTACTATGGCTATAAATAGCATGAAAGCAGGCAATCCGAGCGTGGTGTTTCTGATGAGATAGTCCATTATACAATTTTAGATTTTAAATTTTAGATTTTAGATTTAGAATGAATCATGCAGTTTTTAGGGCAATGCACACCCCACCTAAGCTGTTGTGCATTTAAATAGAATGTCAACAAACAATTCGCCGTCTTGTGGGGAGTAGGGGTTGGGCCTAAGATCCCGCCCTGAATATGCAATTTAAATGCGTGACAGCTTATTGACTTAAGAGCGACTTTACAAACTCGGTAACCTCCTTAAATTTCATAAATTTCTAAGGGTAAGTTGTCGGGATCTCGGAAAAATGTAAACCGTTTTTCGGTAATTTCGTCAAGGCGAATTTCTTCTACTTCTACTTCTTGGGATTTTAAGTAAGCAACTGATGATTCTATGTCTTCAACTGCAAAAGCTAAATGTCTCAAACCGCAAGCTTCAGGATTGTTAATTCTTTCAGGAGGATTGGTAAATGAGAAAAGCTCGATGGTGTCCCCGTTTCCGACTCGCAAATCTAGTTTGTAAGAATTCCTCTCGGTTCGGAAAGTTTCTTTGATAATGGAACATCCTAATATTTCTACATAAAATTTCTTCGACACTGCGTAATTAGAGCAAATAATCGCCACATGATGTATAGCCTTTATTTTCATATTACAAAAGTTAGTTAGTTGCGTTTTTCTGAGATGTTGCACTGTTGCACCATTCTCAATAAGCTTTTTATGAACAGGCTTTTCGGCCTGTTCCACAAAGAGTGAATTTTCTTGTGAAACAGGCCGAAAAGCCTGTTAAGCGAGAATGTTGCCAGATGTGAGATTTTTCCAAATGCACAGCACGCTATTGACAATTATATTTGACGATCGCAGACTCCGCCACCAACGCTGCTAAATTCAGGGCGAGATCCCTTTGTTTTCCCCCGCTCAAATCTTAATAAAAAAAATTCTGTAAAAAAAGTACCCTACTTTGATAAAATGAGAGTTTTGCAGTCAATCACCCAATTTGCATCTCAGGAGACAAGGATTATGGCCCGTATGTATTACGACACCGACGCGAACCTAGACCTCTTAGCCAACAAAACGATTGCTATCATCGGCTACGGTTCCCAAGGACACGCCCACGCGCTTAACCTCAAAGACAGTGGCATGAATGTCGTTGTCGGTTTGTATCCCGGTAGCAAATCTGCCGCCAAAGCAACCGACGCGGGTTTAACAGTTCACCCGGTAGACAAAGCAGCAGCCGCTGCTGACTTCATCATGATTTTATTGCCCGATGAAGTTCAAAAAACTATTTACAAAGAACAAATCGAACCCAACCTTTCTGAAGGAAATGTTTTAGCATTTGCTCACGGTTTTAACATTCACTTCGGCCAAGTTGTTCCCCCTGCCAATGTAGACGTAGTAATGGTTGCCCCCAAAGGCCCCGGACACTTGGTGCGACGGACTTACGAACAAGGGGAAGGTGTTCCGAGTTTGTTTGCAGTATATCAAGATGCTTCCGGTCAAGCGCGCGATCGGGCAATGGCCTATGCTAAAGGTATCGGCGGCACCAGAGCCGGCATCCTGGAAACCACTTTCCGCGAAGAAACAGAAACGGATCTTTTTGGCGAACAAGTAGTTTTGTGCGGCGGTTTGAGCGCCTTAATTAAAGCTGGATTTGAAACTTTAGTTGACGCCGGATACCAACCGGAATTAGCTTATTTTGAATGTTTGCACGAAGTTAAACTTATCGTTGACTTAGTAGTAGAAGGAGGCCTCGCCAAAATGCGCGACAGCATCTCCAATACCGCAGAATACGGCGATTTAACTCGCGGCCCCCGCATCGTCACGGATCAAACCCGCGCCGAAATGCGTAAGATTCTCAGCGAAATTCAATCCGGCCAATTTGCCCGCGAATTCGTTCTGGAAAACCAAGCCGGCAAGCCAGGTTTTACCTCCATGCGCCGTCAGGAAGCAGAACATCCTATTGAAGAAGTTGGTAAAGATTTGCGAGCTATGTTTAGCTGGTTGAAAAAGCACGCTTAATCAATTTTAGATTTTAGATTTTAGATTTTAGATGGGAGGATCGATCTAAAATAGTCCTGGACGCATAACCTCTATCTGTAGGGTGTGCATTGCACACCTTACTGCTGGGAAAATCTCAAATCTCAAGTTTAATCGATTACAGATTAGAGATGGGATAAAAAATCTAAAATCTAAAATCCAAAATCTAAAATCGTACTGTTTGGTTGTGCTTCGCTTAACCCAACCTACAAGAAAATGGCTAGGTATTGTTAAAGAAACAGGGTTTCTCGCTGGTAGCTCAAAACTATCGACTCGGGCTAGGAGTTTTTTGCAATTTCTCAATATCCTGTTGCCTTTTCTCGTTGAAATCTCTCGGCCTCAACCAATCTGGCCACAACCCGACGAAGAACTTTCGACTGGCCACGCTAGTATCTCTTACAGGTTTGGGGAGAAAAGTTAAAGTGTCACCGTAAAGGGTAAACAGGGCTGCCAACAGAAGCAATAGCGGGATAAGATTTTTTTTAGGCATCGCAGTTGGGGAGTAGAGTTTGTGAAAGCGGTTGCTTATATTTTGCCCTTGCACGGACAAAAAATATCAGAAACAGCTTAAGAAGAAAATCCACCCTGGGGGCTAAGCTACCGCGCATACAAAAGGAAAGGCTGCTAGTCGTAATCTCGTTTCCGCTGACATCGGAATCATAATTTTCCCAGTGCAGTGGGAGTTTCCCGTGTGGCTCCGCGCTCTCAGGAGCGATCGTCCCGCTCGCACTCAAGTATAATTTCGATGTCACCTTATTTGATATTACTACAAGTTTTTATCATTAGTTATTAGCTGATGACTAATGACTAATGATTAATGACTAATGATATTATGTCCCATCGATTTACGGCGATTAAAGGTCGGGTCGGGTTTACAGATTTTCCCGTTTCTATTCAATATCTTGGCGAACCCGCCCCTACAGGAATCATGGTTAATTGACCGGACATGATATGACTAATGACTAATGACTAATAACTACTTATTCCTTTGAATAAAAGTTTGCACGACGGTATTAATTTCCGGGGAAATTTCTGTTACTAGCCGCACCGGGATTGCCGATGTGGAGGCAAATTGCGCGTATTCTGGTGTTAGAAAGACTGCATATTTATCAGCTTCAGCAGTTAGTTGCGCGGCGGTAGCCAAACTTACAGCTTTAATATAATTGCGTATGCTAACAGCTTGGTCGCCGACAACTTCATCCCCAGTAATTACTGTGCTCGGCCTGCGAACTTGGTTTAAAGTTGTACTCGGATCTTTGACGCTTAAGTGCGTTCCTCCTACAAAACCAACTAGCCATTTAGGAGATGGAATTTTCGGAAAGCCAGCAATTTGTTCGGCTAAGGCAGGAGTGGTTTTGTCGGCAGAAGATGCTACTATTAATGTGGGAATCTTAATTTTACTTAAGCCCGTTTCTCCAAATAATAATGATGCGATCGGATTCATGGCGATCGCCCTTTTAATCCTCCCATCCCGCAATTGATACCGTTCTTCGGGCAATCCGGCCGCCGCGCACTGAATGCCTTCGCCTAAGCTGAACCCAATCAAATCCCCCTGACACCTTTGTTTGAGTCCGCTCAATTGCAGTTCGGCGCCGGCCACGGACAAGGCTGTAGCGCCGCCGAAGGAATAGCCAACGATCACCGCTGGGTCGATCGCAATTTTCCCCTGCAAGTTATCATCAGTTTGGTTCAATTTTGTCAGTTCGTCGAGTACAAAACTGATGTCTTTGGGACGGTCTAAAAACTCTTGAGGAGCTAGCAACGGACACTTCCCCGCCATCGCAGCATTGGTATTCGTCTCGTTACTGCCGGGATGTTCTAAAGCTGCTACCACATAGCCGTGAGACGCCAAATGCTCGGCTAAGTAGCGCAAATCCGTGCGGACGGAACCCAAACCGTGAGAAAAGACGATCGTCGGTTTGTCGGCTGTCGCAGCTCTTGACCAGTACACATCAACTGGAATACGCCGATTGCGGGCGCTATCGTTCAAATCTAGCGCCCGTACCTGCACGACATTAGGGCCCGGCTGGGTTGGATCGAAAGGCAGCTTAAACGCGGGTTTAACTGGTGCTAACTGAGGTGCGATCGCCGCCATAAAGCGCTGAGTTTGCCAAAAACTTACGTTCATATTTCCCAAAACAGCGAAAGCTCGATCTAGATCCACCACGACCCGCGAGCTCGGATAAGATTCAATGAAACTCAATATAGATAAGCCTTCCGGCGCTTTTGCTCCCTGCACCAGAGCGGCTCGCAGCGCTTCCACACCCCCACCGTCGCGCCTGGGTATGACAGTAGTCAAATCCGTCAGGATGCCAGTGCCAATGCCCGTATTTAGCAAGTTGCTCAGGCCGACTACATTGAGGGGAATTTTCGCTTGCAGCGCCCGAAAAATTTTACTCCGCTGTTCGTCAGACAAGAGATTGGCATAAGCTTGCAGTTTGGCGGGGACTTTTCCTGTTTCTGCGAGTTCGCGCAAATCCGCAACCGATATTGACGATTCTAAAATACCTTTGCGGATAACAACCGTTTCTGCAGCTTTTACAGGGGATGTCGTGCCGCTGAAAGGATTAATCGAAATCGAACCCAAAACACTCGCCACCGAAGAAAACCATCTGAAATTTGGTCTGATGCTCATTTTTACGTTATTGAACTAGAGGAGATATATCACCATATTCTCAAAATTCTCCCAGATACCGAGAAATTGTCCTAGATGCCGAGAAATTGTCTCCATCGGAGTGCGATCGAAATTAGTTTGGAAAAGTGCGATCGTCCGGGCTTTAGGCGGGTTCTTTTTGAATGATTAAACCGCAGAGGGCGCAGAGGGCGCAGAGGAAGAGAAGAGAGATAGGAATAGTGTCGGTACCCACGGATTTGATATTAACCTGCAGCCCGAAAAGTACAAACTTCGGAAGTTAGTTATCTCATGGACGGTTGCATCGGATGGAGTAGGATTAAATCTTAACAGCAGATCAATGCAGATTCATAACATCATCTGCGGTTAAAATATTGGGAGCATCTCATATTTGTAAAAACACTTCTTCTGGCTCCTGACTTCTTCCTTCTGACTCTTTTCTCCTGACTCCTTACTCCTGACTCCTAACTCCAATTTCTAGCTTGCCTGCTTTCATTGAGATGCTCCCAAAATATTCCTCAAGATACAGGAAAATAAACAACAAGCATCGAGATATCTGCGTGAACCCGGGCGATCGCTTCCGGTTCTTTGAGAGTGCCCGGTTTTTCCCACAAATTCTGGTGAGAAATTGTGGTTAAAATCAGCAAATCGTGTTCTAACAAATTCTGCGAAACTAGCTTGATAAAATTTCCTCGCACCCGATTTACTGGTATCTCAGAAAGAATTTCCACCTCCGCCCCACTTTTGTTGCTTGGTTCCCGTTTTGTCGCCACCAACAACACTTGCAAAGTCGCCTTGAGTTCGTCGGCTAAACTCTTAGCAATATCCACGGTTTCCTGAAATCCAAACCGAGTCAACTCGCTGTCAGTTACGGCCAAAAGAACTCTGGCTGTATTCTGGAGAGGATCGGGAAATCGAGCAATCAGTACGGGTACGGGCGATCGCCCGATCACAGTATCAATGATGCTGCCAAAAAAATTGTCGCGAGTCGTGGAAAATCCCTTCCAACCGCAAACTATTAAACTAGCCTCGCGTTCGGTTGCACTCCGCAGAATTCCGCGATCGATCGCATCATCTATCCTCGCGATCGGTTCAACCGCACAAGCAGCCGCATGGGCGACAGTTTCCGCAGCAGTCAAAAGTTGAGTTTGCTGCATTTTCTCTGCGGGCGAAATTGCTTCCCCGCGATCGGACAAAATATGCAGCGGCAACAAAGTTCCCTGAGATGTTTTTGCTAAAATCAAAGCCAAACGCAGCAAATTATCTTCCGTATTCGGATTAGCAACAGGCACTAAAACTCGCTCTCCCCATGAATGCTTTCCCGCAGTAGGAACCGGCAAACTCGACCCCGGCGGCTGCATTTCTTGACCCCACCGAGATACAATCCAAGGAGAAGCGACACAAGTTACTAAAATCATGGCAATGATGCCGTTCACCGTTACGCGATCGACCAATTTAATCTCAAAAGCAACCGTAATCGCCGCCAAAGTAGAAGCAGCTTGAGCAACAGAAAGGCCGAACATTACCATAATGTTCGGAAACTCAAAGCCAAATAATTTCCCCGGTAGCCAAGCTGCCAAAAACTTGCTCACCACCTCTGCTAAAATCATCACCGCCGCCACCAACAAAGACTGCGGCTGCTTTACCAAAATTAGCGGGTCAATTAACATCCCCACAGAAATCAGAAAAAACGGCACAAACAGCGTATTGCCAATAAACTCAATCCGATTCATCAGGGGACTCATTTTGGGAATAATTTGAGTAATGGCAATCCCCGATAAAAATGCACCAATAATTGCCTCAATTTCAATTAGTTCTGCTGCGTAAGAAACTAGAAATAGGGTTGCTAATACAAATATAAATTCGGCATTTTCGTCGTGTCCGAATTTCTTGAAAAACCAGCGACCGATTTTGGGAACGCCCCACAAAGTAGCAAAAGTGTAGATAGCAAGAGATGGAATGAGAAACAGCCAAAATTCGAGAGTGAGATTTCCTTTGTAAGCTTTAACAACAATAGCCAGCACCAACAGTCCCAACACATTGGTAATTAAAGTCCCGCCCAAAGTCGTAGTAATAGTCTGAGTTCGCATCAATCCCAATTTGGTGAGAATTGGCAGCGCTAAAAGTGTGTGCGTAGCAAAACAAGAAGCGACTAAAATTGCAGCCAGCCAGCTATATCCCAACAGCAGCATCGCCCCTGTCCCCAATATCATCGGTAGCGCAAAAGTAGCTAGCCCAAATATGACAGCTTTGTCCGCATTCAGTTTGAGATCGTCAAGGCTAGTTTCCAGTCCCGCTAGGAACATCAAAAACAGCAATCCTACAGTACCTAGCAAAACAATAGTAGCGTCTCGTTGCAGCAAATTGAGACCGTTGGGCCCGACAATTACGCCAGCAATAATTAAACCCACTATTCCCGGTAGTCGCAAGCGCTCAAATACCAGCGGCGCGAGTAGCATGATTGCTAAAAGAACCAGGAAAACGGGAACGGGGGCGGTAATTGGCCCGGAAGTTAACATAAATTTTTTACCCTACATATTGGCAGCGAACTGCTACCATATTTAAAAGGAAATAATCAAAATGTCTATCAATCTAAAGAGGTATTCTCAATATTTTACAGCGTAATTGGTAATAAGTAGGACTGGGCGGGAGCAACTGGGTTTATTGGTAAAATATGGGTTGGATGACTAGAAATTGGGCGCAGCACGAACTCCGATAAAAAAAACTATATTTTTCAGTCCTGGAAGCACAAGAACCAGGTTAAGAGTCAAAATAACAGGTTGTCAGCGATCGACTTTAACGCCAAAACCTGGTTTTTTATCCTATTTGCGTCCACCACTATTTAGGTATCAAATGCAGCGGGACACAGACATATATCCCAAAATGGAATTTGGTAAACTCGGTCTAATTCAGAAACCCGGTTTCTTTTAAAAACCGGGTTTTTCACCACAGCACAACAGACAATTTAAATGGGTTTGTCTTGGACGCGAAACAACCTGGTTTCTACGCAACGTACTTAACCTTACCCTTACGGTAGCTAAGTATGTATTTCTTGTCAAGATTTTTCCATCTAATTTCCAATGATAGGCTAAGCGATCGACACAATGCTAGCTCGCTCGTAAGGCAATCTGTTAGTCGGCAAAACCTCCAGATTAATTTGCAACGCATCCAAAGCCGGATTTTCGGCTAGCAGCTTTTGCGTCAAACTCTTATTAAGAATTTCCCAGAAATCCGTTTCATTGGGATAATTAGTCAAGAAAGTGTCGATGCTTTGGTAAATCGGCACAAAGTCTGGATACTCATCCTGCGTAATTCCTGGTTTGTACTGATATTTGACATCCATATTGAGGTTATTCAAACCCTGGTGATCGATCGAGTAATTAGGAATTTTGAAATCCCATGCTTCGCCTAATTTACCATCTTGAGTGCGAGTAACGGTACTGCTGCGCTCGTAAGGCAATCGGTTCGTCGGTAAAACATCCAAATTAACCGTCACCGACGAAAGTGCCGGATTGTCAGCAAGCACTTTTTCGGTCAGATTCTTGTTGACAATTTCCCAAAAATCTGTTTCGTTCGGGTAGTTAACTAAAAGGTTGTCAATGCTCTTGTAAATCGGCACAAAATCAGGATACTCAGAATTTTGAATCCCGTCTTTGTACTTATAATTTACATCAATATTCAGGTTGTTTAACCCTTGATGATTAATGGGGTAATTTGCCAATGTAAAATTCCATTTCTCCGTCAGTTGAGCATCGGACGGAAAGAAAGAAATTCCTATTGGACGCTGTAGCTTGCTGTCGGGAGGGACAAAAATAGAACTGTTACTCGATCCAGGATTTCCCGATATTGGCAGCGGTTCGTCAGTCTTGCCATTATACCGCAAAACAGCGCCGGCACCGTTAGCATTAGCGCGGTTGTCAAAGCCAACTGCAAACAAATTGCCGATCGGCGAAAAAGCCAAACTACCTACATAATTGCTACTGGGCGAAGTATCAGTATAATTCGTAGATAAAACCTTGACCAATTCCCCACTTCTTAAATTGTAGCGCCTGATATCGTTAGCAAAATCGCTGACATAAAGGTCGCCGTCAGCGGGCCCGATTGCCAGTCCCAAAAGACTTGCAAATCCCTGACTCCGAGGCGAAGGATCGGGCGAAGCAAAGATACTTGACTGCCCGGTTTGCGGGTTGTAACGCAGCACCTGACTGGGGAAACCTGCGCTAAAATCTGGTTGACCGTTGGTCGCCACACTCCCCTGCGTTGTCACGTACAAATTGCCGTCAGGAGCAAACAGTAAACCGTTCGGGCCATTCAATCCTCCCGCTTGCTGATTTCCCGAAGCAAATACATCAATAAACTGTCCTGTTTGGCCGTTATATCGCAGAATTTGGTCACTCAAAAAACTGCTGACATAAAAATTACCGTCAGGGCCAAAAGCTAAACCGTAAGGGCGAAACAATCCGCCAGTTTCATCGGCCGCCGTGTTCGGATTATCGGCGACAAACTTGTCAATAAATGCGCCAGTAATTCCGTCATACCGCAATACCGCCGATGCTGTCGGTTCTCCCGAATTTCCGGGCTTGTCGCCGCTAGTAACGTAAATGTCCGACTGATCATCGCCATTGCCATCGGGCCCAAAAACGATCGTATCTGGATTGGACAAACCGCCGCTTCCCGGTGGAATAAATTCGCCTAGAAAATTGCCGGTATTGCCGTCAAACCGAAGTACATTATTTCCCCGGCTATTGCCAACTAGGAAAGTTCCTTGAGGATTGCTGGGTTGAGTGCGAGTAACTTTGCTGGTGCGGTTGTAGGGCAAGCTTTGGCTTGGCAGAACGTTGAAGTCTATCTTAATTGCCGCCAATGCAGGATTTTCGTTGAGGATATTTTGAGTCAAGTTTTTATTGACAACTTCCCAAAAATCTGTTTCGTTCGGATATGTGGTTAAAAAGTTATCAATGCTATTGTAGATTGGCACAAAATCGGGATATTCATTGGGAGCGATTTCCGGTTTGTACTGGTAATCTATATCGAGATTGAGCTTGTTCAATCCTTGGTGATTGATTGCGTAGTCTTTGAGTGAAAAATTCCAATCTTCTGTGATTTTGCCCGATTGACTGCGGAAAACTGTACTGGCGCGATCGTAGGGCAATACCTCCGTTGGCAAAACTTCCAGTTGAATCGTAACATCTGTCAGTCCCGGATTTTCAGTAAGCACCTTTTCCGTCAAATTTTTGTTGAGAATTTCCCAGAAATCTGTTTCGTTCGGGTAGTTAACTAGGAAATTATCAATACTTTGGTAAATGGGAACAAAATCTGGATATTCGTTTGGGGTAATTCCCGGTTTTAACCCGTAACCAACTTTAAGGTTGAGGGTGTTTAAACCTTGGTGATCGATGGTGTAATTTTTAAAATTGAAAGCCCAGTTTTCATCAGGAAATAGGGAAGAAGTTTGGGATAGGGAGAGTTCACCAACAGGTAAAGCCATCCCTGTCAGTTCGTCTATCTCACCTTGAGTGGAGGTAGCGGTCGGGGATTTTAGACTACTATCAAATTTAAGATTGTCGCTTCCTGACGATGGGAGACCGAAGTCGGTGGATGGCCCAAAAAGGCCGTTAGCGAAGCCCTCGTAGAGGATCGCACTACCAGTCGCAGCCGCCGCCCCATCGCGTTTTTCAGTCAAATCGTAGCTGGTATCAAATAAAATATTGGTATCGCCTACGGCAATTGTCCCGATCTGATTTAAGCGATCGAACTTACTGAATAAGTCTAGTATTTCCGCTGAAACACCCGCAACATTTCCCCGAATCGGATTTTCTGGAAACCGTCCTGCTGTGTTAAACATAAGCTATTTTTTTAGATACACCCGCCATCGGGAATTAATTTGAAGAAATTATAGCCTTTTTTCCAAATATGTCAAGTATCTTAAGAAGTATTTTATATTTCCTTGCCATAATTAAACCTGAAATTTGTCCCCTTTCTCAATCCTCTCGTTTCCCGTGGCATCGGTATTGTTCAAATGTCAAACAGTCAATCGATTTTAGATTTTAGATTTTAGATTTTAGATTTTAGATTTTAGAATTGACCCCACGGATCAATTCGGGGGCTCCTTTATCGGATAGAGGTTTTTTATTTCTGGACGGATGAATCACGTGGCGGGTATCCTGGATGCGAGGGGGTCAACAGTCAATAGAAATTTATGCGAAAAACCGGATTTCTAGTTCCCCGCACACAAATCCTGATTTGGCATACCGCTTCTAAATGTGTGGACAAAACTACCCAATGCTAGATAATTTGTCCGCACCTCACTCCACGGTGTAAGTGAAAGCGTTCTTTCCTAGTGATAAATCTTCCTCATTTTCGAGGTTGGCTAGGAAACTCCAGTTAGAAACGGTAAAGTAATCGTGTCTGCGATTAACCTTACCGGAACGCTCGATCTGTTTATTCAGTTGGTTCCACATCGACCATACGTGCTTTGCTGAGTTCACCTCAACATAGGCGGTTATGGTTGATGGCAGTCTTTCACTCAGCCGCATTCCGCGTCTGGCAATAACCAATGCAGCCGCTTCATCACTGGCTAGTCCGTACATTTTCATGTACTTCACTAAACCAATAATTGAACTGTATGCAGGATTGACCGTAATTAGCTCAATGCCACGGTTTGATAAGATTGCGTTCAGTTGTTTGAAAAACTCGCTGTAAGCCCATGAAGACATCATTCTGGCGTATTTCTTGCTTTGCTCACCTAAGCACTCTTTCTTGTGCGCAAAATCAAGTTCTTCGCACACGACCGGGCAAGAAAAGCAAATTGCAAGGTTAGCCAGAGACAGACAGGCATCAACGATTTGAGCCTGCTGCTTACCGGATGGGAGTCCGATTTCTAGGGGAATTTTACCATGAGCTTTCAGGTTGCCTTCAGTGTCAACATAGCTCCAACCAATCGAACCGGGATTCATGTCAATTCCAATACAGCCATAGGCACGATCTTTGGATTGGCGCTTCACCTCAGAAGCTGTAAACTGTACCGCAATATTCCACTTGCCATCTTTTTTGAAGAGATGCCAGGTCTTAGAGCCTGTTTCAGGTAAACGGTTAATGTTGCGATCGAAGTTGCCAACTTCAGAAACTACGGACTTCCCAAACCGAGTTTCTAGACAGGCAGGGACACGGAATTTAATAGTTTTACCGTCCCACTGTGCGACCTGATTCCCAAAACTTTCGTCTGCGGCCCCAACAATAAAAACTTGACCGTGCGGGACGGACACCTTAATGGGTTTATGTTTCAAGAATTCGATCTTGGCTTGAATCAGGTACAGTTTGCGTTTTTTTCCATGAAGTTGAAACTTCAAATTTTGCCAATTCGTATCTTTATGGTTCAACGAACAGGACAGAGGGAAATTGCAACCTGTTTTTGAATTCTCCCAATTCTTTTTTGCGTAGAACTTTCGAGCAAGTTTCAGCTTGCGCTCTGCCTTCTTAATCCAAGCTTTGATTGATTTCGCCTTCCCGAACAATGTTTTAATATGCAAAGCTTGATGTTCTTTTGAGCCGTCTACTTTACCTTTTGCATAGGCAATGACACCATTTGCATGACGCTTGCTAATTTGATAGGTCTTCTGCAAATGGGTGTTCCACATTGATTTGTTGAATTCAGTGCCGTTCTTTAGGTGGTTGACTGTTTCAATTGCGGCATCTCGAAAGATGGGCGCAAATGCCTCTAGGAACATCTCAAAATCCGTGAATCCTAAAGCATTTAGTTCGTTTGCTGGCGTTGGAAGACCTTTGATGTAAGTTAGGGAAGGCATTGATTCGACCTCTCAATAGACCTCTTGCAAAAAAGATATATGTTATAATCAGAAGTTTTAATTTTAATCGGCTAGAGCTAACTCATGATTG
>NZ_JAUBTG010000049.1:0-49690 GCF_036702395.1 Microcoleus sp. D3_18_C2 | reverse complement strand
TCCACGATGGCTTTCAACTTGAACGGTTTCAACTTCAACCAATCGATTATCGACTCTCAAGGTCGTGTCATCAATACCTGGGCTGATGTTATCAACCGCGCTAACTTGGGTATGGAAGTAATGCACGAGCGCAATGCTCACAACTTCCCACTCGACTTGGCTGCTAGTGAAGTCACTCCTGTAGCTTTGGTTGCTCCTTCTATCAATGGCTAAGTTTTAGTCTGAGATTGACAAAAAGCGCTCCTAGAAATAGGGGCGCTTTTTGTTTTGGGGAAAATCTAATTTAACACTACTAATGCTTTGCAAAAGTTGGCTTACAGTTTACTTAAATAAATTTTTATCTGACCCTTTATGGACAACGACAAAAATTATTGAGATAGTTATAGAGTTCGCGAAATAAGGGACATTTTTTCTGGACTTCATTTGGATCGATTTCCCTCAATAGCAAAGGAGTATGATCTCCTTTAGAAAAGCGTGCTTTATCGCGATCGAGTTCATCTTGAACACTTGACTCAATTAAATATTCTGATAGTTTTTCTCGACAGCAATCTTTTTCAGCATCGTATTCACTAAATGCTTCTGGATTCTCAAAAGAAACTTTTCTTTGTGTACTTAGCCACCAACGCATCCGTTCATGTCTTTTGCCTCGACGAAAATCTGAATGTTTAGCTATTGAATTATTCCAATCAGCAATAATCCAAGCTTCGATTTCCGGCGCGGCAAACCCAACAAATTTTTCGATGTCAGCACATTCGGGTATTTTTGATAACTCTACCAATATTTTTGATTTTTGTGTCTGAGAATCGCGACAATCCAAATCGTCAAAAACTAAAATCAAGTCGCATTTATTTGCTTCCGCTTTTAAGGCGATCGGTAATTCTTGCTTTATTTGCTCGATTAAGCTTTGACCTGTTCTTCCATAACTACCTGCTTTATTAGCTTTAGGGCCGGGTTTTTGGCGAACTGGTGTTTTTCGTTCAAATCTACAGCCCGGAAAAGTTTTTTCTAAAAAAGGAAAGAATCCTCTAACCTCAGCCTCACCGCCACCAGAGAAAACCCACACTACCACGGCCATCCTCCAATACTTGGATCGCCAACACGGTATAAGTCGCCCAATTGCCATCCCTCTTCAAGTTTTGGCTTCAGCAGTTCTTTTGAAAGAGATTTGACTGAGAAATACGTTCTGTTTTCGGGATAAAAACAAAGAACATTCTCTAAACGATCGGTAAAGTGATCTAAAAGGTCGGGACTATGTGTGGTAATAATTATCTGAGTTCTGGTGGCAGCTTTTTTAATCCACTCAGCTAAAATTGGCATCCACGAGACGTGCAATCCTAATTCAGGTTCATCAATGACTATCAAAGAAGGAAGAAGTGGAGAATGTAATATAGTTGCCCAACAAAGCATCCTGACAGTTCCATCCGACATTTCATTTAGGTAGAATGCTTCATCATCAATACCTTCAAAATACCATTCTACAGTGAGAGATAGGCGACCCGAAGGTAAAGCTCTAAGGCGACGAGTTTTTGGCAGGATGGACTTCATTGCCTCGTTAATGCTATCTTCAAAATTGATAGATTTTTGGTTTAAATTGTACAATACTAAAGGCAGATTATCTCCCGATGCAGATAAGTAAATATCACTGCCACCTATTTTAGGTTCGGCGGTTATAATTGAATTCAAATTCATGTTATTGGCATTATAAAATTGCCATTTTGAAATAAATTCAATTAATTCTCTTCTAATTTTGTAAATAGGTGTAGTTTCTGGTGGTAATAGACTATTTTCAAGCAGTGTCGGAATTGTCAACAAACCAAAAGAATTGGTAGGAATGTTATCTAAAGGTTCAAACTGAGTTGGCTCTTGACCGAGAGACTTGTAAACAGATAAAACTCCTTGCCCTAATTCTCTGTTATGCAATTTATAGTAATAGAAAGGTTGCCTGCTGGAAGTTTCCTGCAAATCTTCTCCGCCATATAGATATTCTTCAGAGATGCTCGCCCTTACTTTTTCTCGATCGGTATAAAGTTTGAAATCAAGAATTGCGCTGTCTTTTTGAAGATTACCCGTGTGGTTAATTTGCGAAAAACAGCAAGCTATACTGACCTTTGCTGGACTTTCAACATTGACATCTAAAATTCTACCACCACCAATTTTAGAAACAGCATCCTCAAAACTACTCACGTCCCGATTTGCGTCAGGAATAGCTATTAGGCAATCTTTTAAAAATTTTAAACAACTGATGAAATTGCTTTTGCCTGAACCGTTTGAGCCGATAAATATATTAAGGTTGTTTAAATTTACAGATGGATCTAAGTGCAGATTTTTATAATTCTTTGTTGTCAAAAATCGAATAATTGGTTGATTCATACGATCGCTCCGGTTATACTTCAGAAAGTTAGGGCAGGCAAGATGCCTACCCTACAAAGGTAAAAAATTAATTTTTTACCTTTTAACTCTCGATTTTGGATTAGCCGTTACTGAACAAACTTCTTGAATGCCAGAGTCACGTTGTGGCCGCCAAATCCAAAAGAATTCGACAGCGCCACATCAACTTTTAGATCGCGGCTTGTATGAGGAACATAGTCCAAATCGCACTCAGGATCGGGATTTTCCAGATTAATTGTCGGCGCGATTTTGTCATTGGCGATCGACATTACCGTCGCCACCGCCTCAATTCCCCCAGAACCGCCCAAAAGATGACCGGTCATTGACTTGGTAGAACTAATTGCTACTTTGTAAGCATGGTCTCCCAAAGTCTTTTTAATCGCCTTGGTTTCCGTAGAATCGTTGGGAAGCGTGCTTGTGCCGTGAGCGTTGATATAGCTCACCATATCCGGCGTCAAACCCCCATCCTTGAGCGCTAAAGCCATGGCCCGCGACGCACCCTCTCCCCCCGGTACCGGAGAAGTCATGTGATACGCATCGCAAGTTAAACCGTAGCCGACGATTTCTGCGTAAATCTTCGCGCCACGCGCCAGAGCGTGTTCCATTTCTTCTAGAATCAGAATGCCAGCACCTTCGCCGACGACAAAACCATCACGATCGCGATCGAACGGACGGCAAGCATGAGTCGGGTCATCGTTGCGAGTCGAAAGCGCCCTCGCCGCAGCAAAACCCGCCACGCACAAAGGTGTCACCGCAGCTTCTGTACCGCCGCAAATCATGGCTTGGGCGTAACCCGCCTGAACTAAGCGAAACGCATCGCCCACGGCATTCGACCCGGCAGCGCAGGCCGTCACCGTGCAAGAGTTTGGCCCCTTAGCACCCGTTTGAATCGCCGTCAGGCCCGCGGCCATATTCGCAATCATCATGGGAATCATAAACGGGCTGCATCGATCGGGGCCGCGATTCAGATAAATCTCTTGCTGGTCTTCCAAAACCTTCAGGCCACCAATGCCAGTGCCAAGAATGACACCCACCTGTTCTGCGTTCAGGTCATTAATCTCCAACTTCGCATCAGCAAGAGCTTGTTTGCTCGCTGACACCCCAAATTGAGCAAAGCGATCCATCCGCTTTGCTTCCTTGCGCTCTAAATAGTCGTGTGGGTCGTAACCCTTCACCTCTGCGGCAAAGCGGCAGTCGTGCCGCGACGGGTCGAATAAGGTGATCGGGCCTATACCATTCTTGCCGGCAAGCAACCCGTCCCAATATTCGGACAAGGTATTGCCGATCGGTGTAATCGCGCCGAGACCCGTGATAACAACGCGCTTACGCTCTAAATTTGTCATGATTTCAGTTTCAAAAAATTAAACACCCAGAACGCAGAACTAAAGAGGAGTTTCCAGTTTTATAACTTCTCTCCTCTTAGGGGAAAAAACAGGTATTTTATGCTTTTGGAGCTGCAAGTTGGCTGCTGATGTAATCTACACAAGCTTGAACCGTAGTAATTCCTTCGGCTGCTTCGTCGGGAATTTCAATATCAAACTCTTCTTCCAAGGCCATTACCAGCTCTACTGTATCTAAGGAATCTGCTCCTAAATCGTTAGCAAAGTTGGCTTCGGGCTTGACTTCGCTCAGCTCGACTTCCAGTTGCTCTTTCACAATTTTCTGGACTCTAGTAAAAATGTCGTCTTGGCTCATAACATCGTGTCCTCATTGGTTGCTGCGTATCTAATCTTATCCGAAAGGGGGATCTGCAGGACAAAGGCTGGCCGCTTTTCTAAGTGACACGGGCCAGGGACAATTGGGACACGGACGATCGCAGCAACTCTAGGACTGTTATGGGGTGGCGATCGCTATTTGAATAGTTCTGGAGGCATAAACTCTATCTGGCGGTGCACACCGTACCTTACCGCTACCAATAGTGTTGCAAAGCAATTTTTGCGTCCCGGACTGATTGAATGACTATCTGCAAGAGATCATGCCCTAGTGACTGCTTGTCCCCTAGAAATTCTCAAAAGCAACGCCCAAACGCATACGATCCGTCTTGCTTTCCTACTTGCGCTCGCACTCAGATAACCTCAACGGACTCAATGGAAGTATCGCATCTGTACATCGCATCTGTACAACGATGGAGTTTGCCTACGCTGCGTTCCCGACAAACACAAACCACCTCTTAGCCCCTATTTAGCGCCTGCTGCACCATGTACTCCCCGAGTTTCCCGGATGCGCCTACGATAAAAACCTACACATAACGGCTGAATTGAGCGGCAAACGAGCGCCTCGATCTCAACACCAAAATATCACTTTTGTCAGAGCCAAGGATATGTTATACACCCATCACTTCACAATTACTTATGTTTCGCGATCGCCCATAGCTTCTCTGGACTCAACAACGGAGCCAACCATCTTTGCTTTTGCTTAATCTCGGCTGAAAAACGACAAATTTAACAGGCGCGATCTGTTCCGCCTAACGGTGTGCTTGAGGGGCTGTCAAAACCATTGCATCTACACCACTGACTTTCCCCAGTCGGCTCCAAGCGAATTGTTAGAAAGCTTAACATCAACTCTACTTACAAGATCAGAGATTGCACTTTGTCCATCAATTGTGGATGATTCCCGTCATTTCATGGATTTTCAGGAAGAAGCGCCTCCATATATGGGGCAATATAATTGCGACCTTTTTCGATATAGTACTTTGTAAACAGAGATTCAAACTCCTGTTTTACTAATTGAAGTGCAGCATTCAAACGTGGGCGACCGTATACTAAAAACTGAGCCGTCGAATAGGCATAGTATTCTTTCTCTTTACCGACAATATTTTTCTTGAAGGCATCTTGGTAAAGCCCACGTCCCTCCTCAATCAATTGTTGAATGGATGAAGTAAAATGAATCGACTCTCCACTTGGGAAGTCGATTTTTTTATCTTGAATAAATCCAATCACCTTCTTCATGCATTCACGGGTTTGTTCAACTGATAAGCATCCCTCATCTTTTCTTCTAAATCCCCATTGAGTGCAACCATTTGTAACTTCAAGAACTCGTAAAATTGCGAGGTTATAAAGCTCTTTTGAATCGATTTTCTGCAATTCATGAATATGATGCTCAATCCGTTTACTAAATCCGTGGAAATCAGTTTCACAATACTCTTTGAGCTCTTCGATCATGGCTAACTGTTGCCAGTCGAACCTTATTGAGTTTAACATTATTGAATTCCCTCCAAATCATTCATGTTTAGGCAGTATGGGCGGCTAAGGACTACCTCATTCCGCTCAAAATTGTCATTTTTATCCTAGCCATACTCAAACGTTTTGAAATATCGATCGTAGCTTGCCCGATCATCAAAACTTCAAGAACGCCTTCTTGAAGTTTTGATTGAACTCCTCGGCAATACCTCTGTTGCCCTCGATATTTGTGAGGAGCTTTGTAAATTGTGACGGCTTGGGGGAATTGTGCTTGACCCGACTGCATGATTTGACATTTTGGGTGAGATGAAAGCAGTATCATAAACTACCGCTATGTCTGGAACCAGATGATTTTGCAACTACCGACAGCATTGAAGTACAATCGCACTGATAACCCAGCAAGCTAACGGTGTAGTTCAGCCACCTTGGCTTATTTACTCTTGAATCATAACACTCTAATGGGTCGGGTGTAACGATGTGTTATGCTCGATCGCCTAACAATTACTTATGCTAATGTGCTCGCCCTTCGCCTTTGCGAACTGGCAAACTTAGTAACTCATTTTTGCTTGCCCAGCAGCGATCGCAGATACATAACTTTGACGGTGCGATTGATTCCAGTGTCTAGACGAACCATCAGCGATGGGATTTTTCCAAAAGCGCCTTCAGCAAATTAGCGCGATCGCCCCGCCACCAACCTGAAAACTGCGTTTCATCTGTGCCTTAAAAGAGGGGGGCTTTCACGCTAGTTTTCTGTAAGGATATGGAGAGGAGAAACGAAGCAGGAAGCATCCCGACCTCCAGCGCTCTCGTTTCTTTTCCCTTGCCTTTTCTCCCCTGCAGAAACGATTATGCCATCCCCAAATCTCAAATATGCTTATTTTCCCGGTTGTGTCGCCCAAGGAGCCGCCCGCGAACTTTACCTGTCTACCCAAGCACTGACTCAAGCGTTGGGGATTGAACTGGTGGAACTAAAGAAAGCTTCCTGCTGCGGTTCTGGCACTTTCAAGGAAGATTCGCAGTTACTCGAAGATACTGTCAACGCCCGCAATATTGCTTTGGCTGAGGAACTTAATCTGCCTTTACTCACGCATTGCAGCACTTGTCAAGGGGTAATCGGTCATGTGGACGATCGCCTCAAGGAATCTCAGAAAACCGATCCCAACTACGTAGAAAAAGTCAACGGTTTACTGGAAAAACAAGGCTGTTCGCCTTATCAAGGCAGTACCGAGGTGAAACATCTGTTGTGGGCGATCGTGGCAGATTACGGGCTCGACGAGGTGCAGAAGCGTGTCACCCGCAAGCTGTCGGGTTTGAAGTGCGCGTCTTTTTACGGGTGCTACCTGCTGCGAGCTCAGGATAAGCTGCTTTACGATGACCCGCACCAACCGGAATCGATGGAAAATGTGTTTCGGGCGATCGGGGCAACTCCGGTTTACTATCGAGGGCGGACGCAGTGCTGCGGCTGGCCGTTGGCGAGTTATGCCACTAACCAATCTTTTCAGATGGCAGGCAAACATATTCAAGATGCTCTTGACAATGGCGCTGATTGTATGGTAACGCCTTGCCCGCTTTGTCATTTAAATTTGGATTCGCGACAGCCGGAGGTAGAAAAAGTAATCGGGCGCAAATTGGGTTTGCCGGTGCTGCATTTACCGCAATTGGTGGCTTTGGCTTTGGGTGTGGAACCGAAAAAACTAGGACTCGATCGACATATTGTTTCCACAAAGCCCGTGTTAGAAAAATTAGGCTTTTAGTCGATCGATTTGCACAGATTTGTAGTAAAGAAGTCCGTCCTTGATAACTCCCCTCTAACCACAGACTTGCTCAGTAGGAACCTACTTTGATAAGACTCTCCGCGTGAATAACTGTGAAGTTTTGTCGCTTTTTCGCGAAGTGCTTCCAGGCACTGCGGTAGACTAACCTTTAATTCTCTGTGCAGGCTATAGCGGTGTCACCTCGCCGTCAAATCTGTTCACTCGCAGAGGCAGCAAATTTTTAGTGACTCGTTGGGAGCCTTTATTCAATGTCTCATTCAGTCAAAATTTACGATACTTGCATCGGCTGCACTCAATGCGTCCGCGCTTGTCCGACTGACGTTTTGGAGATGGTGCCCTGGGATGGCTGCAAAGCAGCTCAGATTGCCTCATCTCCCCGCACCGAAGACTGTGTAGGCTGCAAGCGGTGCGAAACTGCTTGTCCCACCGATTTTCTGAGCATCCGGGTTTACCTGGGAGCAGAAACCACTCGCAGTATGGGTCTAGCCTACTAAATATCGATCGACACGCCGATCGAATTACGGGCACAAAAGAGGGGGCGATTAAATTGCCCCCTCTTTTTTGTCGCGGAATCTGCATTCGGGGCCGGAAGAAGGTAAAAATGATAAAACTTGAGTTTTATTGCGATCGCTAAGCAGGAGTAGTACGTTAAATGTGCGGAATCGTTGGCTATATCGGCACGCAAGCAGCAAGCGAGATTTTGCTAGCAGGATTGGAGAAACTAGAATACCGGGGCTACGATTCAGCGGGCCTCGCTACCATCTCCGAAGGAGAAATTACCTGCATCCGAGCAAAGGGCAAATTGCACAACCTCCGGGAAAAGTTAGCAGAGATAGACTCTCTGGCTCCCATCGGCATCGGACACACCCGCTGGGCAACTCACGGCAAACCAGAAGAATATAACGCTCACCCTCACCTAGATAATAGCGGGCGAATTGCGGTAGTTCAAAATGGAATTGTCGAAAATTATCGCGAGTTGCGGGAAGAATTGAAAGCGAAGGGACATAAATTTGTCTCCGATACCGATACAGAAGTTATCCCTCATTTAATAGCTGAATTTTTGAAAGAAGCAAGAAGGGAGAAGGAAGAAGAAAAAGATAAAAAAACAGAAAAGATTGCTGATTTATCGTTTTTGGAAACGGTTTTAAATGCGGTAAATAAATTAGAAGGAGCTTTTGCGATCGCCGTTATCTGTGCAGATTTTCCAGAGGAAATAATTGTCGCCAGACAGCAAGCTCCTTTGGTGATTGGGTTTGGTGCTGGTGAATTTTTCTGCGCTTCCGACACGCCGGCCTTAGTATCTCACACCCGCACTGTTTTGTCCTTAGAAAATGGCGAATTGGCAAGGCTAACTTCGATGGGAGTGGAAGTTTACAGCTTTGCAGGGGAAAGGCTGAAAAAAAGCCCGCGCATCCTTGGTTGGAGTCCGGTTTTAGTCGAAAAACAAGGCTTCAAACACTTCATGCACAAGGAGATTTATGAACAGCCCGCCGTAGTCCGAGCTTGTTTGGAGGCTTATTTAGACAGCGATTGGCAGCCAGGAAATCCGAACTCTCCCATCAATCTCAACTTGCCCAATGAACTTTGCGCCGATGTCGAACAAATTTCAATTCTCGCCTGCGGAACGAGCTGGCACGCCTCGCTAATTGGCAAATATTTGTTGGAACAATTAGCTAATATTCCGACTGCGGTGCAGTACGCTTCTGAGTACCGCTACGCACCGGCACCGCTGACAGCAAATACTTTAACTATTGGGGTAACTCAGTCGGGAGAAACGGCGGACACGCTGGCTGCTTTGGGGATGGAACAGCAGCGCCGCGCGGGTTTTACTGATAAATTCCGGGCGAGAATGTTAGGCATTACTAACAGAACCGAAAGTTCGATCGCCCACATGATGCCGCAGGTAATCAACACCCACGCCGGTATAGAAGTCGGCGTTGCTGCGACTAAAACTTTTGTCACTCAGTTGATGGCATTCTATTTCTTAGCTTTGGATTTGGCGCACCAGCGGCAAACAATCAGCACTGAGAGATTGGCAGAAATTATTACTGGTTTGCGCCAGTTGCCGGCAGAAATTGAGAAGTTTTTGGAGATTCAAGAACAGTATGTGGAGGAATTGTCCCACCAGTTTACAGACACCCAAGATTTTATCTTTTTGGGGCGGGGAATTAACTTTCCGATTGCTTTGGAAGGGGCGCTGAAACTGAAGGAAATTAGCTACATTCACGCCGAAGGATATCCGGCGGGAGAGATGAAACACGGCCCGATCGCCCTTTTGGATGCGAAAGTGCCTGTAGTGGCGATCGCCATGCCAGGAAGCGTCTACGAAAAGGTGCTTTCCAACGCTCAGGAAGCCAAGGCCCGCGACGCCCGTTTAATTGGCGTTACGCCGAAGCAAGGTGTGGCGGAAGCCGACATTTTTGACCACGTTTTGCCCGTGCCTTTGGTGGATGAATTGTTGTCACCGATTGTAACAGTGATTCCGCTGCAATTGTTGGCTTACCACATTGCAGCGCGTCGAGGTTTGGATGTGGATCAGCCACGAAATTTGGCGAAGTCGGTGACAGTGGAATAAAGGAAGTCATTAGTCAGTAGTCATTAGTCAGTAGTTGGTTATTGGTTGTTGGTTGTTCGTTCTAATAACCAATAACCTATGCCCGATGCCCGATGCCCGATGCCCAATGCCCAATGCCCAATGCCCTATTCCCTATTCCCTCTGGCTGACTCCGCAAATTGCGGCTAACAGCAACCAGCTTGTAGTATTGAGTCGGAAATCAAACAGCGTCACGTCTACAGTGTTAAAAAGCGTACAGGCGGCGAAGGCTAATAAATAACTGAAAAAAATTAGGCGATCGCCTGAATTTTCCTGTTGACAATTCACCAGATTCGTGCTGTGTAAAATAGAATTTTTCTCAGTTTCCTCTGCGTCTATTTTTTCCTGCTTAATATCCCCAGGAAAATGCGGCCAATTTGCCAGCAGCAAAACACCCCTAGCCAAAACCCAGCCAACTAAACCAAACAACAAAAGCGTTGCCGGTATTCCCGTTTCCGCAGTCAACATTAGTATCAAACTGTGAGGATGACCAAGCCATTCTTGCATCTGAGCTTGATAGAGAGGCGTAAAATTTCGCAATCCCCAACCAGTCCAAGGACGCTGCTGCGTCATCGACCAAGCAAATTGCCATTGAGTAGTTCTCAAAGTAGCTGTCGGCCGATTTGGGAACATCTCGTCGGTGAGTCTAGCCCAAAAGAAAGCAGGGACAATTCTTCGCAAATACTGCCGTAATGGTTCGGGGCCAAAGGCAGACAAAAAAACTGTGCTAGCCACACTAAAAACCGCAGCTAATATTTTTTTATAACCCGCATAAAATGCAAAAGCCAAAACTGCAAAAACTGCCAGCCCCCAGGCATTGCGAGAATTAGTAAAAATCAAAGCAACAGCATTTCCCACCACGGCCAAACTTAAAAATAGGAATCGGTAACTGGGAATCGGTAATTGGGAATTGGGAATTGGGAATTGGGAATTGGGAATCGGTAACTGGGAATTGGTAATTTGCAATTCATTAATTATTTCCTTCTGCCTTCTTCCCTCTGCCTTCTGCCTTCTGCCTTCTGCCTTCTGCCTTCTGCCTTCTTCCATCCACAGTCCCAGTGCTAAAATAAAAGCAATTGTCAGATAGCAAGCTAAAATATTAGCGTACATAAATACAGAAGCCATACGGCCGGGGGGATTGCCTTGGGGTTCGAGTACCCAGCCAAAAACAGGCTGCAATTGAGCGATGCCGCTCCAACCGAAAAATTGCTGTCCCAGGCCTAAAATTATCACTGGAATTGAACTAATTACAATCACCCAAGACAATTGCCGCAATTGAGGCAAAGTTTGAATTAAACTGCTGAAAACGGCAAACAATATAAAGAACGGCAAGAAATTGTATAACCCTACAAAAGCCTCGATACGGTTGTTAGCAAAAACCGCTGTGATGACTAGCAGCGCGCTCAGAATTGCGAATCCTCGATTCAACGGGCGGCGACTAATTTGACGGAACTTTTGCTTGCAAGTGCCGGCCAATCCCAGGAATAAACCTAAAGCTCCCAAAATCGGAATTAAGGGAAAAATCAGCATCCCCAATTGGGCGAAATTCCAAGGAATTTGCAGGCGGGGATCTGGATGTTTTTGGAGGCGAGACTTGAGATTTTCTGCTGTCTGTTTGGCCGCTAATTTCAACCGATTTTTGATATTCACCCACACTCCCAATCTCAAATCTAAAATCTACAATCTACCATCGTTAAGCTAGTTCCCAAACGCATTCCGATCGCGTTAATCGAATTTGAGCTAGGGCAAAAATGGTCGGGATAATGCGGCCGTAGTTCGTGGAAATCGATCGCCAACCCAAATCCGCGAAAAACCAAGTCCACATCACCGGGCCGAGAAACGAGAACACGCTGCGCGTCGCACCGTAACGAGCGGCACTCACAGCCATACCGCGCCGCGCCGTCTGAATTGCGACATAATTTTGAAACTGGGTTGCTGCAGTTGCAGTGCCTGTAAGCACTCCTTGTTTTGCCATTTGATAGGTGGCAAAATGCAGCGCAAATTGATTAGCCATTAGTTTGAGCAGCATTGGTTTTAAGATGGAACTAACAGCTAAAGCGCTGCCACCTTTGAACAGTAAACCCAGCGGGTCTTTTTCAGCAGAAATTGGCAGGGGTTCTGAGAGTTTAGAATCAACGATCGCTCGCTGTACGCGCAGTGTCAGCGCTTGCTGTTCGTCTGCTGGTAAACGCTTCCACGCGCGGCCCATTAAGTGCAGAAATACTTCTGCCTCTAAGTCGGTGGTTGACAACTGTCTGGGATAAGGGATTTTGAGATAGCGACAAACTTGAATTAGTGCTTGTCTGTAAGTTACTTGTTGGGTTCGCCCTCTGAGTACCGTCAACCCGTCTGCTGCAAGATAGCGAAACCGCTGTTCTACGGCGTCGAGCCATGCTTCGCGATCGCGACTTTGTACATCTATCGGTGCGGGGGTTTGCACGTAATCTAAAGGGTTAAACTTGCGGCTGAACAGAAGTTCTGTTAGTTGCTGCAATTCTTCTTCTGTTGTTAATTCTAGTGCTGCTCTGAGTTCGTCCAAAATTTTGCCCTCCCGTATACGATTTTAGATTTTAGATTTTAGATTTTAGATTTTAGATTGCTGCTGGTTGACAACCCGTGGGATTTAGGATTTACCTACAGTGGCATTTTTTATCGGGTCTTAATCATGGATTCGTGCTGTCCCTTATTCTACTACCGGGCGCAGGACGATCGGCAGGATTTGCACAGAAGATCCGACTGCTAGAAGCTATAACCTCAGCAGCTACATCGATCGGCGGACGCGCATCTCAATTTTACAGTCAAGTTTGGTGTCCCACCGATCCTAAAAATACAATTTGGATGCCCAACAGCAAACCCGGAACCCCTCGGTACGTCTGCAACCCCGCAGCTTGAGGAGTCAAACCGTCGCCATGAACGCCCACTATTTTATTCGCTATAAAGAAAAGAAAAATAATTTAGTGTAGTTCTGTTCAAAAATGTCAGTTAATCCTATAATGAGTTTGGTTTTTTTAGAACAAAGTAAATGATGTCTTCTTCTGTCGCACCGTCTTTTTTGCAGGGATATTGGCAAGATACTTTCAATCTCAAGCAGCATTTACAGGATTTTTTAAATTTAGATTTAGAAACAATTGAACAAGAGCTCGCTGTCGGTCAACAATCCCTAAAAGAAATAGGCCATCGGGATTTTGATTGGGAAAAAGCTAGCGAGTTTTATCGCGATCGAGTCGGCCAAGCTTACCTATTTGACCTCGGAGCTTGGCATATGTCCAATCAGGATTACATAGGAGGTACTTTAACATTAATATCAGATATGGCTGCCGGTCGAGTTTTAGATTTTGGCGGCGGTATTGGCACTCATGCTATTGCAGCAGCTCTTTGTCCTCAAGTAGAACAAGTAGTCTATTGCGATCTTAACCCCATAAATTGCAATTTTGTTCAAAGCCGAGCTGCTAAGTTAGGATTGAGTGAGAAAATTTCCTGTTGTCTGGAAGTATCGCCGACGGAAGTTTTCGATTCGATTATTTGTTTTGATGTAATGGAACATTTACTAAAGCCAAGTCAGCAATTGATGGATTTTCACAAAATGCTGGCTCCGTCAGGGAAGATTATCCTTAACTGGTATTTCTTTAAAGGTTTTAATCAAGAATTTCCTTTTCATTTAGAAGATAAGCAAGAGATGAACACATTTTTTACTAAACTTCAGTCTAATTTTATGGAGGTTTTTCATCCTCATTTAATCACCGCTCGTTGCTATCGCAAATTAACTGCAAGTTAAGAAATCATCTTAAGGCTTATTTCCTAGAAAAAGTCCGGTAAGTAATGTATCTGAAAGTCCCATTATGTTCGATGTTGCGGTGATTGGTGCGGGTATGGCGGGGCTGAGTTGCGCTCAACGGTTGCGTCAAGCTGGTTATTCTGTGGCTGTTGTTGAGAAATCTCGCGGGGCGGGGGGACGTGTTGCTACCCGCCGCGTACAGGGTGCTAGGGCAGATCACGGGGCGCGGTATCTGGAACCGCAGGGGGATGCGGTGCAGGGGTTAATTGAGGTTTTGGTCGATCGCCACATCCTCAAACTCTGGACTGATACTGTCTGGGAATTCAGACAGGGAAAACTTTCTGCTATTCCTCGCTGTTGTTATGTCGCACCTGCGGGTATGAATGCTATCGGTAAGTATCTGGCCCAGGATTTAGAGATTTGGTTTGGCCGCCGCGTACAAGCTATTTCTACTACAGATAACCAAAGGTGGCGTCTTTCCCTAGAAGTCACTGACAGCAATTTAGAGATACCTCAAGAATTGATTGCTAAGGCTGTGGTTGTGGCAATTCCTGCACCTCAAGCTTTAATGTTTTTGAGTTCGGAAATCGGTTTTAAATCTGATTTTCTTGACAAATTGCGTTCTGTGGAGTACGAGCCTTGCATTACGGTTATGGCTGGCTATCCTGCGGCAAAACAGCAAGATTTAAGCAATCTAAATCCGCAGTGGAAATCTGTTTCTTTTGCCGATAATTCTGATTTAGCTTGGGTTGGTTTAGATAGCAGCAAACGGCTCGATCCGCGGCAGCCTGTGTTTGTGGTTCACAGCAGCGCAAATTTTGCCGATCGCCATCTAGAATCGGCCGATTTGCCAACAGTCGGTCAAGAATTGCTCGATCGCACTTCTGAATATTTAATCCCTTGGCTGAAACAGCCGGAATGGTTGCAGGTTCACCGCTGGCGCTATGCTTTTTGTCGAAATCCTTTGCCTGTTTCTTGTTTGGTGGCTGATGGGAATTTGCCACTGGTTTGTGCGGGGGATTTGTGCGGGGAAGGTCAAATAGAGGGTGCTTTGCGATCGGGTTGGGCGGCAGCTAATTGGGTGAATTCTCAGTTGCAGGATTTGCCGTTAGATTCAAGCCTAAATTGGTAATATGGCTACAATTAAGGTATCAATTTTGCCTCTAACGCTATGGCCATCCCGTCTGGGTTTAGCCCCGAAGATTACCTTGCCCTCGAACATGATAATACCGTCCGGCATGAATAACGGAGGTCAATCGATTTTCGATTTTCGATTTTCGATTTTCGATTGAAGCATTGACTTGCGCGAGATAAATACGTTCGGCAAGTTTCATCGGATACAGGTTTTTTATTTCTCCACGGATGAATCCGGGGGATTGTATCCTGGATGCTTTCGGTCAGGAAGAAGGAATAAGGAAGTTCGGCAACGGATTCGCTCGACGGATGTAACGGATGTCAGGAAGAAGGAAAAAGGAAGAGGGAAGAAGGAAGAAGGGAAATGCAATGATTTCAGCAGTCAAGAACGTCGCTGGTAATCGGCCGCAGTTACTACTTCTTCCTTCTTCGTTCCGCTAGAGTTCTGAAAAATTAATCTATCGACATACAAAAAAATGGGGAAATGGTGTAAAATCCCACTTTTCCAAATTGTTACTTTTGTGCTGTTTCCTGTTGTTGTAAGTCTTGTTCTTGCATCTGCAATAACTCGGGAACTGTTACGAAACTGTACCCTTCATTTCTCAATCGAGCAATAATATCAGGCAAAGCTTTTACAGTTCTTGCTCGATTGCCGCCGCCGTCGTGCATCAGCACAATGCCGCCCGAATTTGCCTGCCTCATCACGTTGTCTATCAAAGATTCCGTAAGGGTGCGCCAATCAAAAGAATCAGCAGACCACATCACAACTGCATAATTTTTCTTTTGAGCATAAGCTGTCAATCCATTGTTTAAAATGCCTCCTGGCGGGCGGAACATCGATGTTTGGATGCCGGTCAAGTCCTCAATTAAGGATGAAGTGCGATCGATCTCGCGAGCGGCACCGTCTTCGTTATACTGAAGGTATTGATGGTTCCAAGTGTGATTGCCGATCGCGTGACCGGCGGCTGCGACCTGTTGGCCTATTTCGGGAGAATTTTTTAGGTATTTTCCTACCCAGAAGAATGTAGCCTTAATATTATTTTCCTTGAGAATATCTAGGATTTGTGTAGTTGTTTTCGGCCAGGGGCCGTCGTCAAATGTCAGGGCGATCGCCTTGCGCTGGGAGTCGAGTTTCGCGTGACGAAGGGTTGTACCTTGAAACTGATCCGGTACGGCTGATTGAAATCGGATTGCTTGCAATTGGGTTAGAGTATTTTGGGAAAATTCAACTCGACGGGCGATCGCCTCGGAGAACTTATTAATATTGGACATCGGCGGTTGTTCTGGCGACTGGGATACGGCCAAGACTTGCGCCTGAATCGGTTGCAATGGCTGATTGGCCCGCAAGTTAATCGGCCATGTCACACCCAGCAAAAAACTTCCTGTTGCTGCCATAAAAGCAACTATTAAAGTTTTTCGCCGCCTCCACAGCAGTTTCAATTTTGTCACGTCGTTCTCTCCTTCACACCTTGTACAGTTAATTTGAGATTTTATGTTGATATCAAGTTAATCCACTTAAGAGGATAATCTTAAATTGGACAGTCAGTAAAAATGCTACTGGAAATAACCGATCGTGGGGAAGTCCGTCAGGATAAAAAAATTTAAGATTTGTGCGCCCGAAATCCCCTAACCCATGAAAACGCGGGATGGGTGAACTTTTTCCCCAGCTAGGGGGACGGCGCTCAAATCGGATTAATGGCACGATATTCTTAGGGACTGGGCTGGCTTCGACCCGCGTCCCTACCTGACACTGCAAGTTGGTTTAACGTCAGATGTTGCACTATTGTCAATAAGCTTTTTAGGAACAGGCTTTTCGGCCTGTTCCACAAGAAAATCTAGTCTTTGTGGAACAGGCCGAAAAGCCTGTTAAGCGAGAATAGTGCAAGATGTGAGTTTAACCAAATTTGATATGAGGGCGATCGCCCGCCCGCCACTCCTAAAATTAATTTTTAGGGCCAGTTCTCTCTTTGTACAAGCCGACAATCCGATCAATAACTTCAGCAACAGTCAGATTGTCTGTTTGAATTTCCACAGCATCTGCCGCTTTACGCAAAGGTGCAACCTCGCGGGTGCTGTCTTTTTCGTCCCGCAAGGCGATGTCTTGTTCCAATTGGGCCAAGCTAATATTAGCCCGATCGCTATCTTTAAGTTCTAACAGCCGCCGGCGCGATCGCTCTTGTACCGAAGCCGTCAAAAAAATCTTCACTTCCGCATCGGGAAACACGTTAGTGCCGATATCGCGGCCTTCTGCTATAATTCCGCCTTTTGTGCCGCAGCGCCGCTGTTCCTCCAGCAGAAACTGCCGCACGGCGGGAATTGCCGCCATTTCCGAGACGCGGGATGTCACTTCCAAACTGCGAATTGCCTCGGTTACGTCTTCGCCGTTAATCTTCAACATCTTTGATGCGGGATCGAGGTTGTATTCTAAATAACTGGAACTGATTAATTCGGCGATCGCGCATTCGTCGGAAATCGGCGTGTCTGTTTTCAAGGCCAGCCAAGTCAGCGCCCGATACATCGCACCGGTATCCAGATAAAACAAGTTCAAAGCTGTTGCTGCAAGGCGAGTTACGGTAGATTTGCCTGCTCCCGCTGGGCCGTCGATCGCCACAATGGGCCGGCGATTCCTGAGAATTATATTGTCAATCAAACGAGTAGAGCCAACTCTGGCGGCCACGGCTAAAAGTCCCGCTGTTTCCACAACCTGCAACGGCGTCAAAGTGTCGGGATCGACGAGTTCGGCGTATTCGAGCTTGACTGCGGGCTCTCCTGCGACTGCTGCGTGGGCTGCGGCGAGTGCTGCTGCTGCGGTGCGGTCGCCTGAAGAAAAAGTTTTCGAGGCTTGTTGCAGGGCGCGGTAGAGTACGGAGGCTTGCTGTTTTTGCTCTGCTGTTAAATACTGATTGCGAGAACTCATTGCCAGTCCCGACTCTTCGCGGACGATCGGACAAGCGACAATCTCTACAGGCAAGTTAAAATCAAAGACCAGCTTCCGAATAATTGCTAGCTGCTGGGCGTCTTTTTGACCGAAATAAGCTTTTGTCGGCTGCACCAAACTCAAAAGTTTAGTAACAATTGCCGCGACGCCTTGAAAATGACCGGGCCTTGCTTTGCCGCACAAAACAGATGTCATCGCCGGTGGCGGCACTACTTGAGTTAAGGATGAAAGGTGAATCTCTATCTGTTTTTGGGCGGTTTTCTCTGTTTCTGTGTGTGAAGCGAAGCTATCCCGTAGGGAATCGACTGCTTGATGGCCGAACATTTCCGTTGCTGAGGGAGCAAATATGGCATCAATCCCTGCTTGTTCGCACAACAGCCGGTCTTGCTCGAAATTCCGAGGATAATCTTGAAAATCTTCTGTCGGCCCAAATTGCAGCGGGTTGACAAAAATGCTGACCAGGGCGATCGCATTTTCTTGCCTTGCCCGCTGGATCAAGCTCAGATGTCCTGCGTGCAAAGCTCCCATCGTCGGCACTAAACCGACTGTCAAATGAGGTGCAGCAGACTTTTGTAAATTTAAGTAGCAGCGAAGTGCTGCAATGGTAGTAAACAGGCGCACCGGTAGAATCTCCTGAAGGCATTCGGCAGAATGCAGAGTTTATTTGTCAGAATTTGTTCGAGTTGACATCTGGCACCACCGTCAAGAACAGGCTTTTCGGCCTGTTCCACAAAGAATAGTGCAAGATGTCAGTTTTATCTCACATCTTGCACCCTTCTCAATTACTTGTTTAGGAACAGGCAAGATGCCTGTTCCACAAGAAAACTCATTCTTTGTGGAACGGGCATCTTGCCCGTTGTTGACAATGGTACAAGATGTCAGTTTTATTCTACTTTCTGCCTTCTACACTGCGGATAAGTTTTGTATTCTGCCTTAGACTACCGTTCAGCGTCCACCAGTTGTTTGCTGCGGCGGTTCGATCACTTCGATTTCCACTCTGGCTACGCCACTGCTGATCATTCCTAGCACGTTGGCGGCGCCTGCGGACAAGTCAATGAGCCGATCGCCCACATAGGGGCCGCGGTCATTAATGCGGACGACTACGGTGCGGCCGTTGTCGAGATTTCTCACCATGACTCTCGTTCCAAAAGGCAAATTTGGGTGGGCTGCGGTCATATCATTTTGGTTGAAACGTTCGCCGCTGGCGCTGAGGTTGCCGTCAAATCCCGGGCCGTACCAGGAAGCCCAGCCGCTAAGCCGCACTTGAACTGGGCCCAGAGACAGCACGGAGCGTTCTGGTTGGGGTTTGCCTGCGACTTCTTCCAGGGGTGGGGCGTTGCCCAGAAGTCGCCGGAGGCGATTGGTTGCTTGCAGGGCGTCTCGGCTAAAGTTGCTGGTGGTGTCGGGGAGGATGGTTTCGGCGTTGATCTTTACCAAGTCCTCGCCGTTTGCCTGGATAATGTAGCGATCGCCTTTTTCCCACTTAACGGTAATGCTGTTGGGATCGATGTTGTTGCGGGCTAGCTGATTGAGTCTTGCTGCTAAGCTTGATGCCCGCCAAACTGGATCGGGTTCTTGGTTGCTAGAGTTGCTGGCAATGTTTCCGACTTTGGAATTTTCTCTTGCGCCCGCTACTTTTGACGGACTGCTAGCACCGACTTGGCTGTTGCCAGTTTCTCCCAAAGGGGTGTTTGTTTCCGGATTGGCGTTCAGAAAGGTGATGACTGGAATGTTTCGCACGTAGACTGTCGCTGCTTGTCGCCCGCCTAAGTCGTGGGGCTGAATTTTGGCGATCGAGTCTCGGGCAATTTCAGCTCTTGCTTGATACTGATACTGTCCGACTTTTTGCGCTTCGACCCGAGTAGCGTTTAACTGCCGGGACGGTTGGGTGGCAATTACTTGCTCGGAAACCTGAGAGTTTTGGTTGTCGGCACCTGTGGCTTGTGCGTGACAAGAGGATGCCGTTCCTACCATAGGAACTAACAGGACAGCGAGTAGACCACCAACAAATTTTTCCTTCATACGTCCATTTTTGTGAATAGCCATTGCCAACCGAGATTGGAGGATTGGCCATTTGGCGGCGGGCGTCAAGGATTTCTCTCTTGCCCTTCGCCATTCCCCCGTGAGTCAAAGCAAAGTATCCGGGTGCGTTTTTGCTTTAATGCTTCCGCCCCAAAAAAATTGGCGCAAACTTCCCTGACACTTGACAACTCATACTCGATTCGCAATTTGTGTTTTGTTCACGAACTGCAACAGACTACCACAAACTTTTGTGCTTGGGGATCGCTGGGATCGCGATTTTCACCAAATCTTCATCAAATCTTCTCAAAACCCTCTATCATAAAATCCTTTAGTTCCAAGGCTTACAGCCGTTTCAGCCATTACGGAAAACTTTACAAAACTTTACAAAACTTTAGTGTATTTTGTGGGCTGCCGAATGGCTAGTCTTAAAAAAGCTGTTTGTCAACTGTTATGGGAATAAACTAAAAATTAGAAGAAATCGATTTGGCGGACTTATGGATTATCGAGAAGCAGGTGTGGATGTTGAGGCGGGCAGAGCTTTTGTCTCGCGCATCGGGAGTATGGTTAAGAGCACGCACCGATCGGGAGTTTTGGGCGGATTCGGCGGGTTTAGCGGGTTTTTCAGCGTCCCGGAGGGCTTAAAAGAGCCGATTATGGTTTCGGGTACTGACGGCGTTGGGACTAAGTTAAAATTGGCCCACAATCTCGATCGGCACGACACGGTAGGTATCGACTTGGTGGCGATGTGCGTCAACGACGTGCTGACATCCGGGGCCGAACCCCTCTTTTTTCTCGATTATTTAGCCACGGGAAAGTTAAATCCCGAACAATTAGCTGCGGTGGTGGCCGGCATTGCTGACGGTTGCAAGCAAGCGGGCTGTGCTTTACTCGGAGGAGAAACGGCAGAAATGCCCGGTTTTTACCAAGCGGGTGAGTACGATTTGGCCGGTTTTTGTGTGGGAATTGTCGAAAAGAGCAAATTGTTGGACGGTTCGCGGGTGCAGGTGGGAGATGTGGCTGTGGGGCTGGCAAGTTCGGGCGTGCACAGCAACGGTTTTAGTTTGGTGAGAAAAATTGCGGGCGATCTGGGTTTTGATTGGCATTCCCAACCCGAAAAGTTAGGTGGCAAAAGTTTAGGAGAAGTGCTGCTAACTCCGACTAAAATTTATGTTAAACCAGTCCTCGAAGCAATTAAGAGCGGTCTAGAAATTCACGGCATGGCTCACATTACGGGCGGCGGTTTGCCGGAAAATTTGCCCCGCTGTTTGGGAGTTAATCAATCTGTGAAAATTGACAGCAATAGCTGGCCAAATTTGCCAATTTTCCAGTGGATTGCTGAAGCGGGCCAAGTTGCTACAGCCGATATGTTCAATACTTTTAATATGGGGATTGGCTTTGTGCTGTTGCTCGATTCGAGGGAAGTAGAACAGGCTGTTAAATGGTTTGAGTCTCAGGGAATTGGTGCGTTCGCGATCGGGGAAGTGATTGAGGGGAAAGGAGAATTGCTCGTGGATAATGGGTAATTAGTAAGAAGCAATCGCAGGGACTGAAGATTGCTTCGCTTTGTTTTATGCGTTAACAGACAATCTCAATCTGCCTTCATCTGTGTATATCTGCGGTTAAATTTATAATTATGAAAGTAACCGCAGAGGACGCAGAGGACACAGAGGAAGAAAGAGAAAAAGGAATTCACAACAGATGACTCGTTGCTACAAATTTAAATGAAAGTGAAATAAGCTGTTGTGCCTTTAAATACGGTATAATTCAAAACTAATTCCGTGAATTAGTGTAAAATTTTACCCAGAAGGTTTAAATTAATTGAACAGCTATACTATTTATTACATCGACTATAAAATGAAGGATTGTTAATTGTTGAAGTGAGAAAATATCAAAAGCCAAGGTAATGTTTGTATCACAGTTTAAATAAAAAACACCTGATTAGGCTTGTACCTGACTCAAATTTTCCAAAAACTCCTGCACAACTAGATCGGGTTGTTCGCTGCATCGGGTAGCATCGTAATGTTTGACAAGACTGATGCCAGAATCTATGAAAAGCTGGCACATTTCATCTTCTGTTGCGTTTGGATGGGATGATCCACTGTCAATTTTCAGTATCCCTAACTTGTTTTGGTGGAATATCAGAAAGTCAGCTTCTTGGTTTTGTCTCCCGGCGGGTGTTGTCAGTCGCAGTTGGGAGTTGGGGATGAAGAGAGTGGAAGTGCGATCGAGTATTTCGGCAATTTTTACTTGTGCGTCGGAGTGAAGGCGAAAACCGTTCCAGTTAATTTCGTTTTCTGAGCCAGATAATTCAGTTTCACTATCAGCATTTATTGTTTTATCTAAATCAGTTTGAACATAATCAGCTTCATTTAAGTTTGCGAATAATCTAGCTCCACTTAAGTTGGCTCCGCTCAGATTTGCACCGCTGAGGTTAACTTCGATCGTCAGATTTCGCTGTAGATTCACTTGAGTTCGCCGTAAGTATCGCTTTAAGACTGATTTGAGATTATCTTTTTTAACTTTTTCTTCTAGTGCTTTTGAAAGTAGTTTCCATAGTTTAGCACCAGCATCTTTGATATAATCATATTCATATTCTGTGCTGGCTGCAATTTCTTTATAAGACTGTCCTTCCCAGGATTGACGAAACACTATCTCTTGAATTTTGTTTAGGCGATCGTAGTTGAGGGCTGTTTCTGCGATCGCGATGGCTTCGTCAACGGTCATATGTTAAACTCCCCTCACACCTAAAACTCTCACACTATACCAGATTCTAGCGCCACAGTCCAGCCACTTGGTCGATCGACTTGGTTATTACTTTTATACTACTTTTCCAATACTTTTATATTACTTTTTTGACTCTTAAGACAGATGTGGATTTGATAATATGGAATGTAATCAACAGAAACAGTGTTTGTGTTGGAGTCTCATAGAATATCCCAGCCTCGATCAAATATTGCTGATCATTAATTAATAGGAAGCTTCATGTTAAGTAAAAAACTGCTAACATTCAGTTTAATTACCTTATCTTACATTGGTAGTGTAGGAGTATTGTCTACTTTAACTACTGGCTGTGACTTGATAAAACAAGATAAATCCCTGTCTGCAAGTAAAGCAGAAAAAATAGTGAATAAATGGAAATCTTCTCGAAGTGGAACAATTCAGATATTAGGAGTACGCGAAAATCCAGACAATACTGCTGTAGCTACATTACAGGCTTCCAATTTAATAGTTAAAACAGACTTTCTTGGCACAATAACGGAGAAAAACTTTTCGGGACCGGGCGAAGCTAAATTCTCGCGCTATACCGATGGAAGTTGGGCGCTCACAGGATTGGTTTTTGGAAATGATATATTGGATAGCTTTTGGTTTAAGGATCTCAATATAAAAGATGATTAGGTGAAACTTGGCAAAAAGCAAGGGTACTAGCTTGATATCGCTCTCAACAACATCAGGCTAGTTATTAGAAAGCAATGTGACTGAACAACAATTATTAGTAGAAGAGGAAATTATTAATGTCATCTGGTAGTAACGGTAGTGGTGGCGTACATTGGGTAGCAATAGGAGCGGTTGTTGCGGTTCTAGGCACAATTACTGGTTTTGGAGTCTTCCTTTTTGGAGATAAATTACTATGTAATTTGAAAGGCGTGAATATTGGCTTTCTGAAATGTGAGGAAGATGCTAAAGTTGTGACTCCAGCACCACCGTTCCCCCCCAAATTTCCTCCTTCATCTGAGCCTATTAAACAAGATATTATTCCTTCTTCATCACCGATATCCACTTCTTCTCCTGCGCCGGAGACTCCAGTCCCAGTTTCGCCATCGCCATCGCCAGTAAAATTATCTGCTGACGAGAAGCCCTGCACAGTAGAGCAAAATGGCAGTACCGTAAACCTTGGTTCTTTGGAACGTTCTTGCCCATTCGCTGGTAATGTTACTTCTAATAATCTAGAGAACCGTTACCGTTTTAAGATAGATAATCCCAGTAATATAAGCTTGTTTTTAGATGGTGTCAATAGCGAAGTAGAAATGTTTTTATATTCAGACAAAGATGGCACTGGAGTAATTCAATATCAACTTGAAAACACATCTGCTATTAAGTCAAGAACAGGAATAATCAAACAAGAATTGAATGTGGGTAGCTACATTATTGTTGTGAAAATGAAAGCTAGAGACACCCCATATTCACTTCAAATCATTAATAATACAAGTCAAATCCAAAATGTTGGTTATTTAGAAGAAAAAACCATCTCCAAAAATGGCAGTATTAGTTTAAATAATCGAGAGCAATTTTACAGTTTCCAACTAGCAAATCCTAGCAGCATTAGTCTGTCTTTGGGTGGCGTTAATAGCGAAGTGGAAATGGTTTTATATTCAGACAAGAATGGAACAGGAGTAATTCAATATCAACTGGAAAATATCTCTGCTTTTAACTCAAAGCCAGGAATAATTAAAAGCAACTTAAGAGTAGGTAATTACATTGTTCTTGTGCGGTCAAAAGCTAGAGACACCAATTACACTCTTACTATGTCTGCTCCTTAGTTAATTCTTGAATTTCTCTTGAATCAGCAGTTTATGCTCTAGCTACCACAAAGTAATTACTATGACTAATCCTCAAAACAACTCTAATCTTGCGCCTTGGAAATGGGCTTTAATTGGTGCTGGCTCAACTTTAGTGTTAGGCTTAGCTGGCTTTGGATTATATAATTTACTAAATCCTAAAACTTCTTCAATTTCAACGTCAACGTCAACGTCAACATCTTTAGCTACTGCAACTCCTGAGATTTCTGTTGCTAAACAATTGATAGGTCAATGGCAAGGGCAAATTTCTGGTCAGTCTGTAACATTAATCTTTACGCAGGAAGGGAAGTTATTTATTTTGGAGACGCCTACTTCAGCTACCGAAATGGAGTATCAGACTAACGTAAATCCTCAACAAAAAGACCTGGATATATTAGTAGGAGGTAAAATTACCACGAGGACAATTTTTGATTTCACAGCGGATGGTAAGTTGCGTTTAGAATTAGATAATATAGGAGAATCTCGACCGACCTCTTTTAGTTCCAATGTAAAAACTTTTCAGAAAATATCTGAGCAAACGACACTTCCCGCTAATGTTCAAGTAGTTAATCTCCAAAATCAACAAAACAAGGCGAGACAGTCAGAAGCCAAACAGTATGTTAGTGCAATGAATAGAGCACAACAAGCTTTTTACGCTGAGTATGCCACTTTCTCATCTAGTATAGAAAAATTGGGAATAGGTATTAAGTCAGAAACAGAAAATTATTCGTATAGCATTGTCTTGAGTAATGATAATCGTTGGGTGCAAGCAATCGGTTTAGCCAAGAGAGATGGATTGAAAAACTATACAGGTATAGTTTCTTTAATTAAAAGCCCTAATGACGAATCTACATCTACGCAAGCTAGACTTTGCGAAAGCAATCAACCATCAAAAGAGCTTCCTGGAACACCAACAGCTACTAATTCTCCCGACATACAATGTCCTTCTGGTTATTCAGACGTGCTGCGGTGAAACTTGCTTCAAAATCAATAGCATATCCGCAATTGACTTAGTATCAACAGGCATTACGCACTCCGATCGAAGAAACCGGGTTTTTACCAAATCTGCGGGCTGTCACGAAGTATTTTCGTAAAAAACCCGGTTTCGGGGCTCCGGCGCGTCCAAGACTAATCACAAATAAAGTCATAGCTGCTTTCCTTCCCCCCTTCTTTTTCTCAACATTCTCTGACAAAGGGCGATCGAGCTTTTTGAAGTGCGATCGCACCCACGTCATCTACCACATAAACAGTTCTTTGTCAATATAAACATATTTCCCCAAAACTGTCAGCGGCATCATCTCCCCGCTGCCAAGTAAATCAATTGAAACCCCATCTCTAATCAATATTTTAAACAATTCCTCGTCGTCTTTTATCAAACTAGCATCTAACTCAATAACTTGACCTTCTTCCCTCATTACCTCCAACAAATCAGAAGTAGATACCTGAAATATTTCCAGATTATTACACCGCGCAGTCCAGCAATTGCCGTAACTGCCCGTAGCTTCAATATCAGATATTGCCCATTGCTTTAATAGATAAGTTTTGTCTAAATACTCAATAATTTTTGCAACTCTCTATTCCAGTTTTTCTTCTGCTTCGCAGCAAAGGGTCACAGCCCATTTTTGACCGATATTATAGGTAATAGCCGACTTATCAGATTTCATAATGCTTCCGGGATTCTACTTGAATCTACTCGCTTAATTCGATCCTTATATCCTGTCGATCTCTGGCGATATCTCGGCCGGGGCGGGTTTTTGAGATTGTTAATTATTGGCAGGTATTGTTGGTGAACCCGCCCCTACAAGAACTAGGGTAAATTGGTCGAACATAATATTACTTAATCAAATTGTTCGAGGGCGATCGCTCTTCAGACTCAGATTCAAAATCCACGCGATCGTAAATATCACCCAACCGCATCTCAAACTCCACACAACTCAATCTCAACACCGCATCAGCACCATCATACTCAGACAAAACCCACTTATTATCATCCGTCTTAACAAACTGTTCGACGTGCATCTCGTATTGATCTATCAAAACATACTCTCGAAAAGTAGGAATCGTGCGAAAAAGTTTAAACTTGCCACCTCTGTCATAATCCGCCGTCGATTCCGATAAAACCTCAGCCACCATCACCGCATTAGTAATCGTATCTTTCCTACCCTCAGCAAACTCCAACTTCCCCGCCACCAACATCACATCAGGATAAGTATAAACCCGCTTCGACGGTATCCACAAACGCAAATCGTTTATAAATACTCGGTACGGTTGTCCTTTTGTAGCAAAATTCAGTGTGCCATAAAAATTGCCAGCTATTTGATTGTGATTTGGTGTTCCGCCTGTCATAGGGATTATCCTGCCATCCTGATATTCACTTCTAAATTCTGCCCCCTCTTCTAGCATTAAATACTCTTCTGGAGAGTAATAAATCTGTACTTTGTCCTCAACTTTGTCTTCAACTACTTCGGCGCGAATTTCTATTGATGTTGTCATAGTACATCCTCGGACGATCGTACTTACAATTATATAGCATATGACCTGTGTATGTAGTACCTATAATCTGATGGCGAGTAAGGTGCCACGGGATCTATAATCTGCAAGTTATATCGAAAATCTCGCAGCGATGCACCCTACGAATTAATTACTCGGACCAAAGAAACCGGGTTTTTTCCCGAATCTGCGATGCTCTAACGAAGTTTTTCGTAAAAAACCCGGTTTCTGAGCCTCCATGAATCGAAACTACAGCTCACAAATCCTCATCTTGTGTTTCCATTACCTCTCCTTCAAACTCAAAACCCCGCTCCATACCATCAAAATACTTGTCAAAATTAGGCTTGATCCACAGTGCAGCTTCCCCGTGTCCCAACTCCACAGCTTTATCAATTACCTCCTTCCAATCCCTCAAAGAAAATCCCGTCGCTTCCATCGTCTTGAAACAATCCCAAACAAACTTTGGCACCGATACCGGTGACACCGCATACCTCAACAATTCCTCTGCACCCTCGGGCGAAATAATCACATTATTCTCAACCCAAATCATACCCACATCTTCTTCTCTTTCCCCTTGCCAATTCACTTCGCCTCTCAAAACATAACCCCAAGGTTCAATAAAATTGTTGATAATATACTGCAACCATTCGACATAATCATAAAACTTTTCCGCGCCGCTCCACTGAATCCCCCCGCCGTCAGCAGTAGGAATCCAGTTACACCACAATCCGGGCTGAGTCTTCGGCGGGCGGTTGTAATTAACAACAGAAATTTCGGAGTCTTCATCCCATTTTTCATTGACAAAATAGCAGCCTTCTTCGCCCACAGGCAAACCCACCGCTGTTCTCGCCGGATCTGGAATACTTTGCAAAATCGCCGAATTTCTCTTCATCCGTCGAGTGCGAGAAAACTCTAATAAGTAAATAGCTTCGCTGTCTAATAACCGTTTATTTAAATGAAATGTTCCGTCAAAAATTGTAGTGTATCCCATAGTTCTTATCTATTATATAATTGATTTTTACTATTATAAATCTATGTTAGCGAACTGACTAAAAGGAAAAAAGTTGTAGGTTGGGTTGAGGAACGAAACCCAACTTGAGGTTCCCAGAAAGTTGGGTTTCGCTAGATAGTTGGGTTTCGCTTCGCTTAACCCAACCTACGAATGATTAGATAGACTTATTGCAAAAATACATTGCATCTGCTTTTATCTGCGGTTAAAAACAGAAAATCCCGAACTCTTGCAAAAAGTCTAACCACCAATCTTACTTAGTCTTGTCCAAAGTCCGCGCCTCCAACCAAATAGGAATTGCAATCCAAGCAACTGCTAACAGCAAAGCAAATACCGCAAATTGAGCAGCCCAAGCTACCAATTTCTCTAAAGACACAACTTGTCCCAAGAAGTAGGATAAACTTACCATTACAGATGCCCAGCTTGCAGCACCCAGAACATTGAACAGCGAAAATTTCCAAAAAGGCATTTCTGCAATACCTGCTAGGGGGCTAGCAAAAATTCGCAGCAATGCGATGAAACGGCCCAAAAATACGGCTTTAGCTGCATTTTTGCTAAACTGTTCTTTTAAGTCAAACAGTTGTTCTTCTCGAAAGCGGAAAAATTGTCCCAGCTTCAGCAGCAGCGGCCAGCCGCCGTACCTGCCGATCGCATAACCAAAATTCCCGCCCAATGTAGCACCAGCGATCGCACTGCCGAGTACATACCAGTAATTCAGTTCCCCACTGCCAGCTAAAAACCCGCCAGCAATCGTAATAGTCTCGCCTGGAAGAGGAACTCCCAGATTTTCCAGCAAAATTCCCAGAAATACTGCCCAGTAGCCGTAATCACGCGCAAACTGCTGAATAGTCTCTAACGATAAAAACTCAAAAGACATTCGATACTGCCTTCGTAAACTTTTGCAAAGCTCAATACATTTATATATTGGCTCGATTCAGCCAATAGTGCAATCTTTCGCTGTGATGAAAAACACACTGTTGTCGCGATCGCTGGCCCAACTAAAAATTAGGCTTTCAGGCATACTAGATGAATAGAGAATTGTTGCAGTTGCGTTCCGCGCGATCGCCAGCCAGTTTTCCTCCTAAATTTATCACAACGGCTCTCCCCACCGATTCCCACAAGGGCGATCGCCAATCCTAAAACATACGCTGAAATCCCCTGAGTCTATCAAGAGAGTCAGCAACTAAACTAACTTATTCATACTTTACGATCCTAGGATAACTGCTATGGAATCTCCCAACTTCAACCCACCCATCGTCCTTCAACCTCACAACTGCCTCGACTCCCAAGCCGGCAGCCTCCTCCAGCAACAGCTAGCCGAGATTGTGCCCGATCGCCACAAACTCTGGGTAATAGACATGGCTGCCGTAGATTTCATCGACAGTTCCGGGATCTGCGCCTTAGTCGGCGGACTCAACGCCGCCCGCCACCGGGGATGCCGCCTCGTCATCTGCAACCTCTCAGCCACAGTCAAGCTAATTTTTGAAATTACTCAACTCGACCAACTCTTTGAAATCTTCGACAGTTTCGAGCAAGTTATCTCCACTGAAACTCCGGCTTTAGTTGCTTGATTAAAATGAGATACCGAGTTTAAATCTCAAGTTTCCCAGAGACTTCAAGCAACCGCAGAGTGAATCTCAATATCATAAATAGGTTTATTTGTCAAGCAATACCAATGACAAAGAAATAAATCCGGCACTTGAACGCCGACAGAAGCGATCGCAGGTGCAGCAGGAAAAGGCAAAAGTCGATCGAAACAAATCCTTTCCCCTACAAACCCGAACTGCATCAAATAAGTCGCTGGCGGCGCATTTAAAAGATTCAGCAAGCGGTAAGCCAACTCATACAACTGCTGTCGCCAAACATCCGACAAATGCACCGGTTGAGAGTAACTCAACTCGCCAGACTGCTTAGAAGGTTCCCCACCGATCGCCTCAGCATACAGTGGGCCCTTTGCCGTCAACACCACAGGCAGCCAAAAATTGCCACCGCCGACGGGAAAAAGCAACTCCTGGGACACTCGATCGCGCGCTGCGGAAACATTGCTACAAAATCGAAACACATCTTGAGCAGGAAAAACCAGATTTTCTGGCACATCCAGCGTCAAAGGACAAACGATCGCCCCACCCGGAGCGATCGCGCCAGAATCGAGTTCAGAAACCCCACAGATATTGACTTCAGTTAAAGGATCAGATTGAGCGATCGCCGCGGAGAGACTTGCGGCCGAATCTTTCTCACCACCCGCCACAATCAAAACCTTAGACATTGCCAAAGCTCGGCATTTGAATTCCCCGATCGTCCGTTTCATCGACGCTCGGCAGATCCAGGCCCTTAGCCTTGCGGCTCCGCACCGCGAGACGGTAAGTTACGCTTTGCAACTCAGTGTGCAACTGACGGTTTTCCTTTTGCAATTGATCCAACTTTTCCTTAATCGGATCGAGCCGCTCGGCAAACTTCTGGCGGTAAACCCCCGGCAATTCCTGCACTACCTGTTCTAGCATCCGAGAGCGATCCGTCAATTCTTGCACCGACTGCCGCAGTTGGTAAACCTCAGCATCCCGTTCGGCGATTTGTTCCTGATAAAAACCCACCTGTTCTTCAACAGCTTGGAGTTGTTCCCGCATTGCCTGCATTTGAGCTTGGTGGCGATCGGAAACTTCCGGCGCCGGCACAAAATTAGAATTGCCCTTCACCAGCCGGAAAAGTTCTTGAGACAACTGCTGCACCAATTGGTCGCGCATTTGCAGCTCTTCGGTGAGACGAGATACCTCTGATTGCAGTTCTTTTGAGCTTACAAGTTTAGTTTGATTCATAAGAATGCTCGGTAAGTGGGAAACTCAGAGGCTTTAGCCCTGAGAGGTAAACGACACGGGCGGTTTCAATACATTCGACGGAGTTTATCCTGAGCGAAGCCGAAGGGCGAGCGTGACCACAGCCTTGAATCCGCTTTCCCCTCCGGCGAGGGGTAGAGGGGTATAATTACCCCTCTGTGGAGATATGGTTATCTCCGGCTCCCTTTCGGGGTAATGTTCGCTTCGCCAATGTTATAAGAGCTTGTTAAGCTTGCAGCACTGCCTCAGTGACCTTAAGGCTGTTTAACTACAAGCGACAGAGCGGAAAACTAGCGTCGCATTCTCCGGTGTCGTGACCCAAATAACGTAGACCTCTAAAGTCTTAGGCTGGTCAGTACAGCTTGCTCAATCAGTCGCGACCAAGCTCAGTCCCTTTAGGGCTGGGTTACTGACAATGACTCTCAGCTTTTACGATTAAATCTAGTATATATCTGCTATTTAGAATATCTTTCCATTACCACAGAGGCAAGAGGCACTTGGCAATTTTTGAGCTGGTTGCGAGAGTTTGATGCTCGATCTTTACCACAACCGAGGCGATGGATCAACCGTTCGAGAGATCAACGCTCAACTCCAATCTCATTAATCGCAGCCGAAAGCACTTTGCCAGCTTCGTCCACGGTGCCGCCAAAACAGATAATGCCGTCCTCGTGACCGGCCATCGCCAGAATTTTGCGATCGGCCAAATTCTCCTCCTCAAAAAGTCTAAACATTTCTAAGGCCATCTGGGGAGTGCCGTAAGGTATTTCTTTTCTAGTAGTAGGAATCTTAAACAGCAGTTGCTGCCATAGCTTAGGATTGTGGACATGAATTATCCCGCCCACCTCCTCTCTCTGAAGGTACAGGGCCGCGTGAGTTAGGGACTCCGACGAAGCTTGTACGGGCCCCCGGCAGCCAAGGTAATTTTGTTCTAAGTTAAATTCGGTAACAGTACAGTATGATTCTGGCCCCAGATTCCTCAAGTGTGCAGTCTGGGTTCCCGAAATCACGAATTGGCAAGAATTACCGAGTCTGACACTGACGTTGCCAAACCCTATGCCATTTTCGTAGACGCCAATTAATCCCCAAGAGTGGAGCCGATCGCGCCAGTCCATCAAATCTGTTATGTTGGTGGCAGCTACAGGGCCTGCCTCTTCCCAATCACAACGGTACTTAACGACTCCTTCATCCATTTTTTTGTTTGATCGGACACTACTGTGACACGACAGAGTTGGCTGAAGCTGAGACTTAATCGAACTTGTCAAGAAGTTGTCAAACAGCTTTTTTTGCTTGCTGCCTTATGTCTCCGTGCATAAGTGCCTTAACTAATCTACATTCCAGTGTCGCCGTAATTAGCTACCGACATTAGCAAAAAGTAAGCTAGGAAAGTTGAACCAATTATTCCAAAAATCATGATTTAGCCTCTAGGTGATTACAAAAGTTCAATATGAAAATGTACCCTTTCAGTCGGGGAGTTTGATTCTAGGCTTTTGCCCGATCGAGTTTCTGATGTGAAACTACATAACATCCCTGAATCGCTTATTGTTCTATACTACAGCATTTCTACTGAGTTGAGCTCTACCTTAAGAAATATTTAAGGATAAAGTACCCTTAATCCGGTAAGTCCGGTAAAAAGCAACCGTAGATTTACTTATTTTTTATAAGTGTACATATATTTAAGAAAAAAGCAAGCGGAACACAAAAAAAATATTTTTTAGCCAGTCTGGGACGCACTGGCACAATCTTCGGGTGTTCTACGTTATTCAACACCTCTGTCGATCGAGCAATTTTTAGCTCCGGGGCATCCTACAACCTAAGAAACCGGGTTGAGCCTAATATTATGTCACGTAAAATCACCGCAACGCCAGCTCGCGTCGGCGGGTTCACCAAAATCTGTAGTAGTAGTATAAGTTATAGATCCGGTAAACCCGCGCCTACCTAGAGGGGGATAGTCGATCGACCGAACCTGATATAAGTCCTATTAACTGAGATGTTGCACCATTCTCCATTAGTCTTTTATGAACAGGCTTTTCGGCCTGTTCCACAAGAAAATTTATATTTTGTGGAACAGGCCGAAAAGCCTGTTGCTGACAATGGTGCAAGATATCAGATTAAGAAAAAAACAAGCCGATCGAGCAGTGATGACTCGATCGGCTAAATTTTTCTGGGAAGCGCGATCGCCCCCAGCCCTTTAAATGTGGAAGTGATACAAGATGCTGCCGTCGTCTTTAATTTCGCAATTGGCATTAAAAACTTCAGCTTGTTGGTTCAAAAAACGCTGAGCGACATCCGGCGACAGCCGCGTTTCCATCGCAAACCGCACCAGAGTGATTTCGCCCCGGCCTTCTTTGATCAATCGGTACAAAGCACTTTGGAGCCTTTCGCTCTCTTCTCGCTGAAAAGCTGCTTTGTACCTCCAATCCGCCACAGAAGGAATCAAACCGCGGCTGACCAAAATTGCTAGCAGCAAGCCAATTCCCAAAATCAGAGGCACTGTCGGATCGCTCGTAGGCGTCGCCACAATTTGCGGCACTGTAGCGGCGGCCAAACTGCTAACCATTTCTTTTTCCGACGCTTGCGTATCCGCCATTGCAAGCTGAGTTTTGTTGTAAAAGTCTTGCTGAAGCTTCATTTGCTGCAACAGACGAGCGCGCTCTCTTTCGTATTGGTCGAGTTTTTGCTGAGCTTGTTTCAGGTCTTGAGTGACTTGTGCCAAGCGTTGGTTGAGTGACTGATTGACTGATTGCCACCGATATCTGTTAATCAGGCGGCTTTTTTCAACCATGCCCTTCATCAACATATCCGCCGTTTTGATTGCTTGCTCCTGATCTAGCGAGCGATACCCAACCACAATTTCTAGGGGTTGTTCCGGCTTAGAAATTTTGACAATAGCATTTTGTCGAACTTGCTGGGGCGACAGCTTAACTGCATCTGCCACTGCTTTGACAACATTATCTGCTAGGAGAACCTCCGGGGTGAGTTGCTCTCCCTGCTTGAGAATTGTCGTGCCCGTGGTCGAAAATTTGACTGGCGGATTATTAGAACTGAGAGTGCCTTGAGCCATGAATCCGGGGGGCGGGGCGAGGCGGTAGGCCAGGGCGCCTGAAATACCCATAATTACAGCAAAACTGCCTAGGGCAATCCATCTGTATTGATGTGCTGAAGATCTAAAACGTAAATTTCCCATTTTGATAGTCAAGTCATAACATTCGCTTGCCGCAGCTACTGCCAAACGCCAGAGCGATCGTTTCTTTCTGGTTAGTCAAATTGACTGCTGAAAATTTTCTCAGTTTGTACCTAAAAGCTATTAGCTTTTGAGAGTTGTCAATATTCATGAGCCCAAAAAACCGATCGCGCTTTTATTTGATCCGAGCTATAACTTCAGTTTTTGTCCTTAATAATTAATCTGTAACAAGGCTTCTGGAAGTCTACTGGCCTCAGACTAGCACTCAGGCGTGCGAGAGCCTCGCCTCCCCGTGTTTGTTGACATTCAAAACTGTCTCCTTTTCACCCTTGGCAATCCTCCAATTATCTTACGTCTTGGCGTCTTGCGGACGCGGTTGAAGAATAAAAAAAACCTTAAATAATCTGCCTAAAAACTTAACAAGCAAGAATTATACCATGCACTTAAGAGTTTGCTGCGTATTCAAAAAAATTGTGGAGCTGGTTTCGCCCCAGATCCACATATTCACATAACAATTATGGTTCGATCGGTTGATGGTTCGATCGCTCTGGCAAGGGCGACTTTTCAGAAGCCGATCGGCAAAATCAGACCCTCGCGGGCCATGACAGCCTTCGGAAAAGCAATTTGCACATCTTCGGCGATGCGATCGAGAAAATCGTCTGTGTGAGCCGGATCGTGGTGAAAAATCACCACTCGTTTCACCCGCGCCTCCTTAGCCATTCTCACCGCTTCCTGCCAAGTCGAGTGTCCCCAACCCACCTTCGGAGACTTGGGGTTGTGATATTCCTCGTCTGTGTACATCGCATCGTAAATCAGCACATCAGCGTCGAGGGCTAAATTGTAGACATTCTCATCTAGTCGATCGGGAAAATGCTCAGTATCCGAACAATAAACCACAGATCGTCCCTGCCAAGTCACCCGATATCCCATAGCAGTATTCGGGTGATTCAGAGAACCCGTCCTAATCTCAATATCGTCCAGCATCATCGTCTGGTTGTGATTGAGTTCGTAGAAATTCAAATCTGCCTGCAAACCCATCAGCGGCACCGGCGAATTCGAGTGGAGCACCCGTTCAACGAAGTGCCTTTTCATGCAATCTCCATCCGGCGGAGTCGCGCCGTAAATATCAAAGCTATTGCCGCGGATGAAAGCTGGGGCGAACAGCGGGAAACCTTGAATGTGATCCCAGTGATAGTGAGTAAAAAACATATAAGCTTGCACAGGCATTTCTTGCACCAACTGGTCTCCCAGCATCCGCAAGCCTGTTCCGCCGTCAAAAATCAAGCGTTTGCCAGCGACTCGCATTTCCAAACAAGAAGTATTGCCGCCGTAGCGAACAGTTTCCTGTCCGGGTGTCGGAACACTGCCCCGCACGCCCCAAAACTGTACTACAAAATCATCTATACCTTTTATTGATTCGGAGGGTTGAGGGCAATCAAGGGGATTTGCCGCTACTGAGGACAAGCTGATTTCCATTTTAAAATTCAGGCTTTAAGGTTCCACATTGTCCGTGATGGCGCAGCAGATGGTCGCACAACACTAAAGCTACCATTGCTTCCACCATTGGCACAGCTCTTGGCAAAACACAAGGGTCATGCCGTCCCTTGGCAGCCAGCAGCGTTTCTTCGCCTTCTCGGGTAACGGTGCGCTGCTGCTGGCGAATTGTCGCAGTCGGCTTGAATGCCGCCCGCAAAATTATATTTTCGCCGTTAGCAATGCCACCCTGAATTCCGCCAGAGCGATTCGTCACTGTACGAATTACACCCTTATCATCAGTATAGTATTCATCATTATGTTCGCTGCCCTTGAGCAGAGTCCCGGCAAACCCGGAACCTATTTCAAAGCCTTTGCTGGCGGGCAAGGACATGATGGCTTTGGCCAAGTCGGCTTCGAGTTTATCGAATACGGGCATTCCCAGCCCTTTTGGTACATTGCGGGCGACGCATTCGACTACACCGCCGATCGAATCTCCGCTGTCGCGAACTTTTTCGATCAGTTCAATCATTCTTTCGGCACATTCGGCATCGGGACAGCGAACGATGTTGCTTTCTACTTGTTCTAAGGTAACAGTGTCCGGGTCGGCGACACATTCTAAGTCTTTGATGCGTTTGACGTAGCCGACTATTTCTACTCCTGCTGCTTGTTGGAGAATTTTTTTGGCGATCGCCCCTGCTGCTACTCTACCTATTGTCTCTCTCGCCGAACTGCGACCTCCGCCTTGCCAGTTACGAATTCCGTACTTAGCATCGTAGGTAGCATCAGCGTGAGAAGGGCGGTAAGTTGTCGCCATTTCGCCGTAATCTTGGGGGCGAGTGTCTTGATTGCGGACTAAAATTGCGATCGGCGTTCCCAAAGTTTTGCCTTCAAACACCCCCGACAGAATTTCGCAGGTATCTGCTTCTTTGCGGGGCGTAGTAATTTTGCTTTGACCAGGGCGGCGGCGATCGAGTTCGGCTTGAATGAACGATGCGTCGATCGACACCAGGGGCGGGCACCCGTCAATTACTACTCCCACACCGCCGCCGTGAGATTCCCCAAATGTCGATATCCGAAATAAATGCCCAAAGGTATTGCCCATTATGCTTTGCCCTGAAACCTAATAATTTTTAGCTTAAATGGAATAGAGATTTACTGTATTTATGAAAAATATACCATTGACGAGTAGACGACGACAGGCGATCGCCTCACAGCATCACTCCCTTCCCGCCCCTAGAAGAATATCTACCAGGGAGAGAGGGAGAGACCGAGAATAGGAGATATCTGGAAACACACTTAAATTCATCCGTGTATCCGTGTCCGAATCCGTGTTGTGCCTTCCTTCTTCTTTAGTCTTCGTGTTCTTCAAAAGGATCTCTCAATTCCTTAGCGGGAGGGCCGAAAGCCGTGTAGATCGAGAAACCGGTGATAGCCACCAGACACACGCCCAGTGAAATGCCAAGAACTGCTGCAGGTTCCATATTTTTGATCGATTATGAGTGCTCCACTCTATAATATTACAAAAAATAACAATCCGTCTGAAAGTCTCGTGATTTTAGGCGCTGTACGGTATGGCAGCCAGCCCCCACTCCCCGTTTTGCGAGTCCCCCGGTGGCATTTCTGAGAAATTGCGATCGCAATTAGCGGTAGAAATATGTCAAACTTTTCTGTAGAGATTCATTTCAGGTGACTTATGGCACAACGGACTTGGTTAGGAGATATACTCAAACCCCTTAACTCGGAATACGGCAAGGTAGCCCCCGGCTGGGGAACCACGCTATTGATGAGCGTGTTCATTGGACTGTTTTTCGTGTTCTTGTTGATTATTTTGCAAATCTACAACTCTTCTCTGATTCTGGAGAGTGTGGATATGGATTGGTCGAGTCTCGGCCGCTAAAACTAGATCGCAAAACAGTAAGGCTAAAAGTAAAAGCTGAGGGTTGAGGAGAAAGGGCAAAAGCTAAGTTTTCCCGTTTTTCCTTACCCTTTCCGATTACTTTTGCCATAAATAAACAAAAAGTAACTAAACAAATTGCTGGAGAAAAACCATGAATATTTTTGGCATTGGTTTGCCCGAAATGGCAGTTATTTTTACGATCGCCCTATTGGTATTTGGCCCGAAAAAATTACCTGAAATCGGTCGGAGTATGGGGAAAGCAATTCGGGGCTTTCAAGACGCTTCGCGGGATTTTGAGTCGGAATTCACGCGGGAAGCTAAGCAGTTAGAAGAAGCAGTAGCAACTAGCAGCAAACCGGCAACTGAAAAACTCACGGCGGCTACTCCCAAGGAAGATAGCACAGAGAGTTAAATGAACAACACTCAGAAGTCGGAAACACCAGCGGAGTTAGTGATTCCCCAGCTAATTGTTGGGTTGGGCAATCCCGAACCTAAATACGATCGCACCCGACACAACATCGGCTTTAATGCTGTTGATGCCTTGGCTAAATCTTGGCAGATTTCTCTGTCGGAAAATCGCAAATTTCAAGGCATATTTGGCGAGGGAAACCGGCCGCGGGGACAGAAAATCCGCTTGCTGAAACCTCTAACTTACATGAATCTGTCGGGTCAAGCGATTCGGGCGGCGACGGATTGGTACAAGATACCTGCGGAGTCGGTATTAATAGTATACGATGATATGGATTTGCCGATCGGGAAATTGAGAATGCGTCTTGCCGGTTCGGCCGGCGGACACAACGGCATGAAATCGACAATTTCTCATTTGGGCACAGACAAATTTCCTCGCTTGCGGATTGGCATCGGCAAACCTCAAAACGATGCTGCTAAAAATGAGAAAGATACGATTTCCTTCGTGTTAGGAAAATTTTCCTCAGAGGAAAGTCAGTTAGTAGAGAAAGTGCTTAAACTGGTTGTAGAAGCTGTGGAACTAAGTCTGCACCAAGGAGTAGAAAAAGCCATGAGCCTTTACAATAGTCGCACAATTGCAGAAACAAACGCGGAAACAAAAAGGTGAGTTCGAGACGTTTGCCTGAAACAACTGCATATGTCCGGGTTACTGGCCAATCTTGGCAAAAAGGCACGATTGAGGGTGAAGTCACTGCCGGCAATTTTGAGTGGCAGTTTCAGTGGCGTTTCACGTCAGAAAAAACACTGATTCTTGAGCCTTCTCAGGGTAGGGCATTGATTCAGGAACCGCTGCACCGTTTTCTAGAAAAATGGGATTATCAGCTTGAACCGGGCGGGGATTATTCGTTTACGGTTCGGGCTGAGTTTTAAAATCTTGGTAATGGGAAATGCGGAAAAGGTAATCGGGAATAAAAGCTTCCTGTAGTAGGATATCCCGCTTCCAGTAATTCTTTAATTAATTACGGGAAAAGGCTGTAATGGGAAATTGGGAAAGGGCGATCGGGAAGGCAAACTTTCTCTAGTAGTATCTCCAGATTCCAGTGATTCTTTAATTAAAGCAGGGTTCATCCCTTCTCGGTAAGCCCCGCAATAATACATTGTCAAAACAGCTTTGTAAGCCCAGTGATTGGAAGGTACATCGGTAAAAGGATTGGGCAGAGTTTCAGCCTGATTCTGCACGCAAGCATTGATAATTTGTTCTGGCGTTTGCTGCACTTGAACTAAAGAATTATTTTGCTTTATTTGTGCTGGATTTTGCGCCTGTGCGGGAGCAAATAAACCTGGATAAGTTAACAGTGTGGCAATGGCAAAGATGCTGAGTTTCATAAGTTTATCAATTTCGTAATAAGTTGTTTGGTAGTGAGGAGTTTAGTCCTCAAAGCAGTCTGAAATAAGGACTATTCGTCCTTACTCGAAACCCTTGGATTGTTGGGACATTTTTCGCATTCCCACAGCCAAGACACTCAAAAACAACAGCCCGATCGCCCCAGCTAGCGGATTGCCGTTAACTCCTGTTACCCAATCGGGAACAGAGGCCGAATATCGCACTAACTGCCCGATGTTAATCATGTAATATCCCCAGACTAAACCTGCATGAAGCCCGATCGACAAACCGAGGCGATTTTGGCGCGATCGTTTTCCCCAAACCAGAATCAAACCCAGCAACAACAACCCCGGAAACTGCGGCCAACTCTGCAGCATGGCCGCCACAGGTTTGATAAAATGAGATAGGGCAAACACCAGGCTATTCACCCACAGAGATATTCTATAATTGTAATCCCGCTGCAACTCGTCCAGCAACCAACCTCGGAATACCAACTCCTCCGCAAAACCGACTCCAAGGGCGCTTAACAGCCCTTCTGCGATGATTCTCGGCAAATTATCAGAATTTTGCCACGCGACTAAGCCGAACAGTCCTTGCACCGCAAATAAGCTAAAAGTGAGCAAAAGCCCGATCGCCAATCCGATTAAAAGCTCAAAACCGTTTTTTCGCGTATTGATTAAACCGTAACTTTTGAGTAATTGGGTTTGTCCGTAAACCTTTTTTCCCCAGATCCGCACCAAAAATAGAAACTCTGTAAACAACAGCGCCATAGTGAGAATAGTTGCAAGGTTGCTATCTTTAACTAACAAGTAAATTGGTGCTGCTAGGGGCAGCCAAATTGCTAGCAAGATTAATAGGAAAATTATCACACGTAAAGGAAAGGGATAACTGGCTATTATTTGGAGGCGGTTAATCATTGTTGTAAATGAGTTGAAATTGGGTAAATCGGCTTAGTGGTCTGTCGCACTGTCCGACAGGGGTTAAAAACCCCTGTCTCATAGCGAAAGTCCTCTCAAAGAGGACTGAAATTTATCACAATCTAATTTAGGTTGGCAGTCGGTTTTAACCGACTTTTGCTATAAGACGGGGATTTAAATCCCCGGCGGGCTTGCGGGTGAATGCGAGAACTTTTGGCTGAGTCAGGCTTGAGTAAATCCGAGAGTTAGAATTTGGTAAATCCGAGAGTTAGAGTTGGATAAATCCGAGAGAATGTACAAAGCAGACAGAGAAAGCTAGAATAGCATTGTATTCGCTGAAACTTTAAACAAAACAGAACTATAAAATAAGGGAACAATGACTGAAGCCTCGGATTTTTCAAATGTCGATCGAGAATTAGATGACACAATTTTAAGCTTCGCAGACATTCAGGCAGAACTCAACCTGCGCCACGCTAAAGATGCTCTGCGAGATATAGTAGAAAATCTCGACTTGACAGTTCAAGAGCGAACTGGACTGGAACCGGAAATTGGCGGGTTGGAGAAAATGCTCGACAAGCTAGAGCGCGCTTGCGTGCAAATAGCTGTGTTTGGGATGGTGGGAAGGGGAAAATCTTCGGTTTTGAACGCGCTGCTAGGTCAAAATGTGTTTGAAACTGGCCCGACTCACGGGGTGACTCGCACGACGACTATCGGGCAGTGGGATGTCGGAGAGGGAATTGATGAGAAGTTGCCCGATAGACTTTCGCCAGTTATTTACCGTTTGTCGCAAGTGGAATTAATCGATACTCCGGGAATAGATGAAGTTGACGGCGAAACTCGCGAAATGTTGGCGCGCCGCGTTGCTCAACAAGCAGATTTGATTTTGTTTGTGGTGGCTGGCGATATTACAAAGGTGGAATACGCAGCACTTTCGCAGTTGCGGGAAGCCGGAAAACCGATGTTATTAGTATTTAATAAAATTGACCAGTATCCTGATGCAGACAGGCTGGCAATTTATCATAAAATTCGAGACGATCGCGTGAGAGAATTGTTGTCTCCCGATGAAATTGTGATGGCGGCGGCTTCGCCTTTGACGGCGAGGGCGGTGCGCCGTCCCGACGGAAGTATGGGGGTGCAAATGACTCGCAGTTTGCCACAAGTGCAAGATTTAAAATTAAAGATTTTGGAGGTTTTAGACCGGGAAGGCAAATCTTTGGTCGCGCTGAATACGATGCTATGTGCGGGGGATATTAACGAGCAGTTGGTGCAGCGAAAAATGGAGATTCGAGATGACGCGGCTAATCGAATTATCTGGAACGGGGTAATGACGAAATCGGTAGCGATCGCACTTAATCCAATTACTGTAGTTGATATTCTTAGCGGTGCGGTAATTGATGTGGTGATGATATTAACTTTATCTAAAGTTTACGGCATTGCGATGACGGAAGCGGGCGCGGTGGAATTGCTGCAAAAGATTGCGATTAGTATGGGGGGAATTACGGCGGGTGAATTGTTGGCTAATTTTGGTTTAAGTTCTTTGAAAGGATTGTTGGGTTTGGCGACGCCGGCGACGGGGGGTTTGGCTTTAGGGCCTTATTTGTCTGTGGCGGTGACGCAAGCTGCGATCGCGGGGGTTTCTTCCTATGGTATCGGTCAAGTTACTAAGGCTTATTTGGCTAATGGTGCTTCTTGGGGAGATGATGGGCCAAAGGCTGTGGTGAGCAAGATTTTGTCTTCTTTGGATGAGGATTCTATTTTAAATCGGATTAAGGAGGAGTTGCGGGCTAAGTTGGATTTGGGCAGTGTGGAAAAACAGAAATCTTAGCGATCGGCTGTTTTACGTTGACCCAGCAATCCTGGCGCAGCCCTGCCGCAATCCGGCAGGGGTTTCAACCCCTGCCTCAAAGCTAAATTTGTCTGAAGACAATTTAACAAATTATTAAGATAACAACCAATTACCAATTACCAATTATTACTATCGCCTTTGATGACGCAAATCGCTCGCTCGGACTTTGACAAGGGTGGCCCTGCGTACTTTACCCCCTGCTTTGACGATCGCCGGATAACTCTCACATTAGGAAGATTGGGACTTAAATTCTTGAGCTAGCGCCTCACAATTGTTCAAAAGAAACCAAAACAGCCAGATAAATCCAAGCCTCATAGCAATAACCCAAATGTTACTCAAAATAATTCCTTCTTGTAGGTAGCGGAAAATAAGTGATAAGGAGCCGAAAATCATTAGACCTATATGAATCCAGAGCACTGTGGTCACAAAGCGCAAGTTTCTTAAAAGAACTCTCTTTAAGGAGATTCCAAATCCCAAAAAAGCAATAGAAAACAGCAATTTTATTCCGACATCAATATAATTGAAAAGCGACTGAAGGAAAACTTCTCTAAATTGTGGAATAAAAATTAAAGATATTGTATTTAAGAACAGAGCCAGACCAATGGAAAAAAAGGATATCCTCATTAGTCCGGGTGTGAATGCACTTAATATACCCTTTTTAACCAGCACATTATTTCGTTTAACACTATATTCTATTACACCCGAAAAGTTGGCTTTGAAAACCACTTCATAGCTTGACATCTTTCCATCTTCACTGACTTTAAAATAGTGGTTAGAGGTCGGAGCGAGAGAGCTGCCTTTTTCGGAAATCGTTTTGTTATCATGAACAATACTTTGTTGACCCGACAGGCTTAGAATTAATTGTATTTTATGACCGCTCACATTAAAACATACTTCAGACATAGCCAATTTTCTCCTGATCTTATGCTTCAAATATTATGCTTCAAATATGCTGAGGTCTAACTATTAATTAGACTGACTTTTTCAGTATAATACCCCGATGTGAGTGATGAGACTAAAACTTTTCAGGTTATTTACCGAGTTTAATAATCATATACAGATTTTAATAATAACAAGACTTACGCAACTGGCACAGGTTGGGCGATTGCGACAGATAAGGTGCGACGTGCACACCCTACTCTAATTCCGCGAAGGCGGACTTTGTTTGTGTAGCCGCCAATTCGATTCGGTGGGTTAACATCGAATTGTTAATCCGAATTCGATTTGGCGGCTGAACATCAGGTTTTTAACCCTAATTGCCTCCTATTTGTAACCTCTATTTTTTTCCGACCAAATGCGGGTTGGTAGTCCCCAAACATAGACAAATCCTTCGGCAGCTTTGTGATCGAATTCGTCCTCTGCGCCGTAGGTTGCTAAGTCGAAACTGTACAGAGAATTGTCAGATTTGCGGCCGACAATAGTCGCATTTCCTTTGAACAGTTTGAGCCGCACGGTTCCAGTTACTCGCTTTTGCGTGTCCTGAATAAATGCGTCTAAAGCTGTTTTCAAAGGATTGTACCAAAGACCGTTGTAAATCATTTGGCTGTAGGTTTCTTCGATGCCTCGCTTGTACCGCGTTACATCTGCTGTCAGCGTCAAACTTTCTAAGTCTCGGTGCGCGTGCATCAAAACTAAAATCGCTGGTGTTTCGTAAATTTCCCGCGATTTAATCCCGACGAGGCGGTTTTCAATCATGTCAATCCGGCCGACTCCGTGGTTTCCAACTATTTCGTTGAGTTGGGTAATTAAGGCGACTGGTGATAAATTTGTGCCGTTTAAACTGACAGGATTTCCGCAATCGAAACCGATTTCTAGGTATTCGGGTGTGTCGGGAGTTTGTTCGATCGCCTTTGTCATCAAATACACCTCTTCCGGCGGTTCCGCCCAAGGATCTTCGAGGATTCCGGCTTCAATTGCCATTCCCAATAAGTTGCGATCGATACTGTAAGGCGAAGACTTTTTCACGGGCGACGGAATACCGCATTTCTCGCCGTATGCGATCGTTTCTTCGCGGCTCATTTTCCACTCCCGCGCTGGTGCTAAGATTTTAATCTTGGGGTTGAGCGCGCCGATCGACACATCGAACCGCACCTGATCGTTTCCTTTACCTGTGCAACCGTGGGCGATCGCATCTGCACCGTATTTTTCCGCAGCTTCTACTAACAATTTAGCAATCAGCGGGCGAGCGAGGGCAGTCGAAAGGGGATAACGGTTTTCGTAAAGTGCGTTAGCTTGAATCGCTGGAAACGCATAGTCTTTGACAAATTCTTCCGTAGCATCAATAACTAAAGATTCCGAAGCACCGGATGCTAAAGCTTTTTTGCGGATCGGTTCTAATTCGTCTCCCTGTCCCAAATCCGCGGCCAGAGTAATTACTTCTTCAACACCCCACTCGTTTTTGAGGTAAGGAATACAGACGGAGGTATCGACTCCGCCGGAATATGCTAGGACAACTTTTTTAGCGCGACTCATTGCTCTTTACATCCTGAATTTAACTGACATCTTGCACCCTTGTCACTAAGCTTTTAAGGGCGGGCAAGATGCCCACCCCACAAAAAAATATCATTTTTGTGGAACAGGCATCTTGCCTGTTCTGGAGAATGGTGCAAGATGTGATATTTAACCGACTTTTCATTATGCACCTAATTGAGATCGATTCTTGTCAGAAATAGTACAGATTTATATATTCTTTTTTTGATAAACTTGGCTATTTACCGGAGGAGTTGCTGCGGAAAATCTGCTACCGTGGGATACGGTAACTGTGGCGATGGGGAAAAACCGTGTTTTTTAGTGTTGTAATTCCGACGTATAATCGTAAACCGATTTTGGCAAAATGTCTACTGGCTTTGGAAAATCAGCAGTTCGGTGAGATTGTCAGAGACTATGAAGTAATTGTCGTGGACGACGGATCGACGGACGGGACGCTGGAGTGGTTGGCCGCAAATGCTGACTTGTTGCCTCATGTGCGATCGATCTGTCAATCTCACCAGGGCCCGGCCGCTGCCCGGAATTTGGGCGTTGAAGATGCTAAGGGCGATACGATTATTTTTATTGACAGCGATTTGGTGGTAACAGAGCATTTTTTGCAAGCACACGCCGATGCTTTACTACAGGGTTACAAAGATACTGATGCTGTTTTTACTTACGGCAGCGTGATTAATACTTGCAATTTCGACAATCCTACCTCAGAACCTTACAAAATCACCGATTTTTCGGCGGCTTATTTTGCTACGGGAAATGTGGCGATCGCCCGCCACTGGCTGCTGGCCGCTGGACTTTTTGACACTCGCTTTCAACTGTACGGATGGGAAGATTTAGAGTTGGGAGTTAGGTTAAAAAAATTAGGTTTAAAACTCATTAAATGTCCCGCTGCGGTCGGTTATCACTGGCATCCAGCTTTTAGTTTGGAGCAAATTCCAGGCATGATTAACCGAGAAATTGAGCGCGGGAGAATGGGAGTTTTGTTTTATCAAAAACACCCAAGTTGGGAAGTACGGATGATGATTCAAATGACTTTTTTGCACCAAATTTTGTGGGGAATTTTATCATTAGGTGGGATGCTGAACGAGCGAACGATGACTCCTTTTTTACAGTGGTTGATTGACCAAGGCAAGCCCCAGCTAGCTTTAGAAATTGCTCGGATTTTTCTGAATTGGTATAACGTGAAAGCCGTTTACGCCGCTTGCGGAGAATTGCAAGCCGAGACAAAGATACCATAAATCAGCCCCATCCCGCAAATAAGATATAAGATATTGTAGGAGTTTTTTAGGGCCCATTGGTGTCAACTTAAGCTCATAATTAGTAACGGTAACAACTGTTTGACAATTATGCCTACACTGCCCTAGGGCTGCTTAATAAGGGAAATTTAGGGAACTCACAACTTGGATACCAACCAGAAAAAAATAATTTTTAGTCTTAAGTTGACACCAATGTTCCGGCTTGTTTAAATTAACGTTTTTACTGAGGATATCTAATGAGAAATCTCAACACAAAGCACCCGATCAATGGCTGCAAGCATGGTCGTATAAAGTCTAAGAATAAAAATTTTACCTTTATTTAATCAATATTGCTTGGTTAGCCTGTGATTAGAGGAATCTAGGCTGTTTTATCACCAGACTCCGATAATTTGAGCTACCAAGATTTTCAAAAGATCGTTACTTTTGATATAATGACAGATAATTTAAGAGTGTGCTAGAGAGCCAATAGTTGTGCTGGTTTATCTGAGAGTGTTAGCTACAAGCGGTTAATGACTTTAAAAATATTCCCACATATACAACTTGAATAGTTTGAGGGTTTGCTGTGAATACAACTGACGATAAAAATCCAAGACTAGAAACAGTTAGACTTGAAAACACTGTCTTACAAGAAAATATTTTAATGGTGGACGACCATCCAGAAAGCTTGCGGCTTTTATCCCAGCTTTTGTCTAAGCGGGGATATAAAGTGCGACCGACACGAGATGGCAAATTGGCTCTTAACTTTGCTATGTCGAGTCCACCAGACTTGATTTTGCTGGACATCATGATGCCCGGTATGGATGGGTATCAAGTCTGCGAAAAGTTAAAAGCTTGTCCGCAAACCAAACATATTCCTGTGATTTTTATTAGCTCTTTAAATGAAGTTTTTGATAAAGTCAAAGCTTTTTCGGTGGGAGGAGCCGACTACATTAGTAAACCATTTCAAACAGAAGAAGTGGTGAGCCGGATCGAAAATCAACTGCTTCTGAGCCGTCTTTATAAACAAATTTTAGCACAAAATGCACGGCTGCAAGCAGAAATAGAAGAACGCAAGCGGATCGAAGCAGAACTCCGAGACAGCCAACGCTGGCTGTCGGCAGTAATTAAAACACATCCTAATCTTTTGTACGTTTCCGATTTGATTGAACAGCGAACTTTGTATATCAACCGCGAAATATATAGCGATATTGGCTATTCTTTTGAAGAAATACAGCAAATGGCAGGAGGATTTCTTCCTAACTTAATACACCCTGACGATTTGCCAGGATTCTCACAACACCTCAGCAGGATTGAGGCAGCAAAAGACGGTGAAAGCTTTGAGTGTGAGTACCGAATTCAGCACAAAAATGGTGAATATCGGTGGTTTGTTAGCGTGGATACCGTGTTTGCCAGAACCGCAGACGACAAACCTTGGAAAATTTTGGGGACGGCTACTGAAATTAGCGATCGCAAACAAGCTGAACTAGAACTAAAAACAGCTTTATCTGCTTTAGAACGGCAAATCAAACAAAGGTTTTTAATAGAAACAATTACTCTTGAAATTCGATACAGTTTAAATCAAGATCAAGTTTTTCAAACAGCTACTGCCCAAATAGGTAGAATTTTTAATGCTGATTGCTGCTTGGTTCACACCTACACAGAACACCCTATTCCCAGAATTAATAATGTCGCTGAGTACAGAAAATCCGCATCCAAATCGCTTTTAGATTTAGAAATTCCCGTACAGGGCAATCCTCACGTTCAGTTTTTATTATCCCAAGATCAAGCTGTAGTTTCTGACGATGTTTTTTCCGACCCGCTGCTAGAAAACGCCCGAGATTTGTGCTGTCAAATAGGCTTAAAATCGATGATATCCATCCGCACTTCCTACCAGGGAAAAGCCAACGGAATGATATGCTTGCATCAGTACGATCGCCCCCGCCACTGGACGCAGGAGGAGATCACATTATTGAGCGCTGTGGCGGCACAGATGGGAATTGCGATCGCTCAAGCAACACTTCTGGAACAAGATAAACAACAGCGACTTAAACTTCAACAAAGCGAAGCTAGTCTAGCAGCCGCCCAGAAAATTGCCCACATCGGCAGTTGGGAATTTGATTTAGTCACCAATAAAATTACTTGGTCAGAAGAAGTATTCCGCATTTTTGGTCTTGACTCAAGTGCAACTGAACCGACATCTGCCAAACTTTTAAAGATGTGTCATCCCGACGACAGAGAATTATTTCAAGAAACAGTCAGCCTAACTATCTCACAAGGCATTGCCTACAAAAGAGAGTTCCGATTTTTGCATCCTAGCCGTCAAATTATATACGTGGAAGGAAGGGGAGAAGCTGTTTTTAGCGAAACCGGGGAAGTAATAAAACTGTTGGGAACAGTGATGGATATTAGCGATCGCAAACAAGCCGAAGCAGCTTTGCAAATTAGCGAAGAACGTTTTTATCTGGCATTTGAAGGCAGTGCGATGGGCTTGTGGGATTGGAATCTTGCCACGGGAGAAGTCTATTTTAATCCACGGTGGAAAATGATGCTGGGATATGAAGTAGAGGAGGTAGAAAATAGTTTTGCATCCTGGGAGCAACTGGTACATCCAGAGGATTTGTCTCCGGCTAAAGCAGCGCTAAATGCTCACCTGGAAGGCAAAAATCCTACTTACGAAGTGGAATTTAGGATGCTGACAAAATCCGGCGAGTGGAAGTGGATTTTAGCTCAAGCGAAGGTGATGGAACACGACGCTTCGGGAAATCCTTTGCGGATGACGGGTACGCATATTGATATTAGCGATCGCAAACAAGCCGAAGTAGAGTTGCAATTTAGCGAACAGCGAGAACGAGAAAAAGCGCAACAGTTAGAAAAAACTCTGGCAGACTTAAAAAAGGCTCAATCTCAGCTCATTCAAGCAGAAAAAATGTCAAGTATCGGGCAAATGGTAGCGGGAGTAGCCCACGAAATTAATAACCCCATCAGTTTTATCTACGGCAACATTATTCCCGCCGCACAGTACGCTCGCGATTTGGTAAAATTGATCGATCTCTACCAGCAATACTATCCCGAACCAGTTCCTGAAATAGCCCAAGAATTGGCAGAAGTCGAGGTAGATTTTATTGCTGGGGATTTCCCAAAAATCATGGCTTCAATGCAAGAAGGTGCTAACCGAATTAAGCAGATAGTGCTGTCTTTGAGAAACTTTTCGAGACTCGACGAAACAGATCGCAAAGTAATAGACATTCATGAAGGGATAGAGAGCACTTTGGTGATTTTGCAGCACCGATTCCAGTCACAGCCAAAACATCGGGAGATTCAAGTTATTAAAAATTACGGAAACCTGCCCAAAGTCGAGTGTTATCCGGCTCAATTAAACCAGGTATTTATGAATTTGCTGGTAAATGCGATCGACGCTGTGGAAGAGTCATCAGCAAACTGTACTTGCAAAGTTAACCAGATTCGCATTGTTACTGAAGTCAGCAGCGAAAATCAAGTGTGTGTGCGGATTTCTGACAGCGGGCCCGGTATCCATCCCGAAGTTCAGTCAAGGATGTTTGACCCATTTTTTACTACCAAACCTGTGGGCACCGGCACTGGTTTGGGGTTATCGATTAGTTACCAAATAGTTAAAGACACCCACGGCGGTAAGTTGGAGTGTCATTCAGAAGTTGGCCGAGGAACAGAATTTGCGATCGAACTGCCGATTTCGCAAAAGTTAAAAGTTAAAAGTTAGGATAAGCTGTTAAATCATGGGCGGTAAATTAACCATAATTCTTGGTAGGGGCCGGTTCACCAACCATCTATAATATTACTCACAGATGAGCGTAAACCCCCTCGACCGTCAATCGATTTTAGATTTTAGATTTTCGATTTTAGATTGACCCCAGGGATCAATGCGGGGGCAATAAGTGATTTTCGATTTTCGATTTTGGATTGATTCCACGGATAAATCACGTGGCGGGTACCACCTTTGAAATTCGTGGTCAGATGGGGGGCAATTGCAACGGATATCATATTAATTGTGTATCAGAACCTATTTTAGGGTGCGTGATAACCTGACATTTTCTCCCGTATTTCCTGCGAAGGGTCTGTCATTTAGGATCGCGAATTAAATAACTTACAATTTTAATTGTTATTGTGGGATGGGCGTCCCGCCCGTCCAAAAAGGACGG